>NZ_JBFAON010000007.1:0-245081 GCF_040659795.1 Pseudonocardia sp. NPDC049635
CCCGACAACATCGGACATCCACCCGGGGGGCCACCAGCCAACGGGGCCTGTTGACCGGGCAACCAAGGCCCGTTCTGTCCGGCTCACTCGCTGACGAGAACTAAGTTACGCCACGGTGTCCGGCATGGTCAAACCGGGGGGTACCTCCGGCGAACAGGAGGAGTCATCGCAGGTCACCAGGGGTGCGGGTGGCGCGCCGCCACTTATCGATCAAGGATCGCATACGGTTTCGCCCGAAACACTGCCGGTGTGACGCCGAGCACTTCTGGGTGTTCGGGCCGCGCCCTCGTGGTGTTCTCGGTGGTCGGACCGTCGCCGCACCTGCCTGTTCAGGCTGCTGACCAGGTCCGTTGCGCGACCGAACACCACACGGCCCCGGGCGGTCCCGCCACCGACGGACGGCCGCTGGCTGTGCCTCACCCCCGCACGGTCGGCGCTGCACTGCACTGCCAGCGCCTCCCCGCCGCCTCCGCACCTCCGCGCCCCGCAGTGCCCCAGCCCCCGGTGCCCCGGTGCCCCGGTGCCCGTGCCCCGGGACCCTCGCCCCCCTCCCGCATCACCCGGGCGCAGCGCATCCCGTGCGACCGCCGGGCGGCACGCGCGAGTGAGTCGTCCGGCCCTCGACCCGTGTTCACCGGGCCTCCGTCGCAGTGGGTGTCCGGACGTCGTGGCCGTCACCGCATCAGGGGGGTATCCGCGTCGGGGTCCGGCGCGTTGACCCGACGAGTGCTCCTCGTCGGATCCTGCAGCGCGTCGGGGGCGAATGCGCGTCGCGATCCGACGGGGAGCACTCCCGGCACCGGCTCAGCCGGCCGGCGGCCGGGCCGCGTCCACCGCGTCACGCACGGCCGACGTCGTCGCCGGGAGCACCTCGCCGACCGAGCCGAGGATCCGGCTCTCACCGCCCAACGCATCCACCAGTGAGGTCACCGGGGCGAGTGCGGCCGGATCCACCAGGGCCGGGACGACCCAGGACACCAGCCACATCACGAGCAGTGCGGCGATGCCGCCGGTGGCGGCGCCCACGGCCCGGTCCAGGACGGACAACCGGGCCCCGGTGAGCAGCCTGCTGACCAGGCCGCCGAGGAACCTCCCGACCAGTGAACCGAGCAGCAGGCCGCCGAGAATGCCGAGCAGACCCCACAACCAGGCCGAACCCGGGGTCTCACCGAACCCCGCGAGTCGCGAGCCCCAGGCGGCGCCAACGCCCGCGCCGACGACGAGGCCGAGCAGGCTCCCGGCCCGCGCCACGCCGCCCAGCCTGCCGAAGCCGCCGACCGCGGCGGCGAGCACCACGATGAGCACGAGCACGTCGAGCAGCGTCATGTGTCCTCCCCCGGCGGGCGTCCGCACCGCCGTACCCCGCCGACGGTGCCTCGACAGAGCTGAGAACGAGCTGAGCCGGCCCCGCCGGCAGCGTTCGGCTCGCGGGTTTGCCGGGCCGGATGAGGGGTTAGGCGGAGACCCCCGCCGGCCAGCAATGGAGGACGACATGGGATCGCTCGGGTCCGACACGCGCGTGCTGAACGGTCTGCACCGCGCCAGCTGCGCACTGATCGGTGTCACCCTCTGGGTGTTCGGGGGGCTCGGCATCACCGACAACCTCGACTTCTTCTCCACCACAGGTGCACCGCTGTTCGGCATGACCACCAACAACCTGCTGTCCGCGGTCTCGCTGGTGGTCGGCACGGTCCTGGTCGCGGCAGCGGCGCGCGGCGGCCGGATCGCCTCCACCGTCAGCGTCGCCGTCGGAGCCCTGTTCCTGCTGTCCGGCGTGCTGAACGTCCTGCTGATCGGGACGCCGTACAACGTCCTGTCGTTCCGCATGCCGAACGTGGTGTTCAGCCTGGTCGTCGGGCTGGTGCTGCTCACCCTCGGTGGTTACGGACGGTTCACCGGCCGGCTCCCCTCCGACAACCCGTACGCCGACGAGCAGCACCATCCCGTGGACGCCGAGGGCGACGAGGATCGCGACCAGCGGCTCCCGCACGGCGAGGAGGACATCGAGGCCGCCCGCTCGCTCGCCGACACCGAACGGCTCGTGGCCTCCGGCGCCGGCACCGACGAGCAGCGTCGCATGCTCGCCGAGGTCGACTCGATCCGCGATCTCGCCGAGCGGCGCCGGGCCTGGCGCGAACTCACCGATCGGGGAACCACACCCACATGACCGCGGGCGACGACACCCCGGTGCGTCAACCGTCAGGGCGGACAGGCGGACAGGGTCGGGCAGCGTCGGCTGGGGGTGCAGCGCGACCTCGGGTGCGGTGCCGGTACCCCTGTGCGGGCCGGCGCGTCGCGTGGCCGGTGCGCCGTCCGTGGCACCACACCCGAAAGACCCGGAACCAGGACCGGCATGACGTACATGAAGCCGTGCCGATCGGGTACCCAGCCCCCATGAGGACGCACGACGCGACCCGCGTCGAGACCGGACCGGTCCCGACGGAGCAGAGCGACACACCCGTCGACGAGACCCCGGACGCCGACGGCGTGCACCTCGCCGAACAACCGGTGGAACCGGACGACACGCGTCCCGCGGCGTCCTAGCACCGCCCTCGAACGCGACCACCGCACGAAAGGACAGCGAATCACCATGGCCACCATCCGCTACACCGTTCCCGGCCTCGAGCGGGGCGACGCCGAGCAGGTCGTCGCGCTGCTGCAGAACCGCCTGCACGCGCTCAACGACCTTCAGCTGACCCTCAAGCACGTGCACTGGAACGTGGTGGGCCCGAACTTCATCGCGGTGCACGAGATGCTGGACCCGCAGGTCGACAGCGTCCGGGGCATGGTCGATGACGTCGCAGAGCGGATCGCCACCCTCGGCGGGTCGCCCGACGGCACACCCGGTGCACTGGTGCGCGAGCGCAGCTGGGACGACTACTCGATCGGCCGGGACGAGGCGATCGCGCATCTCGGTGCGCTTGATCTGGTCTACACCGGGGTCATCACCGACCACCGCACGCAGATCGAGAAGCTGGAGACCCTCGACCCGGTCACCCAGGACATGCTGATCGCACAGGCCGGTGAGCTGGAGCAGTTCCAGTGGTTCGTGCGCGCGCACCTGGAGAGCTCGGACGGTTCACTGCGCTCGCAGACCGCCGGCACCGAGACGGGTGCCGCCGACGCCGCTCGCTGACCGGCCCGAGCCGGCAGGCCGGACCTCGACGAGGGCACAGCTTCCCCGGACGGTCCAGCAGGAACCGGGCCCGGCCCCGCATCTCGCGGGGCCGGGCCCGTTCGCGTGTCCGGGTCAGAGCTCGCCGCGCCGGCGCGCCCAGAACAGGCAACCGGCCGGAACGAGCACCAGCTGCACACCGAGCACCACGGCCAGGGCCAGCACCGGCGGGAGCGCGACGATCACGAGGGCGTAGAGCACCGCCACTCCCATCACCGCGAGAACCAGCGGCCACGCCAGCGGCGTCCCGGTCCGTGCCACCGGCGGATGGACCTGACCCTCCACGCCGTGCAAGCGACGCACCAGGCCCGGGTCCTCGCGCAGCGTCGCCGACGAGATGTCGGCAAGGACGCGCAGCTCACGCTGGTCCAGCGGGCGGGAGGAACTGTCCTCGGGCACGGTACTCCTCGTGCGGGTCCGGCGCGGACGTCATCGATCCACAGCGTATGTCGCGACCGTGGTACCGGCCACCCGGACGCGCCCCGCGCTGTGCGGATGCTCCGAGTGGACCTACAGTGCCTGCGATATGGCGCATAGGTCTGAATCGTGACCGCCGACGCGCCGCACCGTTCCGAGTGATCTGGGGGAGAACGAGTTGATTGTTCGATATCTCCGGGAGCACACCAGTCCTCCCGTCTTCATCAGCTCGGCTGCGCTTGCCGTCGCGTTCGTGATGTGGGGTGTGATCTCGCCGGCATCTCTCGGCGAGGTCGCGATGGCCGTCAACACCTGGATCACCGACACACTCGGCTGGCTGTACATCTTCTCGGCCACCGGGTTCCTCATCTTCGTCGTGATCCTCATGATGTCCCGCTACGGCCGGGTCAAGATCGGGCCGTCGGACTCGGTCCCGGAGTACGGGAACACCTCGTGGTTCGCGATGCTGTTCACCGCAGGCATGGGTATAGGCCTGGTGTTCTATGCGGTCTCGGAACCCATCTCGCACTTCACGGCGCCGCCGACCGGTGAGGCGGGTTCACCGGAGGCCGCCCGTGACTCGATGCTCTACACGTTCTTCCACTGGGGCCTGCACCCGTGGGCGATCTACATCGTGCTCGGCCTGTCGCTGGGTTATTTCGCGTTCCGCCGTGGCCTGCCGCTGCGCCCGGCATCGGCGCTCTACCCGCTGCTCAAGGATCGGGTCAACGGCTGGCCCGGTTACCTGGTCGACGTGCTCGCCGTGTTCGGGACGCTGTTCGGCCTGGCCACCTCGCTCGGCATCGGCGCCCAGCAGGTCGGCGCCGGGCTGGACGTGCTGTTCGGCTGGGAGAACACGACGTTCCTGCAGGTGTTGCTGATCCTGGGGATCACCGCGATCGCGATCACCTCGCTGATGCTCGGCCTCGACCGGGGGATCCGGCGGCTGGCGCTGTTGAACCTCTGGTTCGCGTTGGCGCTCATGCTGTTCGTGTTCTTCTTCGGACCGACCCGCGATCTGCTCAACAGCCTCGCCGCGAACATGGGCAGCTACATCCAGGAGATCCCGAGCCTGAGCTTCCAGACGTTCCCGGACGGAGGCAACGGTTCCGCCGCCGAGTGGCAGAGCGCCTGGACCCTCTTCTACTGGGGCTGGTGGATCTCCTGGTCGCCGTTCGTCGGGATGTTCCTGGCCCGCATCTCCTACGGTCGCACCATCCGGCAGTTCGTGGCCGGCTGCCTGTTCGCCCCGGTCGGAGCCTCCATGGTGTGGCTGACCGTGTTCGGCAACAGTGCCCTGGATCTCGTGCAGGCCGACCCGGACCACCCGCTGGCGACCGCGAGCGCGGAGACCGCGATCTACGTGCTGCTGGACCAGCTGCCGGTCAGCCAGATCCTGATCACACTCGCGTCGATCCTGACGGTGTTCGTGGTGGTGCTCTTCTTCGCGACCTCGTCCGACTCCGGGTCGCTCGTCGTCGACATGCTCACCAACGGCGGTGATCCGCATCCGCGCTGGCAGCAGCGGTTGTTCTGGGCGGTGCTGGAGGGCGTGATCGCCGCGGTGCTCCTCGCCGCGGGCGCTGCGTCCGGGGCGGACGCGCTGTCCGCGCTGCAGACCGCGGCGATCGTGGCCGGGCTCCCGCTGGGCATCGTGCTGATCATGATGGCGGTCGGGTTGTCCACGGCGCTGCGTGACGAGAAGTTCGTCGTGGCGCTACCGCCGGAGCCCTCACCGCTCGACTCGCTGCGCCACAGCACCACCCGGGTCGCCCCGGGTGAGGACGGGCGGCCGGCCGCGCAGCAGGCGGAGTCCGATCCGCTGATGCGCGAGACCGCGGTCGCCGAGTTCGCGACGTCGCCGTCGAACGGGGTGGACGACCCCGGGCGGACACCCGGTCCCGGCGACGACCGGAACTGACCCGAGGGAGCCGGCCGGCGTTCCCCGGCCCTTTCGCGGGTCGTGTGCCGGGGGCGGGAGAGCCCTGGGTGATCAGCCCGGGGCGCCCGCCCCGACCCACAGCGCCCGCGCCAGCGACGGGCCCCACTCCTCGTCGGTGTCCTCCCGCGCATCACCGAGGCGGCACAGGCGCACCACGAACGGGCCGTCGAACGGCTTGCGGGTGACGAGGACCACCCGGTCACCGAGGCGGACGTCGTGCGCGTCGAGGAAACGCAACACCTCGGGCTCGGTGTCGTCCACCCGGACCAGCTCACCGCCCTCGCCGAAACGCAGCTCCGGCAGCCGGCGGGCCAGCACCTCGGGCAGCTCGCCGTCCCGTCCGGGGATCGGGTCACCGTGCGGATCGAACCGGGGATGCCCGAGCCGGTCGTCGATCCGGTCCAGCAGCCGGTCGGACACGGCGTGCTCCAGCGCCTCGGCCTCCTCGTGCACCTCGTCCCAGGCCAGACCCAGCTCCGTCACCAGGAACATCTCGATCAGCCGGTGCCGCCGGACGACGGCCAGCGCGGACGCCCGCCCCGCCGGGGTGAGGGTGATCCCGGCGTACCGGGCATGATCGACGAGGCCGGTCTCGACCAGCTTGCGGACCATCCCCGACGCCGACGGCGAGGACACCTGCAGCCGCTCGGCCAGCGCGGAGATGCCCACCGAACCCTCCCACCGCTCCCCCAGCAGGAAGATGGTCTTCAGGTAGTTCTCCACGGACTCCGAGTGGCGCTCGCCGGTGGGAACCGTGTTCATGGCGACCACGGTATCCGCCCACGGCGGGATCCGGGTGCGGCCATCTGGAACCATGCAGACCATGAGCGACGGTCGGCCCTCGGGCAGCGCACCCGACCACGGCTCTCCCGCACACCCGTCCGCGGACCCGCCGGCCCGCGGCTGGCGGACCCGCTACCACGACGCGCAGACCCGCTACCGCGGCTTCCGCGACGGCCTGCGGCACCGGCCGATGGTGGACCGCTGCTGGCGGTGGAGCATCGGTGTGCTCGGCACGCTGATCGTGATCGTCGGCATCATCCTGATCCCCTACCCCGGCCCCGGCTGGCTGGTCGTGTTCACCGGGCTGGCGGTGCTGGCTTCGGAGTTCGAGGGGGCACGGCGGGTGCTGCACTTCGCCCGTCGGCACTACGACCGGTGGAACGAGTGGCAGAAGCAGCAACACATCGTCGTGCGGCTGCTGCTGCTGGCCGCGACCGGCGCCGTGGTGCTGGCCACGCTGTGGCTGCTCGACGTGTTCGGGCTGGTCAGTGACTGGCTCGGGGTCGACGCGGGCTGGCTGGACTCGCCGCTGGAACCGTTCGCCTGAGCCGTCAGATCCGCCGGAGCACCGCGGGGTCGGCGGGTGAGCCCAGGACGGCGGCGAGGCAGAGCCCGTTCACGCAGGCCACCAGCAACGGGCGCCGTTCCGGGGCGGCGGGGAGCAACCGGCGGGCGGTGGCCTCCAACGCGTCGTCCCACCGGCGCAGTTGCGGTGCCAGGTCCGGGCGGCGGACGGCGAGCAGCAGCAGCTCGTACTCCGCGACCGTGAGGGACCGGTCGCTGCGGCTCCACTCGTCGAGCACATCGACCAGCTCGGCGACGGTGCCCACACCGGCCAGCCGGTCGACGTACCGATCGTTGACCGTGGTCAGAGCCGCCACCAGCAGCTCGTCGACGGAGCTGAAGTAGTACAGCACCGCGCTCGGCGGGACCCCCGCCTCCGCGGCGACCGAACGCTGGGTGAGCGCCGCCGCCCCGTGCTCGCCCACCAGCCGCAGCGTCGCGTCGAGCAGCGCGCGACGACGGCGCTCTCCCTTGCGCCGTCGGCCGTCGGCATGCTCAGGCATGTGCGGTGGATCCGCCCAGCTCCAGCGCGAGCACCCCACCGATGATCAACAGGATCCCGCCGACCTGCACCCAGGTGAGCGATTCACCGAGGAAGAGCACGCCCAGTACCGCGACGATCGCGACCCCGGCCGCTGCCCAGATGCCGTAGGCCATGCCGAGCGCCATCCCCCGGGTGAGCGCCTGGGCCAGCGCCCAGAACGCCACCCCGTAGCCCGCGACGGTGACCAGCGACGGCAGGAGCCGGCTGAAACCCTGCGAGGCCCTCAGCGACATGGTGGCCGTCACCTCGGCCCCGATCGCGAGCGCGAGCCATCCCCACATGCGTCTCTCCCTGTTCGACGGTGTCCGGGATCAACGGTAACCAGATTCTGGAGCGTTCGCTCAGGTTTCTCGTCCATCCGGTCGAACGACAGGCATAACGATTGTCATTCGTTACTGTGAAGAATCGTGACTACGCAGAGGTGCCAAGCAATCACTGCTGTCGGCGTGCCTGCGCCCCGCGCTCCCCGGGAGGCCGCCGGCATCGCCGAACGGACCGCCGAGCGGCTGGTGGCGCTGTGCGAGGAGCTGGAGGACACCGACCTGCGTCCGTGCCCGCGGGTGGACGCCGCCTTCGGCGAGCTGGTGCAGCTCTGCTGTCATCCGCCGACCGGGTGCACCGCGACGGTGCTGGAACGGGTGGCGCCCCACATCGACCGGTTGCGCGGGCTCAGCTCGTCCGGTGAGGGACTGATGGAGCACTACTGGGCCGGCCGGATCGCCACCGCAGCCGACCCGGGCGCCGAGCTCGAACGGTTCCCCTACCTGGGCAACTACCTCGATCTCGTCCGCCTCGAACTCGCCGCGCTGACCGCCGTCGGGCACGCGACGCCGCGCCGGGTGGTCGTGCTCGGATCCGGGCCGCTGCCGTTGACCGGGCTGGTGCTCGCCGCGCGGCACGGTGCCGAGGTCCTGCACGTCGACCGCGACCCGGCCGCGCTCGACTCGGGCACCTCGGTGGCCGAAGCGGTGCGGATCCGGACCCGCAGCCTCTGCGCGGACGTGTCGTCGACGGTGCTGCCCACCGACCTGACGACCGAGATCCGGCGCGCCGATCTCGTCCTGCTCGGAGCGCTGGTGGGGGCCGACGCTCCCGCCAAGGCCGCGATCACCGCCCGGTTGGCGGCCGCGGCGGGGCCGGACACGGCAGTGCTCGTCCGTACCGCGGCCGGTCTGCGGACCCTGCTCTACCCGCAGGTGTGCCCGGCCGACCTGCCCGGACTGGACGTGCTGCTGGAGGTGCATCCGCGCACCGACGTCGTCAACTCCGTCCTGGTGGCGCGGGCGCCGCGCTGAGCCGGGCTGGACGGCCGCGCCGGGTGGTGGTCCGATGGCCGGATGTCCGGAACACGACCGGCGCCGCCCCCCGACCCGGAGGGAGCAGACGTCGGCGACGGCCGTGACGACACGGCCGACGACGACACGGCCGACGACGACACGGCCGGCGACGACACCGCCGGTGATCCGGTGTGCTGGCTGGACCAGCTCTGCCCGGAGTGCGGCGCCATGCCCTCCGGCGGGGGCGGCGCCGGGCCGCGGCGCTGCTGGCGCTGCGGCAGCTGAGCTTGCGTGGGGTGCACGCGTTCCACGGACTGCTTACGATCAGCTGACGATCGTCGCGGGTGGACCCGGTGGTTCGACCTCACGCCGGCGATCGGGTGGAATCGGGGTCATCATGGTCGAACTCGAGGCGGCACAGGGCGGAGTCGGTTCCCGGACCCGGGTGCTGATCGTGGACGACGACGTGCGCATCGGGCAGGCGCTCGGCCTCGCGCTCGATGACGAGGGTTTCGACGTCGACGCGGTGCACACCGGCGAGGAGGCCCTCGCCAGGGCCGGCGCACCGGAGATCGACCTGGTGCTGCTGGACCTGATGCTGCCCGGCATCGACGGGCTCACCGTCTGCCGCAGGCTGCGCGACGCCGGTGACCTCCCGATCATCATGGTGACGGCGCGGTCCGACTCCGCCGATGTCATCGCCGGGCTCGAGGCGGGCGCTGACGACTACGTGACGAAACCGCTAGTCGCGGGCGAGCTCGCGGCACGGATCCGGGCCCTGCTGCGGCGGCGCAGGCCTGCCCCCGCGACGCCGCGCAGGCTGCTGCTCGGTGACGTCGAGCTCCGGCCCGACGAGGGCGTCGTCCTGCGCGGCGGTGAGCCCGTGCACCTGACCCGCACCGAGTTCCGGCTGCTCGCCGAGCTGGCCGCGGCAGCAGGCCGGATCGTCACCCGCGACGAGCTGCTGTCCCGGGTATGGGGTTACGAGTACCACGGCGACACCCGGCTGCTGGACGTGCACGTCCGCCGGTTGCGGCGCAAGGTCGAGACGGACCCGGACCGGCCGACCGTCGTGCTGACCGTGCGCGGAGCGGGTTACAAGGCGGGCCGGGTCGAACGGCGGCCCGGACCGGCCGCTCCCGACACGGAGCCGGTGCCCGGTCGGCACGGATGAGCCCTCCCGGCGTCTCCCGCCGGTCCGTGCTGGACCGCTTCCCGCTGCGCCGGCTGCCCCTGCGGCACCGGATCGGCGCCGCGTTCGCGTTGGTGTCGCTGGTGGTGACCGGCCTGTTCGCCACCGTGACCTGGAACCTGGCGTCCTACTACCTGGTCGAACAGCGGGTGGAGGGCGCGACCCGGCAGGTGGAGGTCAACGTCCGGTTGGTCGAGCGGGTGCTCGACGCACGCCCGGAGTCCGACGGGCTGGACGAGCTGCTCACCGGCCTGGCCGGTACGCCGGACACCACCGTCGCCCTCCGGCACGAGGGCAACTGGATCACCAGCGGCCGCGAGATCGACATGGCGGAGCTGCCGAAACCGCTGCTGGACATGGCCAGGTCCGGCATCGGCGCCCGGCAGCGGATGCTGGTCGGGGGGATGCCCAGCCTGGTCGTCGCCGCGCCGATGCCCGGTGAGACGGTGTTCGTCGAGGTCTTCCCCCTGCAGCTGCTCGATGCCAACCTGCGGTTCCTGAGCGGGGTGCTGATCGTGGGCGTCGCGGTCAGCACGGTGCTCGGGCTCGGGCTCGGGTACTGGGCGGGGCGCCGCGCGCTGCAACCGCTGACCGAGCTGACCGAGGCCGCCGGGCGGGTCGCGGGCGGTGATCTCACCGCCCGGCTACCGGGCAGCTCCGACGCCGAGCTCGCCCCCCTGGTCGCGACCTTCAACCGCACCGCCGACGCACTCGAGCAGCGGGTGGCCCGGGACGCGCGGTTCGCCGCCGACGTCAGCCACGAGCTGCGCTCCCCGCTCACCACCCTGGTGAACGCGGTCGCGGTGCTGCGCCGGCGACGCGCCGAGCTGCCCCCGACGGCGCAGCAGGCGGTGGACCTGCTCGACGGCGACATCCAGCGGTTCCGCCGGATGGTGCTGGACCTGCTGGAGATCTCCCGCAGCGACACCCTCGAACGCGAGCCGTGGGAGCTCGGCGAACTGGTCCGCGGGATCGTCGCGGCCCGCGGTGGGACGCCCCCGGAGATCGACGTGCCGGAACCGGTGGTCGTCCGGGCGGACCGGCGCCGGATCGACCAGATCCTCGGCAACCTGCTCGACAATGCCGAGGCGCACGGCGGGGGCGCCGTCCGGGTCGGGGTGTCGGCGCGGTCCGGCCGCGGCCGGATCGAGGTCGACGACGCCGGGCCAGGGGTGCCGGCCGGGAAGCGCGCCGAGGTGTTCGAACGGTTCTCCCGCGGCGCGCGGGCGGGCAGCCGAGGAGACGGTGGCGGCACCGGGCTCGGGCTGTCGTTGGTCGCGGCGCACGTGCGCAGACACGACGGCGCGGTGTGGATCGAGGACCGGCCCGGCGGCGGCGCCCGGGTCGTCGTGGAGCTTCCGGAGGTGGCGGGATGAGACGTGCAGCGACGGTGCTCGCCGCCGGGATCGTGATCCTGCTCGGCGGGTGCGGGGTGACGCTGGAGGACGAACCGGAGCCCTACGGTCCGGCCACCGATGTCCCCTCGCCCGCGCCGACGGTCAGCGTCCGGCCCGACGATCTCCCGGTCGACGACCCGGCGCCGGCGGTCACTGCGACGCCCGCCCCGACATCCGCCGTGTCACTCCCGCCCACCGGCCCCTGACCAGGGCGGAAATCCCTGACGGTTGGCTGACGATCGGTTCCACCCGCCCCGATCGTGCCCCGCCGGAGGCAGAATCGGGACCGGGCGATCGGCGGCGGAGCGTGCGGCTTCTGGGGAGCAGCCGCGCACGACCGCGCCGGTCGGACCCACCGCGGGGTACTTCCCGGGATCCCGCCCCGCGGCCGGGGACGGCGACGGCTCACCGCCCGTCGCCGTCCCGGGTGGATCCGGGACCCGCCGGACGCGCCGGGCCGGTCGCCGCCGGTCCCGGGAGCGGTCCGCTCAGGTCCCGGCCCCGGTGCCGGGCAGCGGGGTCGATCCCCCGCCGCCGCCGTCGAGCGCGGAGACCATCGCGAACCAGGCCCGCGCCGGCACCGCGCCGCCGGTGAGGTTGCCGGACCCGCAGGTCCGCAGCGGCCCGGTGCACACCGGGCGCGGTGTCCCGGTCGGGAGCGTCATCACCGAACCGGCGCGGTCACCGGTGGCACCGATGAAGGCGGCCGACGCGTAGTTCTGGGTGGTACCGGTCTTCGCGATCACCGGCCCGTTCCAGCCCACCTCGGCCGCGGCGGCTGCCGCAGTGCCGGACGTGGCGTCCCCGGACAGGGCGGTCACCAGGTCGCGGGCGACCGACTCGTCGATCACCCGGTCGCAACGCGGACCGGGCAGCGCGACGTCGGCGCCGTCCCGGTCGGTCACCGCCTCGACGAACTGCGGCGTGCAGTGCACCCCACCGGAGGCGATCGTGGCGCCGACGGTGGCCAGCTCCAGTGGGCTGGTGCCCTCCGGTCCCAGCGTGAACGACGCCCGGCGCTGCGCGATCACGGCCTCGCCGACGGTGCCGCCGTCACGGGTGGGTGCCTCGAGGGACTGCCGCAGGCCCAGCCGCCAGGCCATGTCGACGATCGGCTGCAACGAGCCGATCCGGTCGGTGAGCTCGATGAACGGTGTGTTCGGCGAGCTGGCGAGTGCCTGGCGCAGCGTCAGCGGGCCGCTGCTGGAGTCGCCGTAGTTGGCGACCGTGTAGGGCGCGGTGCCGTTGCGGAAGTTCCGTGAGGTGTAGCTCGCCGGGTTGTCGAGCATGCTGTCCGGGGTGACGATCCCGCGCTCGAGCGCGGCCGCCGCGGTGAAGACCTTGTAGACCGACCCGGCGCCGTGCAGCGGGAGCGTCGCCAGCGGGTAGGCGGTCTCGCCCGCGTCGGCGTCGAAGCCGTACTCGCTGCTGGAGACCAGTGCGTCGACCCGTCCGGTGCCCGGCTCCACCAGCGCGGCGACGTTCGCGACCGACGACGACCGCTCGGCGCCACCGGTCCGGCGGACCGCGGTCAGCGCCTCGTCGGTCGCCCGCGGGTCGAGGGTGGTGCGGATCGTGTATCCGCCGTTGCGGAGCATGCCCGCCTCGATGCCCGCCCCGTCGAGGGTCTCCACGACGGCCTGGCAGAAGTGCCCGGTCCCCTCGCGGGCGTTGGCGCAGCCCTGGGCCGGGACGCCGGCGTCCGACCGGACCTCGAGCGGGGTCGCCCTGGCCTGCTCGGCCTGGGCCGGGGTGATCGACCCGACCTCGACCATCGCTGCGATCACGGTGTCGCGGCGGTTCTGCGCGTCCTGCGGGTTGGTCAACGGGTCGAACCGCTCAGGGGCCTGGATCATCCCGGCCAGCAGCGCCGCCTGCGGCACGGTGAGCCGGTCGGCCGTCGTCCCGAACCAGGTGCGGGCCGCGGTCTGGACGCCGTAGGCGCCGCGGCCGAAGTAGATCAGGTCGAGATAACCGGCCAGGATCTCGTCCTTGTCCAGCGCCGCCTCGACCTGGTGCGCGAGCCGGACCTCGGTGAGCTTGCGCGCCGGGGTGTTCGCGATGGCGGCGCGCTCCTCCTCCGGTGTCGACGCCAGCACGTTGAGCCGGTAGTTCTTGACGTACTGCATGGTCAGGGTGGAGGCCCCCTGCCCCTCCAGCGGTGATCCGCCCGCGGCGTTGCTGATCAGCGCCCGGCCCATGCCGTACCAGTCCACGCCGTCGTGCTCGTAGAACCGGCGGTCCTCGATGGCGACGATCGCGGCGGTCATCGTGTCCGCGATGCCGTCCACACCGACCGGCTCGCGGTGCTGGTCGTAGAGGTGCGCGAACGGCTCACCCGCGGCGTCGAGCAGCACCGAGGTCGCGCCCATCCGCCCGTCGCCGAGCCGGGCGCCCGCGGCCTGGTCCGCGACGCCGGTGATCCCGTCGGTCGCGACCACCGTCGCGACGGCGACCGGCGCGAGCATCCCGGCCAGCAGCACCCCGGCGAGCACACTCGCTCCGAACCCCTGCACCAGCCTGCGACGGACGAATCGTGCGCGGTCACCGGCAGGAGGGGAGTCGGGCATGCCCCCAGGCTCCCCGGGAGATCGTGACGGGGTGGTGAGGCCGTCCTGACGGTTGCCTGACGATCCGCGGGTCAGCGCCGGGTTCCGCGGCGGGTGGCGCACGAGATGCAGGTACGGGCCGCGGGCAGTGCCTCCAGCCGTTCCGGCGCGATCGGGCCACCGCATCCGGTGCAGACCCCGTAACTGCCGTCGGCGAACCGCCGGGCTGCGCCGGCGAGCTCGGCCCGGTCCCGTTCCGCGGCGGCGAGCAGGCCCTGCAGCTGCGCCCGCTGCACCGCGATCGTGACGCCCTCCGGATCGTGTTCGTCGTCATGACTGGTGAGCGCCTGCTCCTCGGCGAGCGAGGCCAGCTCGTGGTGCAACGAGGCGATCCGGTCGTCCACCCGGGCGCGTTCCACCGCCAGTGCTGCAGGGTCCATGCCGACCAGGGTGCCCCGGCCTGGCAGATTCGTCGTCGTGAACCTGCCCCGTCCGGTGTCCGGTGTCGGTGTCGTGCTGGAGCGTGCCGACGGCCTGGTCGCGATCGGCCACCGGGTGACCAGGGGTGAGCACCCCAGTTGGTCGTTCCCCGGCGGCCACCTGGAGGGTGGCGAGACGCCGGTGGGTGCCGCGCTGCGCGAGCTGGCGGAGGAGACCGGTGTCGTCGCGGAGCGGGGTTCGCCGTTCGCGGTCTGCGTGCGGACCGCGGGCAGCGGGGTGACGTTCGCGGTGCACGTCGCCGCGCCGTCCGGTGCCGAGCTCACGGTCACCGAGCCGCACGCCGTCGACGCCTGGCTCTGGGCCGACCCGGACGAGCTGCCCGGCCCGCTGTTCACCCACACCGCTGCCGTGCGCCACGCGTGGCGTCACCCCGGCACCGCGCTGGCGGGCTGGGACCTGCACCGGCTGGTCCGGTAGGGCCGGTCCGGCAGGGCGGTCCGGCGGGACGGGATCGACAGCGGCCGGCACCGCAGGCACCATTCCAGGGGCCCAACTAATCAATGGGCTTGTCAATTCGGCCGGTCTCGCTCACAGTGGTGAATAGCTGTCGGGCACCCGCTCTCCTCTTAAGGACGGGTAAAGATCGCCGCCCTCCCGATCGTCAATCTCCTAGATTCCCGGACTCGTACTCCGGTGAACCGAGATTCGAGAGCGGGGGTCGGGACCACCCATGCCGACACTGTCGTTCCGCAGCGCGGGTGCGCGATACCCGAACGGGACGGTCGCCGTCGCCGACCTGACGTTCCAGGTGCGCGGTGGCGAACTGCTGGCCCTGCTCGGGCCCCCGCGCAGTGGCAAGTCCACCGTCCTGCGGCTCGCCTCGGGCGAGCTCCCCCCCATGAGCGGGTCCGTGCTGATCGACGGGACGGCGTGCGCCCGGTTCCGGGCCCGGAACCGGCCCGCCGCCCTGGTCGACGCCCGACCCGGCACCGCGCGGGGGCGCACCGTGGCAGAGCACATCGGCCGGCCGATGCAGATCGCGGGCGCCGGCACCTGGACCCGCACCTGTCACATCGCCGAGCTCGCCGAGCGCCTGCACGTCGGTGAGCTGTTGCCGCACCCGCTCGACGACCTGTCGGTCGGCCAGCGCAGGCGGGTCGCCTTCGCGACGGCGCTGGCCCGGCGCCCGCGGCTGCTGCTGCTCGACGAGCCGCTGGCCGGTGTCGACGAGGAGACCGAGTCCGTCCTGCGGGAGGTGCTCCGGCAGTTCCGTGCCGAGGGCCGGACCATCCTCTACGCGACGTCCCACCCGGCGGAGGCGAACGAGCTCGCCGACCGGGTCGCCGTGCTGCACGGCGGACGGCTCCGGGATCTCGGAACCCCGCGGGAGCTGGGCACCCGGCCCGGCACCGTGCACGGCGCCGTCGCGATGGCCGACCCGCCGATGAACCTGCTCGAGGCGAGCGTGCACGCACAGCAGGACCGTCACGTCGTACTGACGATCGGCCGTCAGAACCACTGGCTGCCCTGGAGCGACCTCCGGTCCCGGTCGATCGCGCACTACCACGGGGAGCGCGTCGTGCTCGGCGTCCGGCCGGACGCGGTGGCGCCCGGGGGGTCCGGGGTCGTGCTCCGCGGCGTCGTGCGGGGCGTCGAGCACCGATCGGACGGTGCTTTCGCGCTGCTCGACATCGGGGCCGGTGGTGTCGACCCGCACCGCGAGGAGATCCTCGCCCCGCTTGACCGGCCCGCGCGGCGGGCGACGTTCCGGGTGCCGTTGCCCGCCCATGATCACCCGTCGGTGGGCAGGCCGATGGCGGTCGGTTTCGGCGCCGAGGCGCTGCACGCCTTCGACCGGCACGGCAGGCGGATCGACGTCATGACCTCGGCACGCACCCCGGTGCACGCCCACCGCGGTTGAACCGTGTCGGACCGATCACCGATTTCGACGGACGGCCGCCGTGAGGACCGCCGGATCGCGGTGTCACACGAGCGGGTGAACCATCGCGTGCGCTCCCTGTCCGGTCCTCCGGGGTCGCACGCCACGACCGACTCCGGAAGGATCGCCATGGAGCTGGACTCGAACCGCCTGCGCACCGGGCGCACCGGGCGCACCGCATGAACATGGGCTGGGCGGACGAACCCGCCGACACCGACCGCCTCCGCGACACCTACTGGCACGACGAGCGGGGCGTGCCCCACATCGCGGGCCGCCTGTTCGTCGTCACCGCGGCGGTCGGCAGCCTCGTCCGGCGCAGCAGCGCCGCCGTCCGCCGCAGCGGATCGCGGGCACTCCACCTGGTGCAGGGGAAGCGGTCGCGTCCCTGTGCAGGTGCCACCGGTGCCTGCCTGCTCGCCGGTCAGGGGAACCTGATCATCCATCCGCCGCACGGTCCGGTGATCTCCCGCCGACGCCGTCGCCGCGGGGGGAACCCGGCCGACCCGCACGACCGGGTCCGCTGCCGCGGATGGTCCGGCGCCCGATGTGCCCTCCTGCCCCATCGGGCCGGATCGTCATCCGGCTGAGGGACCCGATGGATCCCGGGGGCGCCCCCGGACGACACTCACCTCGACCACACCGACCTCCACGACACCCACCTCGACCACTCCGACCGTCACGACACCGACCTCTTCGAGCGACCGCACAGCCCCCGACGATCGGAGCCGGAGGACCAGCGATGGCCGAGCCCCGCCAGGGAGGCACCGCGCTGCGCGGTGTCGACCGCGCGGTGCAGGTGCTGCGGTTGGTCGCGGAGCGCGGCGTGGTGCGGCTCTCCGAGGTCAGCTCGGAGCTGGATCTGGCGCTCGGGTCCACCCACCGGCTCCTGAGCAGCCTGGAGCACACGGGGATGCTGGCCCGGGTCACCGGTTCGAAGCTCTACCGGGCGGGTCCCGCTCTCGCCGAGCTGGCCACCGCGTTCGCCGCACCCCGGGTCCCCGACGACGTACTGCCACACCTGCGGGAGCTGGCCCGCACCTGTGGCGAGACCGCGCACCTGGTGCAGCTCGTCGGGCGCAGCGTCGAGTTCGTCGCCAGCGGGGAGAGCGACCGGTCCACCCGGGTCACCACCCGGCTCGGCATGACCATGCCCGCGCACGCTACGTCCGGCGGCAAGGCGCTGCTGGCCCGTTACGCCGACGACACGATCAGCCACCTCTACACCGGGCGCCCGCTGCGCCGGATGACCGACCGCACGATCACCGAGGTCTCAGCGCTGCTGTCGGACCTGCACCTGGTCCGGCAGCGCGGCTACGCCATCACCGACGGTGAGTCCGAACCCGACGTGCGTGGCGTCGGCCTGGCCGTCACCGACCAGACCGCCCTGGTCGTCGGCGGCCCGCAGCACCGCATCCCCGAGGCCGATCTGCCCTATCTGGCGTCACTGCTGCGGGACACCGCGGGCGCCGTGCTCGCCGCTCTCCCCGAGGAGCGGAGCTGGAGCCTGGGCAAGCCCTGATCGCCCGATCCCGGCGCCGACCGGCGCCACTCGACCGCGGCCGGTCACCGATTTCCGCACCGGGGAAAGCGCCTGCTCACGTCGCGGCGGCAGCACCGCTTCTGCTCGTACGGTCGCCGACGGCGTCACCGGACCGGCTCGACGACCGCGGTGACGCCGCCGGTTCCGGGGTTCCCCCACCCCGGAACCCGCTCGGCCGGAGTGCCCTCCGGTCGAGCGGTCCGGTGGCGGTCACCTGAGCGACCGCCACCGGATCCATCCGCATCCGCCCCGGACGAGAGGCTCATCGTGTCCGCGTTCGAGACCGTGCCCGGGCAGCCTGCCCACGGGGACACGGCCCGGCCGGGAAGCCCGCACCGGGGGCTGGTGGTGATCGTCGCCGCGCTCGTCGTGACCGCGCTGGTGGTGGTTTCCACCGGTGCGTCCGCGACCGTCGCCGGCACCCCGAACGACCGGTGGACAGGGGTGAGCCTCGAGTCCGCCGACCGGCCGGGTTTCGCGACGGCGTCGGTGGTGAAGCTGCTCATCGCGCTGGACGTCCTGCGCGCCCGCGACTGGCAGCCACCCGACCCGGGCACCGCGAGCGCCGTCACACGGGTGCTCCGGGACAGCGACGACCGCGCGGCCGCCCACCTGTGGGCCGAGCGGGGCGGCCCGGACGTCGTCACCAGGATGGTGGCCGAGCTGAACCTGACCGGGACCGTGGCGCCGTCCGAGCCGCGGGAATGGGAACTGACCCGGACCACGGGCGCCGACGTCGTCGCCGTCTACCGGTTCGTCCTGGACCGGCTGCCCGAACCTTCCCGCGAGCTCGTGCTCTCGGCGTTGCGCGAGGCGCCCCGGATCGCACTGGACGGCGTCGACCAGTACTTCGGCATCCCGGACGCGCTGCCCCGGCTGCCGCACGCGATCAAGCAGGGCTGGATGGTCGCCGGCGGTGAGCTGGTGCTGAACACCACCGGCCACGTCGGGGCCCACGACCGGTTCGTCGTCGTGTTGCTGACCCACCAGCCGGGGAGCACCTCCCGGCCCGAGGGCGGGCCGCCGTCACCGCGGGGATCGCGGCACTGCTCCCCGCCCTCACCGCGCCGGGATCGGCGCACTGACCCCCTCCGGAGGAGATCCCGATGTCCACGAACAAGAAGAAGAAGAAGCCGCAGGCCCGCCCGGGCAAGGCGGCACCGAACCCGATGGCCGAGCGCAGGGGAATCTCGATCAACACGGTGCTGACCGTGGTGGTCGTGCTGTTCGCCGCGTTCTCGATCGGCGGGGCGCTGCTCTCACCCGCGCCGCCCGACGAGGTGTCCGAGGAGCAGCTCGTCGCCGGCGCCAGCATGGTGACCGATCCCGGCCGGCCGGTGACGATGGTCGAGTTCCTGGACTACCAGTGCCCGGCCTGTTCGGCGTTCTACGACAACCTGACCGTCGGCATCGAACAGGACTACGCCGACCGGATCACCTTCGCGACCCGCAACTTCCCGCTGGAGATGCACGCGCTCGCGCCGCTCGCCGCACAGGCGGCCGAGGCGGCCGAGAACCAGGGCCGCTACACCGACATGTACCACCTGCTCTACGACGAGTACTCGGCCTGGGCCGGGAACGGTGCGGCCGCCGACGATGACGCGGCCCGCGAGCGGTTCACCGGTTACGCCGAGCGGCTCGGCCTCGACATGCCCCGGTTCCTGGCCGACCTGGACTCCGACGACGTCGTGGGGCGGGTGGAGGCCGACATGGATCTCGGCGAGGAGCTCGGCGTGTTCAGCACCCCGACGTTCTTCATCGACGGTCGCCGGTTCGAGCCGGTGGGCAGCACCTTCGCCGAGGTCGACCAGGAGATCCGTGCCGAGCTGGATCGGGCGCTGGCGGAGGCGGCGTGACCGGCACGACCGCCGGGACCGCTCCGGCACCGGCCCGCGACGGGGCCCGGCGCCGGCGCCGGGCCGGTGCGGTCTACCTGGTCGGTGGGGCGATCGGGTTGGTGGCGGCCGCCGTCCTGGTGCTGGAGCGGCTGGCGATGCTCAGCGACCCCGGTTACGTGCCGTCCTGCTCGATCAACCCGGTGATCTCCTGCGGCTCGGTGATGGAGAGCGCCCAGGCGTCGGTGTTCGGGTTCCCGAACCCGTTGATCGGTCTGGTCGCGTTCGCCGTCGTGGTGACCGGCGGCGTCGCGATGCTCGCCGGGTTCGAACCGCCGGCCTGGTTCACCGTCGGCATGCAGGTCGGCAGCACCCTCGGCCTGGTGTTCGTGCACTGGCTGATCTACCAGAGCCTGGCCGAGATCCACGCGCTCTGCCCGTACTGCATGGTGGTCTGGCTGGTCACGATCACCGTGTTCTGGTATGCCACGCTGGAGAGCCTGGCACTGGTCCGGCCGGCGCGGCCGCTGGTCGCGACGCTGCGCCGGTTCCATTCCAGCGTGCCGGCTATCTGGTACCTGCTGATCCTGGTGGCCGCCGCCTGGACCTTCCGGGGCTTCTTCTTCGGGCCGGGCTGAGTCACCCCCCGCTCGCAGCCGCTGTGTTGGATTGTAGGACGATTCCGTCGTGCATCCGTCGCGCTCCGACTTCACCGCGGTCGTCCTGCAGAACCTGGCGACCACCGCGCCGTACCACCTGAGCCATCTGGTCGACGCCGAGGAGAGCCGGTCCGGGGTCACCCCGGACCGGCTCCACCCCGCCTTCCACACCTCCTTCGACTGGCACTCCTGCGTGCACATGCACTGGCTCGGCGTCGAACTGCTGCTCGACGGCGAGGACGACCCCCGGCTGCCCGCCGCGCTCGGCCGCACCCTGACCGCACAGCGGCTGCTCGGGGAGGCGGCCCACCTCGATGCGCATCCGGTGTTCGAGCGCCCCTACGGCTGGGCGTGGGCGGCCCGGCTCACCGCCGCATCCGGCCGGCTGCCCCGGCCCGCCTGGCGGGACGCCCTGCAACCGTTGGCCGACACCGTGTACCGGCTCACCGAGGGCTGGCTGACCCGGCTCGACCACCCGGTGCGCCACGGACTGCACTCCAACACCGCGTTCGGCCTGACCCTGCTGCACGAGGCGGCGGACGAACTGGACCGCGCCGACGACACCGAACGGATCGCGGACGCGGCGCGACGACTGTTCGCCGGCGACCGGGGCTGGCCCGCGGGCTGGGAGCTCTCCGGACACGACTTCCTGTCCGCCGGGCTCTGCGAGGCCGACCTGATGTCACGCGTGCTGCCCGCGGACGAGTTCGCGACGTGGTTCGACGGCTTCCTCCCCGATCCCACGCCGCTGCTGCGGCCGGTCGAGGTCAGCGACCCGGGCGACCCGCACCTGGTGCACCTGGACGGGCTCAACCTGTCCCGGGCCGGTGCCGCACACCGGCTGGCGGCCGTGCTCGGTGACACCGGTCTCGCCGCGGCCGCCGAGGAACTGCTCGGCCTCGGTCTCCGGTCCCTGGGCAACCGGGACTTCGTGGCCACCCACTGGCTGGCCACGTTCGCGTGGGACGCGCTGCGCAGCCGGCCGGATCAGCGCCGGAGCATCTCCACGAACGGCGCCACGTAGAGGCGCCGGACCTGCTGCCAGCCCTCGTCCGAATCCAGGTCCAGCGTGCCGGGGGTCAGGACCAACGAGATGACCATCCGGACGAGCAGCTCGGCGAACGGCTCCGCGTGCTCCGGAGGGACGGCGAGCGCGGCGACGTCGATCTCCCGCCGGACGTGCTCGGCGATCCATCCGGTCGCCATCGCGAGCACCGGCCCGCCGGAGGTCGTCAGGTGCGGCAGGATCACGTCGGGCTCGGTGCGCAGCAGCCGGTTCAGCGCCACATGGTTGCGCAGGTAGTCGACGCAGAACCGGAATCCGACGACCATCGCGCCGTCGGCCGTCGACTCCTCCCGGACGACCTTGTCGGCCTCCTCGGTGAACAGCCGCAGCTCCTCCAGCACGAGCGCGCGGATCAACTCGTCCTTGCGCGGGAAGTAGCGGTACACCGTGACCCTGGCGAGGTCGCAGCGACGGGCGACCTCGTCCATCGTGAAGCGGCGGAGGCCGAACTCCTCGGCGACCCGCCGCGCGGCGCCGAGGATGCGGGCGGCCGTGGCATCGGTCTCCGCCGCACCGTCACGCATGGGGCCGGAGCGCTCGGGGCCAGTCGGTCCGCCCGTCAGCATGGGCGATGCATCCCTCCGCGTCGTCCGGCCATCGAGAGCGACCACCCGGTCGCGACCCGGGCCAGCTGCCGGCCGTGTCGTGTCCGGGGAGCATAACCGAGTGGCGCACAACCGCAGGTCGGCCGCGATCGGACGGACCGCAGCCCCGCGGCACCGGCCGGCCGGGCCCGGCGGATTCCCTCATGACTGTCCAGGCCACGACCCTGCCTGCCGTCGACACTGTTACAGGACCAGTACCACTGTATCGGCGATCGTGACGCCGGACAACGATCGGCGAGAGCCACCCGGGCGGGGCATCCGGTGACCGGTGACGACCCACGTGGGCACTCCACGTGATCGAGGTGACGAGCCTCCCCCCTTCTTCGCTCCGCCTCGGAGGGACCCGTATGTGATGATGTCGCGCTCGGTGACCATCGACCCGCGCGGAACGGCCAGACGGCACATCCCGACTCCCGCTAGCGTCGTCCGACAGTCGTTGACGAGAGGCAGGCGGAGCGACGATGCACGAGGCGAGGATCGACCTCTCCGGGCGTGCCGCGCTGATCACCCAGCGGCTGTGCCGTCCCGACTTCCTCGCCCACGTCCGGTTCACCTACCAGCCGATCGTGAGTCTCTCCGGTCGGACGACCGTCGGCGTCGAGAGCCTCGCGCGCTGGACCGACCCGCAGCTCGGCGAGGTCTCCCCGGTGGACTTCGTGCCGATCGCCGACGACACCGGCAGGCTCCCCGGACTCACCACCCGCGCACTGATGGACGGGATGCAGGTCGTCCGCGGCGGAGGCTTCCTGTCGGTCAACGTCGACGTCGCCGGGTTCTGCGACCCCACGTTCCCGGGCCGGGTCCTCGACGCCTGCACCATGCGGTCGTTCCCCCCGGACCGGTTGGTCCTCGAGGTGACCGAGACCGGCGTGATCGACGACCCCGGTTGGTTCCGCGCAGCGATGACGACGCTGCAACGAGCCGGTGTCCGGATCGCGGCCGACGACCTCGGCGCGGGACTGAGCACGCTCACCCGGGTGATCGAGTACCCGTTCGACGTCGTCAAGCTGGACCGCACGCTGATCCGGCTCGTGCACACCGGACGCGGCCGCCGCGCGTTGTGCCGGGCCCTGGACCTCGTGCACGAGCTCGGCGCGGTGGCCGTCGCCGAGGGCATCGAGGACTCCGCGACCGCGGAGCGGTGCGCGGGCGCGGGCGTGGATCTCGGGCAGGGCTGGCTGTTCGGCAGGCCGGCGCCACCCGGACACGCGCCGGTGGCCTGAGCGCCACCGGCGCTCCGGCAGGCTGCCGCGCACCCTGCGCCAGGTGGCCAGAGATCGGCCCCGAACCGGCCAGACGTACCCCGCCCGCCGTTCTAACGTCGCTGTGGTGAACGAGGTCGGATGAGGAGGGGATGACCACGTGCAGGACAAGATCGCGCTCGAGGAGCACCTCTCCACACGGGAGAACGGGCAGTACTGGGACGACTCGGGAGAGGCCGCTCGGAACGGGCAGGCATACATGGCCGAGGTGGCTCGTCGGCTGCTCGACGTCGACGACCGGATCGAGGCGATGGACCGTGCGGGCGTCGCGGTGTCCGTGCTGTCGCTGACGTCGCCGGGGGTGCAGGGCATCACCGACCCGCAGGTGGCGTCCACGGTCGCCCGGCACACGAACGACACGATCCACGACACGTTCGTCCACCGGCACCCGTCGCGGTTCGCGTTCTTCGCGACCGTCGCCGTGCAGGACCCGCACGCCGGTGCCGTCGAGCTGCAGCGGGCCGTCACCGAGCTCGGCGCCAAGGGTGCGTTGGTCAACGGCTACACCGACCTGCCCGACGGCGGGGTCCGCTACCTGGACCACCCGTCGTGCGAACCGTTCTGGGACATGGCGGCGGAGCTCGGCGTACCGGTGTACCTGCATCCGCGGGAGCCGCATCCGGGCTCGCGCGGCATCTACGAGGGTTACGAGTCGCTGGTCGGTTCGGCGTGGGGGTTCGGCCACGAGACGGCCACGCACGCGGTGCGGCTGATGCTGTCCGGGTTGTTCGACCGTCGCCCCGGTCTGCAGGTCGTGCTCGGCCACCTCGGTGAGGCGCTGCCGTTCCTGCTGCCCCGGCTCGAGCACCGGTTGCACAAGCAGCGGGAGGGCACCGGGCTCGGCAGCGCGAAACGGACCGTGACCGAGTACTTCACGTCGAACATCGTGCTGACCACGAGCGGCCACTTCGACACCAAGGCGCTCGCCTACACGATCAGCACGATCGGTTCGGACCGCGTGCTGTTCTCGACGGACTACCCCTACGAGACCATGGACGAGGCGGCGAGCTGGTTCGATTCGGCCCCGCTGAACCGTAATGACGCCGCCCGGATCGGGCGACTGAACGCGGCGGATCTGTTGCGGATCCCGACCGCCTAGGAGCTGCGGGCCGGTTGCCGCTTCTTCCCCGGGACGGAACCCGGCTCGCGACTGTTCCGGGTACCGGCGTTGCCCCCCGGCGCCGGTACCCGGAACCCCATTCCCCCACGTTCCTGTACGACCGGCCGAGGACGGGCCGCCGGTCGGGGAGCGGACGGTGGGCCCGGGGACACCGGGGGCAGGCGCGGCCCGCCCTCGGTGTCCGCCGGCGCGGCCGGGCGCGGCACGGTGGGTGGCCGGCATACCTATCCCGCCGGGTTCACGGCCCAGTCCGGCATGTCGGGGAACGGGGCCAGCCGGTGGGCCGGGGGTTCGGTGCCGTGCAGATGGCGCACGAGATGGTCCCAGGTGCGCCGGGTGACGTAGTGCAAGCGGCCCGTGAAGTTGTGCTCGACACCGGGGACGACGAGCATGTCGACGTCGGCGTCGGCCTCGATGAGCGCTTCGACCAGGCGCATGCTCTGGTGCGGGAGCACGTTGTCGTCGAGCTCGCCGTCGATCAGCAGCAGCTTGCCACGCAGGCCACCGGCGTGCGGGGGGTTCACCAGCGCCCGCCGGTTCTCATCGGTGATCTCCCCATGGTTCTGCTCGACCCAGAACGGCAGGTAGATCGAGAAGTCGTGCGGCCCCGCCTGGGCGACCCCCACCGAGAAGAACCCGGGGCGGGTCAGCAGGGCCCTGGCGGTGAGGAACCCGCCGCCGGAGTGCCCGGTGATCCCCACCCGTCCCGTGTCGAGCCAGCTGTACCGGCGCCCGAGCTCACGGATGGCGGCGACATGGTCGTCCAGTGCCGCAGCCATGCCGAGGTCACCGTAGGAGTGGTCGAGGAACGCCTTGCTGCGCAGCGGGGTGCCGCGGCCGTCCAGGGCGACGACCGCGAAGCCGAGCGCCGCCAGCGCCTCGGGTTCCCCGGTGAACAGGTCACCGAACGCCGGTGAGGCACGGTGGATGTTCGGGCCGGGGTAGGTGTGGTCGACGACGGGGTAGCGCTGCGTCGGGTCGAAACCGTACGGGCGCCACAACAGGCCGTAGATCGGAGTGTGCCCGTCGGCGGAGGTGGTCCGGAACCGTTCCGGAGGGGTCCATCCGGCAGCTTCCAGCGCTGCCGTGTCCGGGGCCTCCAGCTCGACCAGCACCTGTCCCTGGTCGTCGAGCACCCGTGCCCGGGGCGGGAGACCGACGGTCGAGGCGCGGTCGACCAGGTAGCCGCCGCGGGGCGGGGCGACGGCATCGTGGTCGAGATCGTCGTCGGTGACCCGGACGAACCCGCCACCGTCGAGATCGGCCCGGCAGATCTGGCGCAGGTAGGGGTCGGCGTTCAGCCCGCAGGCCAGGAACCAGACCTGCCGGCGGTCCTCGTCGACCCACAGGACCCGGCGGACCAGCCACTGGCCGTCGGTGACCCGCCCGAGCAGCTCACCGTCCGCGGAGTAGCGATAGAGATGGCCCCACCCGTCGCGCTGGGACCACCAGAGGATCTCCCCCGAGTCCAGGACGCGCACCAGCGGCGGGACGTGCAGGTAGGGCGAGGGATCCACCCGGGTCGGGCCGGTCTCGGTGATCAGCGTCGTCCACGCGCCCGTGTCGGGGTCGAGCCTGCGCAGTTCGAGGGTCCGCCCGTCGCGGGACTGATGCAGGACGTGCACCGACTTGCCCTTCTCGCCGGTCCACCACCGCCGGTCCAGAGCGTAGGGCGAGGTCAGCTCCTCCGGCCCGCCGGCAGCGGTCGTGTTCCGGCGCGTGCCGACGTCGAGGACGTGCCAGGTCATCGTCGCCTGCACCTCGTCACCGGGCATCGGGTAGCGGATGCGGTGCACGACCGGCCGGCCCCCGCCCTTCGGCGCCGCCTCGACCAGGACCTGCTCGGGCAACTCCCGCTGGTCGATCCGGTGGGTGATCAGCCGAGTGGAGTCGGGGGACCACTCCGCATGCAACAGCGACCCCACGCCCAGCAACGGGAGCTTGACCTTCGTGGCCGCCTCGAGGAACCCGCCGTAGTCCCAGTGCGGTTCGGCGTCGGTGGTGAGCGCGAACTCCTGCCGACCGTCGCGGCTGCGTACCCACACGTCGCCGGCACGTCGGAACGCCACCCACGCCCGGTCCGGTGACGCGATCTCCCCCGGCCCGACCGGCGGGCCCTCGTCCTCGACCCGTGTGCAGGTCCCCGTGCGCTCCGACCACTCCCACCTGGTGTCGAACGCCGAGAACCGGAGCACGTCCGGTTCCCGGCCGGGGACCTCGTACTCCGGTGCGGTGATGGGCAGGTCGTCGGCCGGCACCGCGTGCCCGGACGCCTCCGAGAGGGCGGTGGCGAGCCGATCGTGGTCGAACGCCTCCCGGCGGACGCCCACCGCCGGATCGACCAGGACGTGCCGCCCACCGGACCGGTAGCGGAACCGGGCACCGTCGGCGGACCACTCCGGCACCACCGAGGCGTTCGGGATCAGCCGTGCCCGGTACGGCGCGAGCATCTGCTCGGCGCGGGCGTAGTCGGCGTCGGTGAGCTGGATGCGCTCGGGCTGGCCGGTCATGATCGGGACCTTTCGTCGGGAGCCGGTCCGACCACCGAACACTCTGACGTCGCGTCGGGGTCGACGCGACTGCGAGGCAGATCACATGCGCGAAGGGCGGGCCCCGGCCCGGTTCATGACGGTGTACCGATGGCGCCCGGCCGGGACCGCCCCCGACGGTGCCGGCGTCGCGGTCCCGGTCGTCGTCACGCTCCGCGATCCCTCAGAGGAACGGGGTCGCCGGGTCCAGACCGACGAGCACCCGCCCGTGCACCTCGAGGTTGGTGTTGAGCGCCAGCGCAGCGTGCAGCGTGAGCGCCTCGATGTCGCGGAAGATCCGCTGGATCGGCACGTCCGACTGGATCGACGAGGCGCCGCTCATGCTGTTGAGCTGCTCGATCGCCAACCGGGAGAGCCGGACGACGTGCGCGGCCTCGGCCCGCATCGCCGCGCGCTCGGCGACGTCGAGATCACGTCCCTCGCGCGCCGCGTCACCGATCCGGGTGGCGAGGTCGTGACTGAGCACCTTCGCGGCGCGGATGTTGACCGCTGCGTCGGCGACCCCGATGTGGGTCACCTGCGCCTCGGACTGCACCCAGTTCGTGTAGGTGATCTTGCGGCCGGGAAGGCGCTCCAGGAAGGTGTCCAGGGCACCCTCGGCCATGCCGACCGGTGCCCCGGTGCTGTTCACCAGGACGAACGGGAAGAACGCGGCGCGGTAGAGCGGGGAGCCGGCGGTCTTCGCCGACAGGTTGGTGCCGGTCAGCGCACCCATCAACGGCAGCACCCAGTGGCTCGGGACGAAGACGTCCTTCGCGACGGTCGCGTTGCTGCCGGTGCCCGCGAGGCCGCTGGGGTGCCAGTCGTCCTCGATCGTCAGGTCCGACATCGACACCAGGCACAGCAGCATCTGCGGTGGCCCGCCGGCCGGGTCGTCGAGCCGGGCGGCGAGGGTGTCCCACTGGGCCGAGCGGCAACCGGTGTTGAACGGCCAGCGGCCGGTCAGGCGGTAACCGCCCTCGACCGGGGTGAGCACCCCGCCGGGGCTGAAGATGCTGGCGCTGCGGACGTCGGGGGACGTGAAGACCGCATCCTGCGCACGATCGTCGAACAGCCCGAGGAAGTAGGAGGCCACCGAGTGCAGCGAGCACACCCACGCGGTGGAGCCGCATCCACGGGCGACAGCTGCCAGGATGCGGACCTGCGCGGTGAGGTCGAGCTCGAGCCCGCCGTGGTGACGGGGGGTGGAGATGCGGAACACCCCCGCGGCCTCGAGTGCGTCGATGTTCTCCTGAGGCACCGAACGCTGTTGCTCGGCCAGCGATGCGTTCGCGCGCAGGAGCGGAACGAGATCGACGACCGCGGCCTCGACCTCCTCGGCCGTGGTGGGGCGGGGCTTGCTCGCCAGGGTCATACGGTCCTCCTTCGTTGGAGCGGGCCGATCAGCCGACCGACGTCAAAGTAGGAGCGGAGCAGACGGACCAGTAGCCGGATACCGAACTTCTCATCCATTTCCTGTCGGCAGCAGCGCTTGACTACGGGATCGACCGCTCGTTTTGATGACGGACACTTGTCCGCTAGACAAACGGGCCGGAGGTCGCGATGACGCACAACGGCATGACACCGCTGCGGATCGCGCACCGGTCCGCCACCCGGGGGCCCGTACCGCTGGAGCGACACCGGGTGCTGACCTCCCGTGACCCGGACGTGGTGCGTGAGGGTGCGACGACCCTGCTCGCCCGGCACCGCATGGAGTTCGACGGGGCGACGACGGCGCTCGCGGCCGACATCAGACACGTCCGCATCGCCGGGATGTCACTGATGGGCTTCCACTACGGCACCGCCGTACGGATCTCGGGGCGCCCCCTGAGGACGTTCGCCACCGTGCACCTGCCCCTGCGCGGCCGGCTCGAGATCGGCTACCGGGGTGAGCGGCTGGTCGCCGGGCCCCGCCGCGGTGCGGTCTTCTCCTCGACCTCGCCGATGGAGATGCGCTGGAGCGGGGACCTGTCACTGCTGGTGCTGCGGGTCGAGCAGACAGCCGTCGAGGAACGACTGCAGAACCTGATCGACCGCCCGATCGACCAGCCGGTCGCCTTCGATCCCGGCGTCGACGTCACCGGCGCGGACGCCGGCCTGGCGGGTGCGGTCCGGGCGCTACTGGGCACGATCGACTCGTGCGGACCCGGCGGCCTGCCGCCCGTCGTGGCCACGGAGTTCGAGCGCACGATCCTGAACCTGCTGCTGCTCAGCCACCGGCACAACTACTCCGGGCGGTTGACCGAGTACGTGGCGCTCCCACCGCCGCGGATCGTCTCCACCGTCCTGGAGCACATCGACGCGACACCGGAGGGCACGCTGAGCGTCGGTGAACTCGCGCGGGCCGCCGGCGTCGGCGAGCGCGCGCTGCACCTGGCCTTCCGCAGGTACCTGGGCACCACCCCCGCGGCGTACCTGCGCCAGGTGCGGTTGGAGCGCGCCCACGCCGACCTGGTCGCCGGCCGGCCGGAGGACGGCACGACGGTCACCGACATCGCCCTGCTGCACGGGTTCGCGCACGGCGGGCGGTTCGCCGCCGCCTATCGCAGGCGGTTCGGCGAACCTCCGTCGGTGACCCTCCAGCGCTGACACCTGCTCCGGACCGGCGATGCCGCCCACCCCGATTCCGCGGCCGGTGACGAGGCCGGAGCACGCAACGCACACCGGTGGCGGTGGCCTCAGCGACAGATCATCGCCGGGGCCGGACGGGTACAACGAGTAGGTTCGTCCACCCTCCTGGATCGGAGCGACCCGTGAGCCCCTCCGTCGGCGGCCGGGCCGGTGCCCGCGAATGGGCAGGCCTGGCGGTTCTCGCGGTTCCCACCGTGCTGCTCGGCCTGGACATCACCGTGCTCTACCTGGCGTTGCCCGAGCTGTCGGCGGACCTGCGGCCCAGCGCCGTGCAGAGCCTGTGGATCATGGACGTGTACGGCTTCCTGATCGCCGGATTGTTGATCACGATGGGCACGGTGGGCGACCGCACCGGCCGGCGCAGGCTGTTGATGATCGGCCTGGGCGCGTTCGCCGTGGCCTCGGTCGCCGCTGCGTACGCCCCCACGTCCGAGGCGCTCATCGCAGCCAGGGCCGCCCTCGGTGTCGCCGGCGCGACCCTGATGCCCTCGACGCTCGCGCTGATCAGGACGATGTTCACCGACGTGCGGCAGCGCAGCCTCGCGATCGGTGTCTGGGCGACGATGTTCGCGCTCGGGATGGCCCTCGGGCCGCTGGTCGGCGGAGTGCTGCTGGAGCGCTTCTGGTGGGGCTCGGTGTTCCTGGTCGCCGTCCCGGTCGTGCTGGTCGTGCTCGCGGCGGCGCCGGTCGTGCTGCCCGAGTACCGCGACCCCGAGCCCGGGCGGCCCGACCCGATCAGTGTCGTGCTGTCGCTGCTCACCGTGCTCCCGTGGGTGTACGCGGTGAAGCACGGCGCGGCCGAGGGCCCGGACGCACACGCGCTGCTCACCGCCGCGGCCGGGACGCTGTTCGCCGTGCTGTTCGTCCGGCGACAGAACCGGATGCCCGACCCGCTGCTCGATCTACGGCTGTTCCGGGTGCCCGCGTTCGCGGCGGCGCTGGTGATCCTGCTCGTCGTGCTCGTCGGGGTGGGTGGCGCGATGTTGCTGGTGACCCAGCACCTGCAGTTCGTCGAGGGGTACCGCCCCCTGGTCGTCGGGCTGTGGATGGGGCCGGCCGCGCTGGCGATGTTCCTGGCCGCGGTCGGTGCCCCACTGCTCGCCCGGCGGATCCGGCCCGGCGTCGTCGTGGGTGGGGCGTCGGCCGTCGCCGCGGCCGGGCATCTCCTGCTCGCCACGGCCGACGGCCCCGGCTCGGTCGGTCCGGTGGTCACCGGGTTCGCGCTGGTGTACCTGGGCCTCGGTGCGGTCGCCGCGCTCGGCACCGACCTGGTCGTCGGCAGCGCTCCGCCGAACCGGGCGGGTTCGGCCGCGGCGATGTCGGAGACCGCCCAGGAGCTCGGCTTCTCCCTCGGGGTGGCGGTGCTGGGGAGCGTGGCGGGTGCGGTGTACCGCGCGGCCGTCCGGTCGCACCCGGACCTGGGGTTCGACGACGCCACCGGGACGAGCCTGGCGAACGCCGTCTCGGAGGGCCTTTCACCGGCCGCGCTGGATGTCGCCCGGCAGGCGCAGACGGCCGGCCTCACCGTGGTCGGCGCCGGCACCGGCCTGGTGATCGCGGTGCTGGCGGTGGTTGCACTGGTGACGCTGCGGGGGGTCGGCGCCGTCGGCAGCGAACCGACCGTGCCCGCCCCGGAGCGGAGTGCCGCGCGCTGACGCGCGCGATCCGGCCGGCTCGGCCGAAGCGTCCGGCACCCGGCGGGATGAGGCCGTACCGCGCCGGCGGTTCTGCCGGACGCGTGCACGGTCCCCGGCACCACGGGGACGCGGTCGCGGCGAGGCGTCCGGGTACGCATTCCGCACCGGCGCCGTCCGCCCTGGAACCGGGGCCGCGGCCCGGCCGGCGCACTCCCACCGCCGACCGGTCATAGGTCACGAAACGGTGTCGGCGGGAACTTCCACCCGATCGACACCCACTACTTCTACGTCTCGTAGAGCAACCGCGGGGCGGCCAGTGTCCACGTCGGTGGTGTTGTCGGCGGTGTTCACCACCTACCGCTCAGCTGTGAGGAGAACTCGTGTCCGAACTGACCGACACCTCGACCGGGGGCACCGAACCGGTACCCGACCGGTCGGACGGACCACCGGTGCGCACGGACGGCCACGACAGTGGCCTGCGGCGGGGACGCGGGTCCTGGTGGTGGTCGGGCCTGCGACCGCTGGTGCTGCGCCTGCACTTCTACGTCGGTGTGTTCATCGGCCCGTTCATCCTGGTCGCCGCCGTGACCGGGTTGCTGTACACGATCACACCGCAGCTGGACCAGATCCTCTACCGGGACGCGCTGCACGTCCCGGTCGGCTCGTCCGCCCTGACGTTGCAGGAACAGGCCGGCGCCGCGGCCGAGGCGGTCCCCGGCGGAGTGATCACCCAGATCCGCCCGCCGGTCGGGCCGGACTCGACCACCCGGGTCACCTTCGACGCACCCGGTGTCGCCGAGGACTACGCGCGCACCGCGTTCGTCGATCCCTACACCGGTGAGGTGCGGGCGGTGCTCGACACCTTCGGGGAGTGGCTGCCGGCGCGGGCCTGGATCGACACCCTGCACCGCAACCTGCATCTCGGCGACGTCGGTCGGGTCTACTCGGAGCTGGCCGCCAGCTGGCTGTGGGTGCTCGCCCTGTCCGGGATCATGCTCTGGGTCATCAGGCGGCGCCGGGCGGCCCGGGTCCGTCGCACCCTGTTGCCGGAACGGTCCGCGCGCGGCAGGGCTCGGCTCCGGTCCTGGCACGGCGCCGTGGGGCTCTGGGCGGCCCTGGGCATGCTGGTCCTGTCCGCCACCGGCCTGACCTGGTCGAATTTCGCCGGGTCCAACGTCGGCGAGTTGCGCTCGGCGCTGAGCTGGACGACGCCGCGGGTGTCCCAGGAGATCTCGACGCCCGACGCCGTGTCGGCCGAGCCATCGGCCGATCCGGCCACGGTCGGCGCCCTGGCCGAGGAGGTGCTGGCCACCGCCCGCGCCGCGGGCATGTCCGGCCCGGTCGCGATCACCCCACCCGACGAGGCGGCCCAGGCGTGGAAGATCGCCGAGGTCACCCGGTCCTGGCCGCTGCAGCAGGACGCGATGGCGATCGACCCGGCCACCGGGCAGATCCTCGACACCGTGCGGTTCGCCGACTGGCCGTTGATGGCGCAGGCCGCCGAGGTCGGGATCTCGATGCACATGGGGATCCTGTTCGGCGTCGCCAATCAGCTGCTGCTGGCCGCGGTGGCCCTGGCGATCATCTGCGTCGTCGTCTGGGGCTACCGGATGTGGTGGCTGCGCCGTCCGACCCGCCCGGGCGCCACCGCTCCCGGGGGTGTGCAGCAGCCCAGCGCGGGCGCGGTCGCGCTGGTCGGGCTCGCCGCGATCGTCCTCGGGGTGTTCTTTCCCCTCCTCGGGGTCTCGTTGGTGCTGTTCCTGCTCATCGACGCCGTCCGGCGGTCGCGCCAGGCCCCGGCCGGCCCGGACGCCGGGACCCCCGGGCCCTCCGAGGACCCGGCGCCCCTCGGTGAACCGGCCGAGCGATGAGTCCGCCCTAGGGCGACCGAATCCCGGCGTCTGCGCTGCCCTGCACCGAAGGGAACCGATCATGAGCGAACCTGAGGCCCGCTCCACCGCGGCCGAGACCCATCTGCGCGAGCTGCGTGCGGCCTTCACCGCGCGGACCGGTGGCGACCCTGGTCGGGCGGTTGCGTGGGGACGACTACGCGCGGTTCCTCGAGCTCGGCGCCGAGTACGCGCCGCGCCCGCCGTACGGGACCGGCACCCCACAGACGGCCGGCCCGCAGCTCGAAGCCCTCGCCCGGGACTTCTTCGCCACCGTCGAACACGGCCTACGCGCCCGCTGACCGGCCCCCACCGGGAGCGCGGTCCACGAGGATCAGGGCACGTCTACGGGCCGCACGGGATCGTCGCGGGTCAGGAGAGCATCCGGAGCTGGAAGGGGTAGTCGTAGGACTGGTTGTTCGAGGCGCGAATCGCCCCCTTGATGTGGCACCACGCGGAGACCACGAACAGGACGAGCAGGAGCGGGAGCGCGACGATGATCCCGATCACGGTGAAGATCAGCACCCAGCTGAGGACGAAGAGCACCCAGAACGTCAGGTTGAAGTTGAACGCGCCGGCGGCGGCCCTGCGCGCGAACGGGTCGTCCTTCTTGATCAGCCACACCAGCAGCGGGCCCAGCAGGCTCAACAGACCGGCGCTGAGGACCGCGGCGATCGGGGCCGAGAGATGGGCCAGTACGGCTGCGATCCGGCTGCTGTCGGACGGGGTGGGAGCTGACGGGGTGGGGTGCGTCTGCGACATCGAGATCCTCTCCTGTGGCCCGCGGCCGGGCGGCCGCGCACCGGCGCAGCTGGACGAGACCGCCGGCCCGCACCACCCTGCCAGGCACCGGAGCGGAAACGGGTCGCCCGGGCGTGTGCTCGCGCCGCCGTCACCCGGACGCGCGCCGCGCACGACCGGGCCGTCGCCCGCCCGCTGCCACGAGCGCGGGCGGAGCGCCGGCTACTCGCGTGCTTCGTAGCTGAACAGCGCAGCGAGCTGCGCGCCGCTGCGCCGGGAGCGGGGAGAGGCCGGCTGCACCCGGGTACGGAGCGCGGCGACGGCGTCGCGCAGGTCGCTTCCACTGCGCAGCTGACCCGCGCGCGCCTGCTCCACCAGGGTGGCGATCGCGGCGTCGTCGGTGGTGGGCAGGTGCACCACGTGCCAGAGCAGCTCCCGCACGTTCGAGCGGTGGCCGCCCTGCTCGGCGATGCGCTCCAGGTGCTCCACCAGCTCCCAGGTCTGTTCGCGGCCAGCGGCGCGGACGGCGAACACCGGCCGGTCCCGGCCCCGGTCATGAAGCTCCCGTAACCGGTCCTGGGCCCGGTACGCCCAGTACAGGAAGCCCAACGCGATCAGTACCACCGCCGCTGCGCTCGTGCGGTCCGACGCCGTCATCAACCCGACGCCCACCAACAGCACACCGGCCACCATCGCCACCCGGCCGACGTACCGGGACCAGGTGGGCCGCGGCCGCGCGCGGTCGCGCACGTCGCTGAGCACGGCAAGGACCTCGGCCGACGGGATCCGGGGGTCGGCCACGATCAACTGGCCGGCACGGGGCAGGGCCACGCCCCACCAGCGGACGTCGCCTCGGATCGGTGGGGTCACGCGGTGCTGCACCGGTTCCCGGACGCCCGGTGCCCCCGCGCTCGACGGGCCGGGGCGAACGTCCGCACGGACGATGACGGCACGACCACGGCACACCACAGGTTCAGCACGGAACCCGCGCCCGGCCCGGCTGTCGGGCGCGACCCTGCCGGCCCGCCCGGCCGCGCTGTGTGCGGCGGCGGCCGGTTCACGGATCCGACCGTGGCGGGGGCGAGGCCGACGCGGGACCCGTCCGGACCCGTACCCGGTTGCGCCCGGCCCGCTTCGCGGCGTACAGGGCCTCGTCGGCGGCGGCCAACAGGTCGTCGACCTCGACCCCCGCACCCGGCGAGACCGCGGCCCCGACCGACACGCTCAGCCCGGTGATCACCGTCGGCTCCCGGGGCGCGGGCACGACCGGCACCGACAGTGTCTCCACACGCTGCCGGATCCGCTCGCCCAGTTCCAGCACCGCGGCGTACCCGCCGGCCTGTTCGCTCTTCATCGTGCTGATCGCCGCGACGAACTCCTCGCCGCCGAACCGGCCCACCACGTCTCCGTCGCGCATCTCGGCCGACAGCAGCCCCGCCATCGCCTCCAGCACCGCGTCCCCGCCGAGATGGCCGTGGCGGTCGTTGACCTCCTTGAAGTGGTCCAGGTCCATGATCAGCACCCCGGCGACGGTGTGCCGTCCGACGCAGGCGTCGACGAGTTCGCGGGCACGTTCCCGCCACGCCGTGGCGTTGAGCAACCCGGTCTTGGTGTCGGTGCTGGCCTGAGTCTCCAACACCCGGATCAGCGTCGTCTGCTCCAGCAGGACCAGCAGCGGCAGCAAGACGATCAGCAACAGCCAGCTCAACGGCAGGATCACCGCGGCGACCAGCCCGCCCAGACACAGCGTCGCCAGTTCCAGCGCGCTCTCCCCGCCGGCCAGGACGACCAGGAACCGCGATCCCGGCTGCGACAGCCGGATCGCCGTGACCACCAGCACGATGTTGATGGCCGTGTAGACGGCGAGCGAGCACGCCAGCACCACGACCCCGAGCACCGAGCCGTAGTCGGTACCGCTGCCGAACAGTGCGCGCACGGCCGACACCGCGTACACCGCCACGACCACGGTCGAGGTCGAGTAGACCTGCCGGTACAGCGGAGTCCCGGCCGGTCGGAACACCCGCAGGTACAGGTGCCCGTAGATCGTCACGACCGTCGCCGCCGCCAACAACGGCGGCAGCACCAGTGCGGCCGCGAACGTCCACACCGACGAGGTGTCGACGTGCCGGGTCTCGGCGATCCGCCGCCGCAGCCGCTCCACCCGCAGCGACAACTCGGTGTGCGCGGCCGCGGCTGCCGCGATCCCGGCCGACGTCGCCCACAGCATCAGGTCATCGGTGGGCGACACCTGCCAGAACACGTCACCGGCCAGGAGCAGAACGGCCACGCCCTCGACGGCGACCAGCAGCGCGACGACACGTCCGGGGACCTGCTCGAGAATCCGGCGACGGCTACGAGACCGAGGCGGGGGTTCCGCGCACCGGGTCGGTCCGGCATGTCCAGCCACGTGCCTCGAACTCTCCTCGAAATCTGCACCTCAGCGTAACCCCATCAGGGCCGGCGGCCCTAGCCCGCGGGGGCAGTGCCGCGATCGCGCTCGCCAGGACGGTCCCGGTGCGAAGACCCGGAACCGGTTGCCGTCGGGGTCGGCCATCTCGATCCATCGGACACCGTCCGTGTCGTGTTCGGCGTAGCGGGTCGCTCCGGCCCGTTCGGCCCGGTCCGCGATCGCCCGCCAGTCGTGGCCGTCGGGGAGGCCGATGTCCAGACCCAGCCGGGAGGAACCGGATCCGGCGGAGTCGTCCCGCTCGAACATCCAGGTGATCGGGCCGATCTCGTGATGGAAGTCGAGCATGACCAGGTCCGCCGAGGCGGGGCCGGACACCGGGAGCTCCATGACCTCGGCCCAGAAGGTCGCGAGGCGCTCGGGATCCGCGGTACGGAACGAGTACATGCCCACCAACGGTCCACCAGGAGTGTCGGGGCTTCATGTGGTCCTCCAGTCGTGCTTCGGCCGGTCCGATCACAAGGCGGACCGTGCCCGGTCCGCGATCTCATCGGTCGGTCGGCACTTGTCCGCGAGCGCATCACGCAGGCCGGTGCTCGGCCGGGTGGGCGGGCCGGGCGCAGACCCAGCACCGGGTGGTGCGCAGCCGGCTCCAGATCGTCACCGACGTCTCGGCGACGCCTACCGCGGAGGAAGCCACCTGTCCCGTCGGTCGTCCCGGGGGGTCGGGTTCGTCGCGTTCCTACGCCGGCTGCGGGTCCGGTTCCCGACCGGGCGGGGGTGGGGGCAGCAGCTCGCGCCACCCACCGACGACCAGCGGGGGGTGCGGCGATGTCGTGTCGGGGGTCGAGCACGTGCTGCAGGGCTATCCCGCGCAGCTCCCCCGACCACTCGCAGGGCCACGGCGTCCGAGGTGGCGTCGGCGCTGATGGTGTCCGCCGCGTACTCGGTGGTGGTGTCGTCGCGAGTGGCGCCCCGGAGCCCCTCGTCGCGGGCCTCGCGCATCACCTCCGCGAGGCCCGCGACGTTGCTGCCCCCGCGGCGTCGCCCCCAGAGCAGCAGGAAGGGCCGCCAGTCGGAGTCGACAGAGGACAGTGCCGTCAAGTGGCCCTCGAGGAGATCGAGCAACCGGTCGAGACCGGGCGGACGCTGCGCCAGGCCGGGCAGCAGGCCGGTGTGGGCGTCGCGGACCAGGGCGTAGAGCAGGCCCTCTTTCGGCCCGAAGTGGTGACTGACCATGTTCCGGCTGTAACCGGCCCGCTGACCCACCGAGGCGAGGGTCAGGGCCGAGACCCCTGCCTCACCAGTAGCTGCGCACGTCTACCGCATGACCGTGGCGACCCTCGTGGACGAGGCCGGCCTTACTCCCCGCCAGGCCGCCGGCCTCCTGGAGGTGTCCGCGATCCCAGGGATAAGCCGGAGGCGGATCGTAACGAGGACAAGGAGTCAGGTGTGTGACCTGGGATGATGTGGCCCACAGGACTGCTCCCACAGCGACTACGGCGGTGGGACCGCCTCTGCACCCGCGCAGATTGCCCGTCCCGCCATCGACGTCATCGCCTCGTCGACGGTGGACCGGTGCTTGCCCGGACGACCAGCTCGGTGGCCAACAGCTCGCGGCGGGGTTCGACCGGATGCCCGCGCAGACTCCGGTCGATGGCATCGACCACGAGCCCGACGGCGATACGCCCCTTCCGATCGATGCCCTGCGCCACGGTGGTCAGCGCGGGCCGGATTCTCCGGCAAGCGGAACGTCGTCGAACCCGACGACGGACAGGTTGTCGGGTACCGCCAGGCCGCCGACCAGCTCGGGCACGCCAAGATCTCGATGACCCAGGACAACTACTTCGGGTGCAAGGTCGCCCAGACCGGGGCAGCCGGAGTCCTGGAAGTTTTCAGCAATCCCGGGGTAATCCGGGAGTGGATCTCGATGACTCCGAGAAACCAGGATCGTGACCTGGGAGAATGTGGGCCCCCGGGGGATCGAACCCCGAACCCGCGGATTAAAAGGACGTAGTACAGAGGCGCCTGGACCCTCGACCAGCATCAACAGTGCAACCGACGGACTCCGCAGCCAGCACTACTCACACCACACGGCCATAGTTCGCACCACGGTTGATCCCACGGTCCTGCTCGTCCGGCGCGGCCACTGCAGTGCCGGGACATCTGGTACCCGACAGTGTCGGGCCAACGCCCTACTCTCACGACGTGTCGGAGCAGCCGCAGACCGAGTCACGTAGCCGGACGCCGTGGGGGTACGAGGAGATTGTGCTCGCGTGCGACCTGGTGGTCGCCAACAACTGGCACGCGCTCGACCGGCGCACCGACGACCGGGTCGCTGAACTGTCGTCCGTGCTGCGCCAGATGTCGCCCATGCGCGCCGCGCAGGACCCGACGTTTCGCAACGTTCAGGGTGTCGGGAGGAAGACCCACGACATCGCAACGCTCCATCCGGAGTACTCCGGCCAGCCAACCAAGGGCGGCAAGCTGACCGCTGCCGTGGTCGCGGCGTTCCTTACCGAACCGGGCCGCATGGGCGATCTAGCGACTGCCATCCGAGCCGCTGGCTCACTGTCACCTGACGAAGCTCCTCCACCGGATCTTGACGACGAAGCAACGTTCGCCGAGGGGCGCCCGTTCGAACGACGGCACCTCGCACGCGAGCGGGATCCCGAGGCCCGACGACGGAAGATCATTCAGGTGCATAATAACAACGGTGTTGTTCGTTGCGAGGTGTGTCGGTTCGACTTCGAGACGGTGTACGGCGACCGGGGGCGAGACTTCATCGAGTGTCACCACCGTGACCCGTTGAGCGTCTCTGGGCCCCGGCAGACCGCTCTCGGCGATCTGGTGCTGCTGTGCTCGAACTGCCACCGGATGATTCACCGGTACCGCCCGTGGCTCACAGTCGAGCAGCTCATGGAGCTGGTGACCGCTAGGTCGTGACTGACAGGAACGCCACAGGCGTCTGACTCGGGCCAGGACGCAACTGAGCACCACGGCCCAGCGCTTCACGAGCGAACGACGTGCTGATTACAAGTCCGTCCACGGCGGTCGCACCGTGCTCTGATCAGCCAATCCGCGCACGTGCCCGGTCCCACGGTGCACGCCGAGGATCACCGTGCGCACCATGAGTAGGTCACGCGGGGTGTCACGCGGTGCGCTCGGCGCCTCGAAGCAGTCCCGACAGGCGATGCCGACCCTGAACCTGACGTGTCCCAGGTTCGGCGTACGACTGTGGTCAGCGGTAGCCCACCGGAGCCGTAGACGCTGCTCAGCGCCAGAGTCGATCAACGGCGGCGCTCACCCAGGATCGACGAACTGCGGGCATAAGCGTGCGGGAAACCGTGCGGTCGCAAGCGAAGTCTGCCGAATCTCGCTTCCGTGATTCTCAAGGCGCCGCCTCTGGCGGCGCGGGGCCGGCCACGCCGGCCCCGCGCTACCGGGCGCTGCGCTCGCTCCACGAGGCGTACTCGAAGCCGACGGTTGCGACAGCGAGGAGCGCCAGCCGAGCACGATTCAGCCGGTGCCAACGACTGACAAGACGCAACCGCTCATCTTCTGCGATCGGTGACCCGTCATCGAGTAACCGCAGGTTGACGGTCCGGATGATGTACCCCGACAGCGCAGTCGCGCATAGTGACGATGCCGCTGCCACGGCGGTCGCTCTCTGCCCCGCTCCACGTCGCGTGGCCAACGCGGCGGATCCCAACGCGCAGCTGAGCACCATGAGCGCTGAGGGAATGTGATAGCGCGCAGGGCTTCCATGGGCCAACGGCCCTCGCGACGCTGGCCGCCGGTTCGGGCTGTCGTGCTCATCGGCAAGCCGGTCGGGCATCCGAACGACCGCTTCGTACAGATTGACGAAGAGCCACTGGGTATGACTCAGCCGCGCTACCGTCAAGACCGCAGTTTCCCGCTGTCGGCGCCGCTCGTCGGTTTGGCTTCGTCGCTTCGGCACGGGGGCAGCGTGGCAGGTCGGTCATCACAGGCCAAGGCACGGCCTCCGCCCGGACCCGACACCGCTTCGGAAACCGAAGTAGTGCGGGCTGGTGATCTCCTCACGGCGCGCCGAGACGGCTACCAGACCGAGGGGATGAGCCCGCACCACGAGAAGATCACCAGCAGGCCGGAGCGCGCGGGATAGAAGCCCCCACCGGGGCATTCTTGGGACAGGAAACACCGCGACACGAGTCGAAAGGGACCCGAATGACTACCGGCGCGCGGACCGGAAAGCCCAGGTCACGCGGCATATCGCACCCCAACCGTTACGACGGCGCCAGACTCTGCGGGTTCGAGCCGGCGACCGCTCGGGTGTAAAGCGCGTGCGAGACGCCTCACGATGCCTCTACCGGCAACGATCCTTCGTTGCTGCCCTCGACCGACACCCCTGACATCAGTCGCAGCTGACGTTTCGTGTCACGACACGTGTCATGTCCTCATACGCGGCCGTATGGCCGGCTACCGGTTCGGGCGGCGGCCGCGGCTCTGCCGTGTCGGTGGGGCGACGAGGACGTCCATGCCGAGGTGCTGCTGGGCCAGGGCACGCAGGCCGCTCCCCTCGATCAGCTCGACCCGGCCGTTCTCGGCTGCCTTGGTCCAACACCCGCTGGAGAACCATGACGTTGTGATCAGTACAGCTCGGCCGGCGCGCTTCTCATCCATCGCGCCGACCAGCTCCCGGATATGGTTCACACCGAGTACGCGCGTGTACTTCTTGGCCTGAACGATCGTCAGCCCGCCGATGAGCGGGTCCGGGTTGACGACGACGGCGTCGACTCCGTCGTCACCCTTCTGGTTCGTGGTCCAGCCTTGCAGCCCGCGTGCCTCCAACAGCTGACGGACGAAGTGCTCGAACTCCGTCGGTGTGATCTTCGTCAGATCGGTCCGCGAGTCCACTTCCGCCACGACGTCGACACTTGCTGTGAAAGCGAACCGAGCCAGGTCGAAGTCCCGCACCGGTGTGACCGCCTCGACCAGGTGCGGATGATGTGAGACCAGCGCGTTCAGGTGCTCCAAGCACTTCTGCGGAGTGACGTCGCAGGCTCACCCCCAAATACGTCTCACGATCAACACCGAAGCTGATCAAGCATGGATACTCTCGCTGGCCTGTCGCTGGGCGAATGGAGCGCACGTGCCCGCTCAGCTCGACGTTGACCAGCTCCGAGTCGGCCTCGAACAAGTCCCGCATGTACAACAGAGCGATCTGGCTGACCACCGACCGGTAGACCTGCGCGATCCAGCTGGCCGGCCGCGGCTTCTCCTTCGTCGTCGCACTCGACACGACATAGCTGTAGGAGACCACGGGGGGCACGACGTCGACCGGCGGCAGCTCGAACCGAATAACCGCCTGCTCCCCCAGAGGGTTGTAAGAGATGGTTTCAGAATGAGCTCGGTGTGTCTGTTGTAGACACTCGCTGAGCTGCGGCAGATCCGTCCCGCATGGCTGCCGATCTTGTTCCTGACTCGTTGTGGGAGCGCGTGGAACCGCTGCTGCCGGCCCATCCACCGCGCCGGTACCGGTTCCCCGGGCGCAGGCCGGTCGACGACCGAACCGCGCTGCGCGGGGTCATGTACGTGCTCCGCAACGGGATCAGCTGGAGCCAGCTCCCGACCACCGCGTTCGGCGTCTCGGGGGTGATCTGCTGGCGGCGGATGCGGGACTGGACCGAGGCCGGGGTGTGACCGGCGCTGCACGAGCTGCTGCTGGCCGAGCTGCGCGCCGCCGGTGAACTCGACCCGGACCGGTGCGCGGTGGACTCCTCGCACATCCACGCGCTCACAGGGGGGCATGTCGGGCCGTCACCCGTCAACCGTGGCCACCCCAGTTCCAAGCACCACCTGATCGTCGACGCCCACGGTCTCCCGCTGGCCGTCACGCTGACCGGCGCCAACCGCCACGACATCACCCAGCCGATGTGAGGACAGCTCGGCCGCCACGCCGGCACCCACGTGAGGTCCAGGCGACCGTGGCTACGACTCCAACCCACACCGACGACGCCTGCGCGAGCGCGGGATCCGCCCGCTAATCGCTCGCCGCGGTGTCGCGCACGGCCCCGGCCTCGGGAAAGTCCGCTGGGCCATCGAGCGCGGTTCCGCCTGGCTACACGCGTTCAAGCGCCTGCGGACCCGCTACGAACGCCGCGCCGACATCCACCTCGGCTTCCTCCAACTCGCCTGCGCCCTGATCTGTCACCGCGAACTCAGGAAGTCATTCTGAAACCATCTCTAAGCCAGATCAGATCTCACCCATTCCCAAAAGCAGACCCCATCCGGGCTAGCGACACGCAGGCGTTAAAGCGAACAGTACTTCATAAGCGTCGATGTTTTGATTGGCTAGCTGGGCGCCATCGGTGAGATGTGAGTCGCGCTCCCTTTCCAGTGCATACAGGCGCGCAGGCGAAACAGATGGATCAGCGAATGCTTTGAGCGCCCGCGCACTCGACTCGTAGATGGCTATCCGATTGTTCAGCACCAGGCGCGCACCTGGGGTGGCGGGAGCAGGTGGAACTTTTCGCAGCCACTCGGCCGCTCGAGACATGGCACGAATTTTTGTCTCGTTAGAGCTCGCCGCAGTCCATCGTTCATTTTCAATGTAACAGTTCTTGTTGACTTCATCCGCCCAGTTGTGGATCGTCAACTCTGGATTGCAGCTGCTCACATCGGAGAGGCACTCTTCTATCCCCTTGGCAACTCGAACATGGTACTCAAACTTCGGGTGCATGCTGCGTCGAATGTCGGACGGAATCAGCCTGTTGAACCAACGAACCGCACCGTTGTCTTCGCAGAAATCGTGAGCGTGGCCCACTTCGGACTCAACATTCGCAAGGCTGGTGGTATCGAGGTATGACACTTGATGCTCAATTGCCACAGTTCGAATCTCGGCATTAATTCTATCCGCTACATCGTTTAGCCAAATCATTGAGTCCCGACCAATGGACGAGGCTGCGCCTAAGCTGCATGAGTCTGGCGGTTCATCAGGAAAGACCCGTGGATACCCCACCATGATGATCCTGCCATCTTGTTTCAAGTGATTTCTGCGAACGTCCGCCACGAGCGCACTGAGGTTGGCCCTCAACCGATCGAGGCGCTCAGGTAGTCCAGGCTGCATCCCCTGCTTGCAGGCGTCAATTCGAGTATGGTAGTCGCTTGTTATCGGCGAAGTTATCGTTGTTATCCGGTCAATTATCGCTTCGGTCACGCCACAGATTACCAAGTTGCCGAAGCCGACGTCATTTCCACCGAATCCGATTGAGACTATGTCTGCCGGGCCAGAGGCGAAAGCATCTCGCTGTGGGGACTCGCCACGAAAAGGCTCTCGAAAATGCTCTGTTGTCGCCCCCGAGCATGCCACGAATTTCAGCTGCCAACGCTGCGGAGTGTCTGCAAGGAGGTTGTGGAGGCGAACCGGATAGGCGTGGGCGGATCGATGACAATTGTTTCCACCAAAACTCTTCGTTGCGGCCACGCCAGCAATTAGCCGCTCTTCTAGCGGGAGCTTATCTACGTCTGTTCCGGTGTCGCCAAGCCATCCGATCTTATTCTCCACAAAATCCGGACTTGGACCGCAGAGCGGCGTTCGGAGACGTGGAAAAAGGATACAGGAATCAAGCTCATTGAGCGAGTTCACCTTGTATTCGTCTTGCAGGACTTGGGGATCCAGGTACGGCTCACCTTCCCCTGAGCTGAACGAATCACCTATTGCAACGTACGAGCGGTCGTTTGCCCCAGTGCCAGGATTGCTTTCCGTCACAGCTTCCTGCTGGTTAACGGACTCGACATCAACTACGATAGTTGCTAGCACGACCAGCGCGAGAAGCGTTGCCGTCACTGCAACGATAGGCCATGCGCGCATCAGTCAAGCCTCGTTCCAGTTTCGTTAGACCTCGGACAGCCTGATGGTCGCTCTCGCGGACCTGGACGTTACGCCCTGTTGAGGTCAAGTGGATAATACGAGGGTCGCCGTGTCGTGCGTCAGACTCTCTGGCAGTGAGGTGCTTCTATGGCTGTCAAGCGCTACATCAGCCGCGGGACTCGGGTCTGCTGCAGCGATAGGTGACAGTCGGGCTGTCATGCCACGAGGGGCGTGGCGGGGCTGATGATGGTCTCGTACTCGATCGGGGTCAAACGCCCGAGACGGGCCTGGCGCCGGCGTCGGTGGTAGGTCCGCTCGATCCAGACAACGATCGCTGTCCGCAGTTCCTGACGAGTCCTCCAGCGACGGCGGTCCAGGACGTTGTTCTGCAACAACGCGAAGAAGCTTTCTATCGCGGCGTTGTTCCCGGCTGCGCCGACGCGGCCCATCGACCCGTTCAGCCCGCGCCAACGCAGAGCGTGTTGCAGTTTCCGGGAACGAAAATTGCGATCCCCGATCGGTGTGAAACGTGCTACCCGCGACGACGCCGCGGCGGGCGACAGCGTTGTCGAGCGCGGATACGGCCAGCTCTGAGGCCATGCGGGTGTCGATGGAGGAGCCCACGATCCGTCCGGAACAGGCGTCCTTGACCGCACACAGATACAGCTTGCCCTCCGCCGTGGGATGTTCGGTGATGTCGGCGAGCCAGAGCTGATCCAGTCCATCGGCGGTGAAGTCACGGTGAACGAGGTCGTCGTGCACCGGCGGTCCGACCCGCCCGGCCTTACCGCCGCCGCGGCGCCTCTTGCCGAACGCGCTCCACCAGCCGTGTTCGCTGCACAGCTGCCACGCGGTGCGCTCGGCCATGGTTTCACCGGCCGAGGCCGCTTCGGCGGCGAGGTAGCGGTAGCCGAACTCCGGATCGTCACGGTGAGCGTCACACAGGGCGTTCGCCTGATACGCGCGGTGCAGGTCGCTGGTGGTGACCGGAGCGGCGAGCCACCGGTAGTAGGGCTGGCGGGCGAGTCTGAACACCCGACACGTGAGCGCCGCCGCGATCCCGTCGGCGGCGAGCTCTCTCACGAGCGAGTAGAGCCCTTTCCCGGTAGCTGGGCCTGGGACAGATACGCCGCCGCGCGGCGCAGGATCTCGTTCTCCTGCTCCAATAACTGGATCCCGCCTGCGTTCCTCACACAACTCGGCCGATTCCGTCAACGTCTGGCCGGAGCGGGCTCCGTCGTCGACCGCCGCGCGGCGTAGCCACTTCTGCAGCGTCATCGGATGCACCCCGAAATCGAGGGCGACCTGCTCGATGGTCAGCCCGTCCTCACGGTTACGGGCGACGCGGACCACGTCGGCGCGGAACTCCTCAGGATAGGTCTTGGGCACGGCTACGTCCTCTCAGCCAACCGGGTCGGCAAGCCAGATCAGATGTCACCTAATACTGCAGCAGACCCAGGTGTCCGGCTGACGGGTGTCACTTCAGTTCGATTCTGCTGTGGCGCATCCATTGCTCGGCACGACTGACGGCGGCCTGCCGCTCATACATGCTCGGTCCCAGGGCCCGGTTAAGGTAGTGACCAGCCGAGTAGCGGGCTCGAACGTCGGCCATCCGGTCAGTGAACGAAACCACCTTTCCGTCGGTGCTGGTAGTCATGTCCAGGTACCAGAGCAGGTTGCGGACCAGGCTGTAGTCGTCAGCGAACTCGTCGAGCTGGTCGTCGAGGCCGAGGACACGGGCTTCGTGGATGGCACCGGAGTGGTGGGCGACCAGGCCCCAGAGGCGTTCGCCGGTTCCCAGTTGCCGCCGCAGCGCTCGCGCTCCGTCAAGGGGATGGAACCCGGTCTCCACCAACGGTGGGGCGTAGCCGATATCGTGCAGCCACGCCGCGGCGACCAGCAGTTCACCCTCCGCAGGACAGAGGTACTCGGCCACCCTCTCGGCACGACGCGCTACCCCCTGCACGTGTCGCCAACGCTGCGGCAACGCACGCGCCAGGTAGAACGCGGCGAGGTCCCGATCAGAATCCGGCATGGCGGCAGCATCCTCCCCAGCGAATCTGCCCAGGCCGTACTTCGCGCGCTTGTTCGCGTCCGCGAACAGCACCGCTGCTCGGCTCATCGCGGTCGCAGAGCGCGAGCCGGAACAAGCGGTGGCAGCACCCAACATCGGCCGACACGCCGCGCGACCTGCATCAACTCGACGACAGCGGCGCGTCGCGGTTAAAGATCAAGCTCAGCGCAGCGACACAACCCCACCACCGTGGTCGACCACGCCCTCACCTACACTCCATTTCCGGAAGAGCCAGTTATGTGCACGGGGACGACTGGTCCGTGCCTGGTGGGAACGCCCGGGTCTCGTCCGCCGTCGGTTCTCGGCCCGCGATGGAGCACACGTGGTCGAACCAGGCCTGGCCGGTGGCCGCCAGCGAGTACGACCCGTGTCGGGTGAGGAACTGCAGTTGCTCGCCGGTCACGTCCTGGTTGCTTGCTAGCTGGTGTCCTGGGTCGAGCCGTCCGCTTCGGGCACCGAGCTCGAGATCCCAGAACTCGATGGAGTTAGAGGATAACCCCTCTACTATCAGCCGCCCATCCGCGGAAATGGTGAGCAACTGCCCGATGCCAGGAGTCGGAATCGGGGCTCCGAGCTGTTCCCCAGTCTCGGCACTCCAAACTCTCAGCTCACCACCCACGGACGAGGTGACAAGCCGCTCTCCGGACGCGTCGAACAGGTGATGGGAGCCGTCCGAATTCAAGTTCGCGTCGATCCTGAACAGCTGCCGGGGGTCCTCGCGGACATCCCAGAGTTCGACGGCACCATCGGGGGTCCGGATCGCGACCTGACCGGAGTGCCCAGGACGGGCCTCGATCGATGCGACTCTCTTATACCAGGTGGGATCCCCTTCCCGGGGGGGCAACGTGGCTGGCGGGCGCACGAGGTCGCCACCCTGCATCGTCCAAGTCGAGACGACGCCCCCCGCGATGGCGGTGAACTCACCGTCGATCGACGCTGCTAGACCTGTGTTCTCCATCGGGTCCCTGCTCCCGGGAACGGTGACGACGTACTCCGGATGAAGTGTCGGCAGGGCGAGCTTCTCAAACCGCCAGTCCCCCGATGCGTCGCGCCCGAACCGGAACGCGCCACTCTCATAGAGCGTGACGCCCGCGCCCTCCGCCACCAGGCTCCCGGTTGCAGGGTCGATGAACAGTGTGCTTCCGGTATGCGGGATCGCCAGGTGTCCGCCGACGATCGTCCGCGCTAATGTAGGCCGGACCTGGGGATCCAGTTCTGCAGGTATCGTCGGCTGTCGGTCGGTCCGCACGATGCTGATCGCGCGACCTTGCGCCGTGAGGAGCGTGATCGCGCCGGAATCGTCACGCTCGACGATCGGGGACAATGCCCAGCTCGACTGCCAGTCAATATCGGTGGCGTGGAGCGTCAGCTGGGCGAAAGAGGTGTCGTCATCGGACAGCGATACGATCCGCACCGGCGTCACTTCTTCCGGAGCTCCGGGGCGACCGACCTCAGCCTGACGGAACATTAGGCTGTCACCCAACAACGGTATAGGCGGCGTCGACCAGCGTCCGTCTAGGCACATCGCACGGTCACCGAATTCTACCGCAAGTCGGCGGACCTCGTCCCGCGTTGCGAGCTGCCGCAGGATCGCTTCGGTTCGTCTCTCGCCGTCGATCATGCTTTCGGCGCAGCCGACCTCGAACTCGCCGACGACGACCGAGTCGCCGGGCATCGACCGGAGGACCGCACCTGTAGTGGCCGACCGAACGGTCATTTCTCCTGCGGCGCCGACGGACGGCTCGTCGTCGGCTTCCTTGATAAGGAACACGCCGGAGTCCTTGATGTGTAGCAGCCCCGTGACGCTGGGGTCGGCCGCGTCGATCGTGACGGCGTTCGGGACGGGCGTCAGGTCCGGCAGCTGCCAGGTCACCAGTTCTCGGGGTTCACCGGTTCCCGGCGGGGCGAACGACAACTGCGCACCATCGTCGGAGAAGGCCAGCGCTCCGGTGAACTCTACGGGCCAGACGTCCGAACCGGCGTGCAGGATCGTTGGCTCGCGCAGGTCGGTGACCTCCCAGAGGTAGACCGAGCCTCCTGGGTCGATGGCAGCGATCCATCGACGGTCCGGGGACAACAGTGCACTGACCCGACGGGGTGTCCCAGGCAGCGTCACAACCCGGGGCGACGGCCCCGCGACGTCATGGACTACATGCAGGCCGTCATCGGTGCGCAGAAGCAGAACCTCGCGGTCACCGCTGAATGCCTGGATTGGTACGTCGGAGACCGTGTGTTGGCGGACGGTGGTTGCCATAGCGTTGTAGCGAGCGGACAGTGCATCGCGGGCCGCCGGGTTGTCCGGATCGGACCGGTAGGCCTGCAGTGCGAACTGGGTCGCGGCGTCCGGATCGGTCGCCGCGCGGGCGATGGCCAGCCGTCCGAGGAGCTCCGCGTTCGCGCTGCGGAGCTGATTGTCCAGGCGGGAACCGCGCTCTCCGGCGACCACGGCCAGCGAGGCGGCCAGCACTACGAGCACGGCCAAGACGGAGGCGATGGCGCGCCATCGCCGGACGGAGCGTCGTTGGCGCGCTTCACCGCGGCGGACGTAATCGTGCAGGCGATCGGGAATCTGGCCGGGTCGGCGTCTCACCCAGTCCAGGCCAGCGGCGAGCGCGCCCCCCTGGAGGAGAGCGGTCTCGTCGAGATCCTGGTCCTGCCAGTTCTCCCACGCTTCGTGCGTACGGGTACGCCAGACGAGGAAGTCCTGGTCTTCGGCAAGCCAGGCGGCCAGCCGTGGCCAGTGCTCGATCAGGGCCTGGTGGGCGAGCTCGACTGTCGCGCGTCCGTCTTCTGAGGTCCCCGCGACGACCAGGCGCGCCGCCAGCAGGCGGTCCAGGAGATGCAGTTCGGTGTCGTCGAGGTCCGCGGGGGCCACGGAGCGGCGTTGGAAGCCGCCTTCCCTGTCGGCGGTGACCATGCGGGTGAGGAGTCGGCGTAATGGGTCGATGCTGCCTTCCCCGAGGTCCGCCACGACCTGCTCGGCGTGCTGGCTGATCGAACCCGCGACCCCGCCGGCCGCCCGATACCCCTCGAGGGTGAGCCGGGCACCCTCCCTGTTCTCCCAGAGGCGGTCCAGGAGCTGACCGAGCAAGGGGAGCCTGCCGGGCTCGTCACCGGTGTCGTCGAGGATGCGATCGACCAGGCCGTCCTCGAAGAGCAGCCCCGGAGCACGCTCCGCAGGCCCGGTGACGGCCTGGCGGAGCTGTTCACGTCCCATCGGGGGGACGAGCACCGTCGCCGCGCCGATCACGTCCGCGAGTTCAGGAGTGAGCAACTGGTCCAGCGATCCCGACCGCAGGGTGACGATCAGCGCAAGGTCGGTGCCAACACGCTCCAACAGGCGCTGGAGCCGGCGGCGGGCCGCCGGCGGGTCGAGGGCGACGAGCTCTTCGAACTGGTCCAGAACGACCGTCACCGGTCGACCCTCCGCTGACATCGCGTCGAGCTCGGGCAAGAGGTCGCTGTCGGTGTGGGTGCAGTCAACGATGTGGCGTCCCCGTGCCCGGTGGCGCGGGATCAGACCAGCCCGTACAAGAGACGATTTCCCCGAGCCGGACGGGCCGACGAGGACCGCGGCACCAGCGCGGTCCAGGGTTGCCTCCAAGCGTGCGATGTCGTCGGCGCGGCCGAAAAAGTACTCGGCGTGCTCCTCATGGAAAGGTTCCAACCCGCGGTAGGGGTTAGGCAGCAGTCCGGGGTCAAGGCCCAGGACGTCGGCAACCGGGATCAGGTAGGCGGTACCCGAGGCGGCGTCGAGCGACGACGCGACGACGATCCCCACCACGGCGTGGCTGTCCTCGTCCCACACCGCGGCACCGGAGAACCCTTCGGTGATCGCGGGCTGTCCGAGATCAGTCTGCAGTTGCACCCATCCCGTGCCCTGCTCGGCGCGGAACCGGCCGACCGTCCAAACCCCGTCGCCGGTGCCGGCCGGGAACCCGAACACACGGAACCGGTGATCCCACAATTTGTCCGGGCGCAGAAACGGGGGCAGACGGACGCCAGCAGGCGCGTCCTGTCCGAGTCGCAGGATCGCGACGTCACCGGTGCCGGACTCGGTGATGGGCACCCAGCGCAGGACGGTCGCGGATCGGATCCCTCGACAGTCGGCAGGGTCGACCAACGGGAACTCGATCGCTACCTGTCCGTCCGGCGGAGTGTCGCGGTAGGCGGCATCCACCCCCGCGCCGCATGCGGCGGTGACCACGTGCGCGCAGGTAGCCACGAGGTTCGGGCCGACGAGAACCCCGCTCCCCACGACCTCGCCGGACGGCCTGACAACGCGTGCGACCGCGGAGAACTGAACCCGCCACCCCAGACCGGTCTCGGTCACCCACCAGCCCCCAGAACAGGCACGGCCGTACGGCCGACGACAACGGACATTCCGACCGTCGTCTACGGTGCCGGTTTCGTTAGCCCACCCGGCACACAGCTGTCCGCCTCCCACCGGATTCCACTGGTGGGAGGCGGACAGCTGTTGCGGTGCGGCCGGGTGCTCGCTATCGCAGGATGACCTTCGGGTACTCGCGCACCGTCCCCTCGAAGGGCTCCCAGGACGTCGGGTTGGCCCCAACCCGCCAGGTCGCCTTCGTTCTGTGGCCGGGAGCAAGGTTGTCGATCTTTACCTGCTCCTCCTGAACGAACACGGCGTTGTGCCCGCCGTCCGTACCCACCCGCTCCGGCACGGCGATCTCCACGATGCGCTCGCCCGCCCGCATGAAGTTGGCCTCAGCCGCGCACTCGTCCTCCCCGCCGGAGCCGCCCATGACGCGGTCGACGCCCTTCACCAGGTCGTCGAACAGCTTCAGGGTCTCAACCCGCAGGTCCTTCTTGGCCTTCAGGGTCCGGGGGTCCTTCTCCTTCCCAGTGTCGGTCCTGAGCAGGGCGTCGAACGCATCGAGCCCCGCCCAGACGGTGCTGTCGAGCCAGCACGTCACCCCGGCGACCTGTCGCCGGGACTCGACCACGGACTGCGCAGTCTCCACCGCGTCCGACCAGGTCATCATCGCGGCACCGGTCGAGGGCAAGCCCTGGCAAATCCGGTCGATCCTGCGGTGGTACTCCGGCGAGGCCAACATCTCGGTCGTCGCCCATTCCAGGCCGCGCTGCTGGATCGAGCGGGTCGAGGTCTGAAGGCCCTCGGCGTCTGGGGCGCGGTCGAGGAGCCCAGCGTAGAGCATTCCGGCCAGGTCCTGCGGGTCGTTGTCCCACCGACCACGAGCCTCCGGGCTAGTCATCGCCCGGAAGGAGAAGTCGAGAACTCCCCAGTGACAGTCCATGCCGGCGAGCTGCAGGTCACGTTCGCGCTCTGCGCCGCTCGGCGCCCGGGTGAACGCGTGCTGGTATACCGCCGCCAGCTCACCGGTCGGCGTTCGGTCCCGACCGTCAGTCGCCAACGCCTCCGGCGCAACGGCGACCGCCAGCGGCAGCACGAGCGCCGCCAGCACACCAGCCAGAGTTCCCGCCCTAAGTAGCTGCATGGTCTCCTCCAGTTCACGAACCCGGGCCTTCGGGGACCCGGCACCCTCGCCCGGCACGAGCGCGGACAACGAAGAAGACCGAAACCAGACAGCAAGGTTCGAAAGTGTGACTCGCATCACTTTCCATGGAATCCGACGAACGTTCAGGCGGTCCTGCCGCTCCTGGTCCGCATGACCACGTCACCACGGCCCGGACCCGCCGAGCAGACCCGCACGGCCCTCGCGCCGTCCCCTTCCGACCCGTCGCAGCGCCTCGGTACGCGGACACGGTTGGGCAGGACGCTCGTCGCACTCACCGCCCTCACATGCGCGGCCCTGTTCTCGACCTCGTGCACGACCGGCCAGAGCGGACCGGGAGCGGGCCCGGCATCCGTACCGGACCCGCCGAGCGCTCCGACCGTCACGACCACGCAGAAGGGGTTCGCCTACGAGCTCCAGCTCGTCGAGGTGAGCAGGGTACCCGCGAAGGGATCCGCCATCGCCCGCCCGGGCCGCAACTACGTCTCGGTCACCATCCGGGCCCGCAACCTCCAGCAGGACCGCAGCGCCCCGGCACCGAGAGCAGCGACCTACGTGGCCGTCCCCTCTGCACGAGCCGACCTCTACGTCACCAACGGCTGGATCAAAGCTAAGCGTTGCCGGGTGGCAGGCAACGGCGACTTCGACCTCCGCACCGCCGACAGCACACGATCGATCTCGACATCCAAGCCGCTGACCAGCGGCCTGCCGGTCGGCTCCTGCACCCACACGATCGACCGGCTCAACGGTCCGGCACGGGCGCCGATCCCGCCCGGGTCGGATGCAGTGTTCACGTACTTCACCGAGGGCGCCTTCGACGAGTCATTCGACCCCGAGGACTTCGCGATCTACGCCCCGCAGGACGACCCGAACACCGTGTACGGGGGGTACGTCCAGGTGCCTGGATTCCGCCAGTAGGCCGACCTTCGGTCACGATCCGCGCTACCAGCGCATAGAACTCGACCACCCGACTTGCCTCATCCCCAACCACTCGTCCTGTTACGTTCTTGATCAAGCCCGGTGAGGGCTTGCAGGCCGCCGGTCGCGGTATGACTCGTTGCCCCTGTCGTTCGATGATCTGGGGGGTGTTGTCGCCGCGGCCGGAGGGCGCCAACGACCGCTGATAGAGACCTGACCGCACCTCGGTCTGCTCGCAGGCGTGGCTGCCGGCGCGGGTGCTCATGGTCGGCCTGCCGCGACGAGAAGGGAGCGGTCGTTGCTCGGTCCTGATCCCAGCCCGAACGGGTTCGCGGTGTTCTGCGGGCTCGATGTCGGCAAGTCCGAACACCACGCCTGCGCTCTCGACCAGGCCGGGAAGCGCTTGCACGACAAAGCGCTGCGCAGGCGACGAGGTCGCACTTCGGACGGTGCTCACCGGGCTGGCCGAACGCGGCCCGGTGCTGGTCGTGGTCGATCAACCGGCCTCGATCGGAGCGCTCGCCGTCGCCGTGGCCCGAGAACTCGGCGTTGCCGTGGCCTACCTGCCGGGACTGGCGATGCGCCGCATCGCCGACCTGCACCCCGGTCAGGCCAAGACCGACGCCCGCGACGCCCACGTCATCGCCGAAGCGGCCCGGACGATGCCCCACACCCTGCGCCGGGTCGGCACCGACGACGAGACTCTCGCTGAACTCTCGGTCCTTGCCGGCTACGACGACGACCTCGCTGGACAGTCCACCCGGCTGACCAACCGACTGCGTGACGCGATGCTGTACGTCCACCCGGCACTGGAACGTCTGCTCGGGCCACGTCTGGACCGCGGCGGCGTGCTCGACCTGCTGACCGTCGCACCGACCCCGCAAGCTCTCCGAGATCTCGGACCCGACGGCATCGCGCAGGCGATGCGGGCACGTTCCCCGCGACTGGTCCGCACGTTGCCTACCCAGATCCTGGCTGCGCTCGACGCCCAGAGCCTGGTCGTCCCCGGCACCACCGCGTTCGCCCGCGTGGTTGCCGGAGTCGCCACCCAACTGCGCGAGGTCCACCGCGAACGCGACGACCTCGCCACCGAGCTCGAAGCCCGCCTGGAGGCCCACCCTCTTGGACCGGTCCTGACCTCGATGCCCGGACTCGGGGTCAGGACCGCCATCAAGATCCTCACCATCGTCGGAGACGGCTCCGCGTTCCCTACCGCCGGACACCTGGCCGCCTACGCCAGCCTCGCTCCCGTCACTAGACGATCGGGCTCGTCGATCGAGGGCGAGACCCGTTCCCAGCGCGGCAACCACGCCCTGAAATCGGCGTTGTTCCTCTCCGCTTTCGCCGCCCTGGCCGACCCGGCCAGCCGCGCCTACTACGACCGCAAACGTACACAGGGCAAACGCCACAACGCCGCCCTGATCTGCCTGGCCCGCCGCCGCACCGTCGTCATCTACGCCATGCTCCGCGACCGACGCCCCTACGCCCCGCCCATCGTTCGCACACCCGATCCCGAGCTCGCAGCCGCTTGACGAACCCATAGAGACACCCCCCGGACCTCGGCGTGCCGCTCTTACACGGGCACGTGCACGACCTGTGGCAACGACAAGACCACCAGCTCAACGTCGGCGTCGACGGCTCGTCACCCACCACTTGTGCCGCTGGACATCGTGCAACCTGGGCGACCTCCATCGAGGACTCCCGGGCCCGCGAGAAGCACAGCGACAATGACGTGCACCACAATCCCGTACGCCGACGGGTCGCCGCGGCTCTCTACGAGCATGACAACAAGGATCATCCTGATGGAACATGAGGACACCAAAGCCGACGCGGACGCGCTGCTCATCGACGCTCTTGCGTGGCTGGCCCGCCACGGACACGCCCCCATCCTCGGCCTCGGCTCCGGTCGCCATCGTGGACTACGCCGGGTCGCCCGGCCGGGGCCAGAGTTCGACCGAGAATTCTACGACCTGTTCGAGCAACACCGCAGCCACTTTCTCGCCCGGGCCCGCGCCGCCGGTGCGGGTGACACCGCCGAGGATGTGGTCCAGACCGCGTTCCTGAACGTGTGGTACAGCCAGCAGAACCGTCCCCGAGAAATCACCAACCTCCGCTACTACCTCATCACCGCCGTACGCAACGAGGTCTACGAGGAACTTCGCCGACGCTGGCGCGCCCTACCGGTCGACAACAGTGAGGACCTACTCGCCAACCTGCCGAGTGAACAACACGAAACCGGCACCCGAGTCTCTAATGCCATGGCCGTGCGCGACGCCCTGACCCATCTCTCCTCACCCCACCGCGAGGTCGTGATCCTCCGCCTGATCGACGACTACACCATGGCGCGCACGGCGGAAATCACCGGCTACACCGTCGACAAGGTCAAACGCGTCACCCACGAAGCCGTCACCAAGCTCCGGGCCGCCCTCTCCTCGGAGATCGCCTGACCTCACTCGCGGCCTCAGAGGGGGATAACGGCGACACCGACAAGACCGGCGACACCGAGAGCGCACTCGAACCAGGTCCGTCTGCCAGGCCGATCGGTCCGCGCTCCTTGACCGGAGTCGTACCGGCGGTTCCTGCAATCCCGACCTACAAGGACTCGAAGTCCGCGGTATCGGATCCGTAATCGCCGTGACCGTCCTGCAGACGTGGTCGCGCCCGGCCAGCTGTGTTTCCGAGGCAGCGTTCGCGGCCGTGGTCCAGCGCCGCGCTCCGCCCAGCAGGTCTCTCGGCTCGCCATGCGCGACCCAGTGGCGCGAACACGGCTTGGCCAACAAGAATACTCAGCGACCGGGGAAGCTGCCGCATGTCTCATCGGAATTGAGTATCTGCTCGTCGCCCGCCTGACAGTCGCTAACGAAGCCCGACAGGCCCTCGACAAAGCTCGTGGTGGCTCGACTCTGGCGCGGGGAGGCCCGGCCGCTGCCTTGCCATCCACGCCGTCGTCGCGGTTTTCCGGGAACTACGGAGGAGCTGAGAGTTGACACGCCCTCCCGGGTGCGACGCCTAGCAGCGGTGGACCACAACGGTGTCGGTTGCGCCCACCACAGATTCGAACAGCAGTACCCCGTATAATTCTGTTGACGCGACAGCAAGGAGAAATCGTGCCTTGGATCCCGAAAGGTGTTGGCCCTCCCGACCCAAGCAAGCCAATCTCGGAGACGCACTACTACCGAATTCCTCACGACCCGGAGCGGGATCGTGCTCGCATGCGAGCGAATCAAGAGTCGTCGCGTACTAGCGGATCATTTTCGGCGATTCCTACTCTCGCATTTGTTGCTTTGACAGTGCTCCTCTTTGGAGGAAAGTGGGCCTGGCAAGAACTAACACAGCCAGCGATCGCAAGTGTCGCGCCGCCGAACGGCGTCTACAGGATCGACCGGCCGCTTCAATCGCCCCCGGGTGCAATTCTAGAAACAATTGCAATAACCGATCAGGAAGTTCACGCAACGGTGCGCGCGACCTACGACCCTAGCAGGGACAGGCCAGCGGCTTGCAACACATTCGACGAAGCCAGGCTACTGCCTCAGCACAATTCGATCCCTCCTGAACGTGTGCGTGAACGCAGTTGCCAAATCCCGGGTAAATCGCGCGAACGACTTGAGGCTGGCGACGTATTCACTGTCAGATTAACCTTCCCAAAGAAAGATGCTGTCCGAACCACGTTCACCTTTCAGATCGGTCCAGCGTGGCAGGGTTTAGAGGGAATACGTCTTGCCGAGTAAGAGATGGTTTCAGAATGAGCTCGGTGTGTCTGTTGTAGACACTCGCTGAGCTGCGGCAGATCCGTCCCGCATGGCTGCCGATCTTGTTCCTGACTCGTTGTGGGAGCGCGTGGAACCGCTGCTGCCGGCCCGTCCACCGCGCCGGTACCGGTTCCCCGGGCGCAGGCCGGTCGACGACCGGGCGGCGCTGCGCGGGGTCATGTACGTGCTCCGCAACGGGATCAGCTGGAGCCAGCTCCCGACCACTGCGTTCGGCGTCTCGGGGGTGACCTGCTGGCGGCGGATGCGGGACTGGACCGAAGCCGGCGTGTGGTCGGCCCTGCACGAGCTGCTGCTGTCCAAGTACGCGACTGACCACTTGGACCACGTACGCCGGGTGCCCACTGTCATCCGCGACTCGACCGGCAACCTGCGCGCGCTCGACCTCACCGCGCCCGGCATCACCGAGCAGGTAGCAGACGCAACCAACAAGGAGCTGCTAGACACCCTCTTCTCCCACCGGAAATGGCCTACTGAGGGGCAATCCGTCGTCCCCCGACCGATCGTTCGAGGGCCCGGGAAACGTCGGGGGTCTGTCGCACACTCTGCTGACATGGAGCTCACCGAGCAGCACCAGGTGGACGAGCTGGAGATCATCGCCCTCGCGACAACCGACGCAATGCTGGCCGAGGGTGGCTTCGTCCCGCCCCCGACCATGCACATGTTCTGCAACGACCTGGGCCATCAGCCGTACGCGGGCTACGTCCGCACGCGGCCCTTCTACCCGGGCGACGACGCGCACGCGGCCGTCGAGACCCTCGGACTCGTCGCGTCGTTTGTGAACGCCTCGCGGCTGGTGTTGGCCTGGGAGCAGGCGGACCTGCAGATCGCGTTGCAGCGCCCGGGCGAGCTGTTGCCGACGGGGCTCGTCGTGGTCGATGCGCCGAGGGTCGGTGAGCACGTCGTGCGGTGGAACCCGGCTGAGCTGGTGCAGACCGGGACCCGCGCGGACGGCTGTCCGGTCGTCACGGCGTCGTGGAGTCCGACGCAGCGGATCCCGGGCGGCCGGCTGCCGATGCCGGTGTCCGCGGCGTTGGAGCTGTGGCGGTCACCGCGGACGTGGTCCGCGGTGGAGATCGCCGAGGCCTACCTCGACCTGGAGGACGATGGTTACCACATGGCGTGGCCGGTGCGCCCCGGTGACGAGCCGCCGCAGGGGTGGCCGTTGTGGCGGGCTGTCGTCGAGGCGATCGTGACCGATCCTGGTCAGTCCCAGCGCTCGGCGTCGTAGCCGGCGCTGTCGTCCGGTTCGTCGGTGAACGGGTCGTTGCGGTGGTGGTCGACATCGCGGGCCTCGGGGGTGTCGAGGCCAGCCTCGTAGACCTCCTGGGCCTGGATCTCGTCCAGGGCCCGGCGGGCACGGGTGACCGCGTCCTCGGACTCGGCGGTGGTCGGTACCCGGACGTCGTCCTCGTGCCGCTCCCGCGGCTCGGCCCCGGCGGTCTCCCGAAGGTCGGGGACCGCGGTCTCCAGGACTGGACCGTCGTCGAGTGCCTGGTGCTCGTCGACGGTGGTGTCGTCGAGGTCGTGTTCGGTGATCGGGCGGTGTTCGTCCTCGGCGCGCATGGCTTCGTCGTGGGCGGTGAGCCATTCGTCGGCGGTGACTCGCTCGTCGGGGGCGTCGCGGTCGCTGTTGCGGTGCGCGAGCGCGATCACCGCGCGGTCGTGCTTGTCCCGGTCGACGGTGGTTCGGAGCAGCCAGCGCCCGCGGGCGGCCTCGACCTCCTCCAGCTCGCCGATCCGCCGGTCCAGCTCCGCGGCGAGCGCGGCGGCGCCGTCGGCGGCCTGGCGCAGCTCGGCGGCGTGGGCCGGGTCGGTGGTGGCGTCGGCTTCGGCGCGGTGCAGGGTCGCGGCGGCGCGGTGGTGCTCCGCGGCCTGGCGGGTCCCGGCGAGCTCGTTGGCGACGTAGCGGGGTGCCCACGCCTGCTGACGCTCGTAGGCGCGCACCCGCATCCTCAGCGCCCCGTCGGACAGCTCGAACTCCTCCCGATCCGCGCGAGGTCGGCCCAGCGCCTCCCACCCGGCGCAGTAGGCGGCGTGGTGCTCCACCATCCCGGGCTTCGGTGCGGCGCCGAGCACGTCGAGGGCCTCGACAGGGCCAGCCTCGGCGCCGTCGACGTCCTCGCGGCCGGTCAGCGCACGGCAGGCGGCGACAGCGCCGGCCTTGCGCTCCCACTCCGCGCGGGCCTCGACCTCGTCCCGGTCGGGCACGTCACCGAGCAGGTCGGTCGCCCACCGCGGCGGATCGGCCGCGGCCTGCGCGCCGAGGTCGGCGGTGCGCTGGTCCAGGTGCTCGGCGAGCCGATGCAGGTAGCGGGTCATCTGCGGGTCGTCGAGCTGCGGGACCCGATCGGCCCAGGTGCCGACGTCGGGTTCGAACCGCTGCCGGTCGCGGAGACGGGCGTGGATGACATTGGTGAGGTTACGGGCCCCGGTGAGTGGCTGACCGGCGATCGTGGAGTGCAGGACGGTGTAGGGGTCGGTGCCGGAGACCTCGGCACGGCGCAGCACGCGGGTCAGCGAGGTGGAGGCGTCCTCGGCGGCGAGCTGGTCCCGCTGCTCGACGGTCAGCACTCCGGTGTCGGTGAGCCGGTCCAGCCACGCACTCGTGCGGCGCACCGACGCCTGATGCGCGGCGTCGGCGAACAGCTCGGCCGCGACCGGGATCGACTCGGCCCACCGGGCGGAGTCCTCGGCGATGGTCAGGGCGGAGCGGTCCGGTTCGGCCAGCTCGAGTGCGGTCGTCAGGACGGCCTTCGGGGAACGGTGCAGCTGGTGACGGTCGCTGCCGTCCGCGGCGTCGGGTAACTCGGTCACGGTGGCGACGTGGGCGGTGTTGGCGTCGGTCCCACGGGTCAGCCCGACCAGCGCGGCAGCGTGGTCGGTCTTCTCGGTGACCACCGAGTGGCAGGTCGTCACCGTGGCGCCCTGCCCGCAGTAGCGGGTCCCCGCGTAGCCGAGGGCGAGGTCGTCGGCGACGAACCGGGGCGAGAGCACCATCCGCTCCCCCACCCCGTCGTCGGCAGTGTTGCTGTGGTGGGTGAGGTCGGTGGTGACGTCGAGGCCGCCGTCGTCGCGGACGGCGAGGACGCGGAAGCGTTCGCGGGTGTGCGGGGCGCGGGTGTTGCCCTCGTATCCGGCGAGGTCGTGGCCGATCGCGCGGGCCTCGACGACGTCGCCGACCCCGGCGTAGGCACCGGTCCGGCCGAGCCGCACCCCGGTCTCGGTGACCAGGCCGAGGTCGACGAGCTGGGCGCGCAGCTCGGCCGACAGGCGGTCGGCCTGGTCGTTGGTGTCGACCAGCAGCAGCGACGGGGTGCCGTTGAGGGTGTCGGCGAGCCAGGCGCGCGCGGCAGCGGTCTCGGCGGCGGTGACGTCGCCGCAGTCGATCAACCGGCCGTGGCGGTGGTAGTCGTCCAGGACGTCGGTGTCGCCCTCGCGCAGCCGTAGCGACGCCTCGCGCTCCCAAGTGTGGGTGAAGCGGCGGGCCTCGTTGAGCTCGTAGCGCGCCCCGCCCGCGCGGGAGATCAGGTCCATGCCGCCGCCGGCGCCGATCGCGGCGAGCTGGCGCGGGTCCCCGACCAGCAGCAGCTTCGCCCCCGCCGCATCCACATGGCCGTGGATCGCGGCCAGGGCGGGGGTGTCGGTCATCGCCGACTCGTCCACCACCACGATGTCGCCGGCGTGGAGCCGGAACCCCAGATCGGTGTCGTCGCGGGGGCGGCCGGTGGTGAGCCTGTCCTGCGTGGCGAGCCAGGCGGCGATGTTGCGGGCGGTGAGGCCCTGTTCGGCCAGTACCGACGTCGCCGCCTGCGCGGTCGCGAGCCCGAACACCCGACGCGCCGGACCACCGCCGGGGAGGTCGGGGTTGGTCCAGGCGCGGGCCATCATCCCGACCGTGAACGACTTCCCCGTCCCGGGCGGGCCGACCAGGGTCTCGACCCGGGCCCCAGAGCCGAGGACCCCGCGCACGGCGGCCTCCTGGGCCGCGCCGAGGCGGACGCCCTGCCGGGCGAGGGTCGCGAGGTAGCTGTCGATCGACGCCTCGCTCATGCGGGAGCCGTCGTGACGCCCTGCGGCCCCGGCGAGGATCCGCTCGGTGTGCACGTGCCCGGTCGTCGCGTAGAGGGTGGCGCCGGGGGCCTCGAACGCGGAGTCGCCGTTGGCGAGGCGGTACTCATCCGGCAGGACGTCGGCGGCGGGACGTTTGGTCTGCACGGTCGCGAGGTCGGCGGTCATGGCCTCGTCGGCGAGGATGTCGAGGAGCTTCGCGATCTGCGCGCCGTCGCTGATCCCGAGGTGGTCGGGCAGGGCTGCGTTCAGTGCGCGGATGAGGTCCGGGCGGGTCCACACGGTCCGGGAGTTCTGGACCTCGGCGAGCGCGACCGAGACGACCTCGGCCGGGGACCACTGCATCGGCGCGACCTCACCCGGGCGGGCGGCCAGGGCCGTGTCGGCGATCCCGGCCAGGCCACCGGCGATCTCGGTGTCCATCCGGGCCGCGACCCGGTCGAGCAGGTCCTCCCGGGTCTCGCCCTGGTGGGACTTGGCCGCGCGGGTGGCGAGGGTGGCCTGCTGGGCGAGGCGTTCGAGCTGGTAGCCGTTCGGGGCGTGCCCGTAGCGGGTCTCGAACGCCTCGACCAGCTCGGCGGTCTTCGCGGTGACCTTGTGCCGCCGCGTGGAGATCAGGCTCATCGCCTGCTCGGAGACGCTGACGACCTCGCGGGCCTTCCCGTCCGGGCGGGTCGCCATCAACAAACCCAGCGACGCGGTGATCCGTTCCTCGGTCGTGCGCTCGGCGACCGCGGCGGCGGCCGGGCGCCAGCGGTGCAGGCTTCGGCCGTCGATGGTGCGCCAGATCCCGTCGGGGCCCTCGACGCGGTTGAGGATCGTGTTGTGGATGTGCAGCTGCGGGTCCCGGTCGCGGGAGTCGTGCTGGAAGAACGACGCCACAGTGAAGGCGTGGGCGTCGGTGTAGCGGCCGGCTGCGCCGCCGTGGTGCCCGATCCGGGTGTAACCCGCCTTGTCCTGGAGGTAGGTGAGCGCGGCGTTGTTCCCGGCCCAGATCGCGTCCTCGACCGCCGTGCGGAACTCGCCCCACGCCGCGGCGGTGGCCTCGTCCCCGGTCTGGCGGGCGGCGACCTCGCGGGCCTCGAACGCGGTGTGCAGCAGCGTCACCGACTTCTGCACCGAGAACGTGGCGTCGTAGAACGCGACGTTGTGCCGGGCCTTCTGTCCCGCCTCTGTCCGGAGCTGGGCCCGGCGCTCGGCGGACGCGTCCGGCTCGCGTTCCAACGCGGCGGCGTAGATCTCGTCCTCGGACAGGTACTTGCGTCCGGTGTGTCCCAGCGTTCCGGCGGTGTCCCACTGGGACGGATCCTGGAACGCGGTGTCCCGCGGGTCGAGGAAGCGTTCGTAGACCGCGCGCATGTCCTGGGCCTCGACCAGGCCGTGCAGGCCGAGCTTCTCCGCCCCGGCGCCCCACCACCGGCCCGGCGGCTCGCCCTCGGCGACGGCGCCGGTGTAGTAGTTCTCCCGCCCGGTGGCGACCTCGTTGAGCAGGTACTCGGGGCTGTAGCCGTTGACGATCCTCAGCACTGCGACCACCCCGTGACGGCGGCGAGCCGGTCCGCACAGGTCTGCGCGGCGGGGGTGGGGGTTGCCGGAAGGCCGGAGGCCGGTCCGGCCCCGCGGATCGTGATGCAAGGGTGTGAGTCCTTTGATCTTGCTCTGGGGTTGCTCTGTTCGGGGTAGTCGCTCTCGCTTCTGATGGTGTGCTCGGTCGCGGTGGTGTTCTGGCTGCTGGTGCTCACTGGTGGGTCCTGTTCGGGGGTTCGTCGGGGACGAGGTGCAGGCCGCTCGCGGCCTGTGTGGGGTCCTCGCGGAGCTGTTGGAGTGCTCGGGCGGCGGTGCCCCGCCCGACCGCGGCGGCGTCCTGCAACTCGCGCACCGTCGGCCACCGCCCGTGCCGCTCCCGATAGGTCCGGGCTGTGCTACGGGCGCGCTCCTGCGCGCCCACGCCCGACCCACCCGTCCCACCGGCCGTCGACCCGTCCGAGCGGTCCGGCCGGATCGCGGGTCGGGGTGGTGGGTGGGACAGCGGTCGGGGCGGGCCGGGGATGACCGGCCCGTCCAACGCGGGTGGGACACCCGGACCGTGTCCCACCGTGTCGAGGTGTCCCACCCGGTCAGGCCGTTCCACCCGTACCTTCTGGGACGGTGGGACGGTGATCTCCGCCCGGGCACGCCCGCGGTTACCGGCGGCATCCGGTTCGCCGGTGCGGGTCTCGGCGAGGAGGTAGAGCAGGTGCGCCACCACCGCCGCGGCGACCGCCGGCCACGCACCGACCCCGAACCGCAACGCCGGCGACACCGCCAGCCCGCCACCGGTGGCGACGGTGTCGGAGGCGAGGTAGACCGCCTGCGCCAACCCCGACAACCCCGCCGAGACGATGACCACGCTCCAGGCGTAGCGGGCCGCCGACCCGCTCAGTCGGGCGGTGGCGGCGTAGGCGACCAGAGCCAGACCATCGGTGATCAACGGGTAGAGCCACGCGATCACGGTGGGGACCCGCGCGGCGAGCGCGACCTCATAGAGGCCGTGCGCGGTCGCCACTGCCGCGCCGACCGCGACCGCGAACCCGGGCAGCCACAGCATCATCCGCGAACCGGGTCGGCGGCCCGGTCCGGCCGGGTTGGGGGTGGTCACTGCTGGTCCTCCTGGCCGTCGTCGGCGCCCGTGTCACGCCACACCCCACCGGGGCGCTCGGCTGTGTCGTCGTTGTCGGTGAGGTCGAGGCGGACCGCAGCCAACGCCTGACGCGCTTGTTCGAGCGGGTCCGGCACCTCCCCGAGCGACCTGACCCCGTCGTCACCACTGTCGTCACCGCTCCCGTCGGTATCGCCCTGGTCGCCGACACCGGGCCCCACGTCGTCGGGCCCGTCGGAGTCCGCGGCGAAGTCGGTGCCGGGTATGTCGCGGGTGGGGTCGTGGGGTTGGGGTCGGTCGCGTTCGTCGGCGACGTTCTCGGCGATCTCGGTCAGCTCGTCGGCCTGGGCGAACTCGCGGCGCCACCGCTCCGGATCGGTGGCGGTGACCTCCTCGAGCACCGCTTCCACCACATCGAGGTCCGGGTCGCGCATCCGCTGGGCGTCCTGCCACGGCGGCCAACTCGCCACCACCGGCTCCACCCCGTCCCGCTCCGCTGCGGCCGCCCGCGGGCGCTCCGGCGGCGTGTCCTCGACCGGACCGGCCAGGCCGGTGTCCTCTGCACCCTGGTCGGTCGCGGTGGCACCGCCCGGCTCATTCCCGGCGGTATCGGTCTGCTCCGAGTCTGGGCCGGCGCTGCGGTCGCCGTCGGAGGCGGTGATCGGGTCGAGGCGGTAGGCGCTGGCCGCGGTCGCCGACAGCTCCCGGGCTCGTGCGATCAACGCCGCACTGTCGACCCGCCGCCCCCACACCGCCGACCGCAACCCCGCCAAGGACTCATCGACCATCTCCGACAACCGGGCGGTGCGCTCCCCCACCACATCCCCGTCGCGTTCGTGGGTGAGGCGGCGGCCGTGTCCGTCCAGCACCGCCCGGGCCCGAGCGCGGAGCGCACGCTGGTCGACCTCGTAGGCGTCACGGACCTCCCGCACCGCAGCCCACGCCGCCCGCACCCGCGCCGCATATCCCGGGCCGCTCACCGCCACCCACCCCCAGCAGGCCCGGTCGATCCGTCAGGCTCGGCGGCTGTGGGTGGTTCGGGTGGGGTGTGGTCGCGGTCGGTGGCCCACCAGCGGGTGATCAGCTCGACGTGCTCGACCCCGGGCACCGGTGGCGGGGTGCCGGTGGGGGCGCTCCAGCCGGGGCGGGTCTGGTGTGCCTCGACCGAGCACGACCCCACCGACCGCCGCAACCGGGCCACGACCCCGGGGCGTTGGCGGTCGTGCCAGTCCCCCGCCGCCCCGACCGACGCGGCCGGGCCTTGGTAGGCGGCGCACCAGGCGTGCATCAACCACAGCAGCTCCTCGACCACGTCGGGGTGCCACAACCAGCACTGCGGCAAGGCGGTGGCGCCGTCGGGGTAGCGCAGGAACACCACCTCCACCCAGCCACACACCTCCCCCAACAGCCGTTCGATGTCGGCGGGGTCGGTGGGGGCCATCAGCCACGACGGCGCCGCCGGCACCCGCCGCCGCGCGGTCACCGCGGCCAGGGTTTCCGAGAGCTGCCCGACCAGGCGGCCCAGCTCGCCGACCTGCCCGGGCAGTGGCTCCAGCTCGGCGACCTGGCGGCGCAGCACCTCCACCTCCCGCGCCAGTCCTGCCACCGCCGGCCCCTCCGGCGCGGCGGGGTCCGGGCCGGGGTGAGTCGGCCCGGTCACCGCTCCCACCCCCCGTCATCAGCCGTCGCGTCATCGGCGCGGGCGTCGCCGCTCCGGGCCTCAGCGCTCCGGGCCTCGGACAGGTCGGGTTCGAGCGCGTCGGTCTGGGAGCTGCGGATCAGGTCGGCGAACCGGTTCACCTCGGCGACGGTCAGCGGCCGCACACCACCTTCGGCGGTCGCGTCCGGGGTGAACCACATCCCACCCACGAAGGCTCCCGAGCCTTCCGCCACGACCCGTTCACGATCGCCCCGCTCATCGGTCCACACCTCACCCACGTCGACGCGCGGGTGGTTCTCCAGGTGGTTCATCTGCTCCTCCTCGCTCGTGGTCATGGCTGCGGTCCGCGGTCGTCTCCGGCACCGCCGGTCGGGTCGGCAGGGCGCGGTGCTGGGCCGGGCTCGATCAACGCCCGACCGTTCAGCTCCTGGACCTGGTCCTGGTCGTGGTTGTCGCGGTGGGTGGTGGTGCGGATGGCGCGGAGCTCGGCAAACATCGCGTTCGATGACCGCACCCGCTCCGCCGCCTGACCGAACCGGGCCGGCCACCAACCGGCCAACACCACCACGACCCGTTCGAGCTGCCCGTCGGCCCACGCCCGGAGTACTTCGCCGCGGCGGCGCCGGCGGGTCTCCGCGGCGACCCGCCGCAACAACCGGGCCCGACGCCGCACATCCCGGCGTCGCCAGGCCATCCGGGCGCGGCCGATCACCGGGGAGATCCCGCGCCGGATCACCACCACCCGCCCCGCCGGCAGGTTCGCGATCTGCGCCGGCGCCAGGACAGGCACCTTCCGCACCGTCCGCGACGCCACCCGCCCGTGGTCATCGGTGGTGGTGACCCGCTCGTCACGCTCGCCCGCGAGGGTCGACCAGAACTCCAGATCCGCCTTGTCCCGCGTCCCACCGAAGATCATCAGGGCGGCGGCGTTGTTCAAGATCGTCGCCGCCCGATGCTCACCCCAGCGGGCCAGGAGCTGGGCGCGGGACTGGAACGCGCACACGATCGTCACTCCCCGACCACCCATGTCCGCCGTCCACGATTCGAGGGGCACGGGCGAGATGAGGGCGGCCTCGTCCAAGAACAACCCCAGCGGCGGATCCAGCCGGCCCTTCGGCCGGGCGGCGGCGAGGCGGCGGGCCTCGCGGGCGATGTGCCCGGTCAGCGCGCAGACCAGGGGTGCGGTCTGGGCCTCCTCCGCGCCGAGCAGGAACACCGTCGCCCGGCCGTCCAGGAGCCGGGCGACGTCGAACCCGGCGCCCGGTGCCGCGGCCGCGGCCGCCGCGGGGTGGGTGAGCCACCCCAGGGCGGGCATCACACTGGAGGTGATCGAACTCCGAGTCCGCTCGTTGGTGGTGAGGAATTGCATGACGTCCTGCTCGAACGCGGTCACCCCCGACCGGCGCAGCAGGGCGGGGACCTCGCGGCCGGCGGTGTCGGGGTCGGCGACCCAGCCCAGGACATCAGCCATCCGCTTCCCGCCGAGGGCGGCGGCGTGCAGCAGGGCTGCGAGGACGCGGCGGGCCTGACCGTCCCAGAACTCCCGATCCCCGCCCGACCCGGAGGCGACCGCGGCGAGCATGTCCGTCGCCCGCTCCGTTGCGGTGACGGGGTCGCTGCAGCCGGTGAGCGGGTCGAACGTGATCGTCGACTGCCGGGAGCCAAGGCCGGCGGGGTTGAACACGAACACCGGTCCACGGTTCTGGCGGCGCAGCGGGCCGCACAGGTCCAGCAGATCCGTCCGCGTGGACGTGACCAGGGCGGCGCCCGGGGCGTCGAGGACGCGTCCGGCGAGCCAGCCGGTCTTGCCGGTGCGGGGGCCGCCGACGACGATCACCACGTCCTCGACCAACGCCCATACCCGCAACACCCCGGTGCGGCACAACTCCACCGCCGACTCGCTCGTGGCCAGCCGCCACCGCTGCCGCCACGGCAGGCCGGCCAGCGACGGCCGCACCGTCCCGGTCCGGCGCCGCACGGCGAGGGTCCCGGCGTGGCGGACGATGTCCAGGCTGGAGGCGACGCCGACCTTGCGGCGCGACCGCGACGCCCACCGCGACACCGTCGCCGACGAGCGCGACCAGCGATGCCACACGATCACCACCACCAACACCGCGACCGCGACGAGGGCGGGCCAGGACAGGGCGGTCACGATCGTCGCCGCCGGCAACAGCGCGACCACCCCGAGCCCGGCGGCCAGGGCGCGGGCACCGCGTGCCCACGCCAGCAGCGCGCCCGCGACGAACACGGTGAGGACGATGCTGGTGGAACTGAACAGGATGCTCATCGCGCGGCCCACCCGGCCCCCTGCTCCCACACCGCGATCTCGCCGCGGTGCCGGGCGCACGCATCGGCGTGCCCGGACTCGACATCGCTCGGATGGCCGTTGTAGGGGCCGGTGTCGGTCACCCGCGTCCTACAGCTGGCGCAGGTCCACGAGACCGACTCCCGCCGGACCCCGGTTCGTACGCCGCGTTCGGCGACGTGCTCGAACGCCGACACCCCCGGCTCGTCCAGGCCCTCGAACCCGAGCACCGCGCCGACCTCGACCCACGACACCCCCGCGCCGCGGGCCTCCAGCGCGTACTCGCGGGCCTGCCCGGCAGCGACCTGCTGGATCAGCACCGCCGTACGCAGCCCGTCCAACGGGTCGGCCGGCACCGCGCGGGGCACCGGCGTGTCCCCGGCCAGTTCACCGACTTCCCCGGTGCTGAACCATTCCGTGGCCAGGGACCGGATCAGGTCCCGGACCCGCCATACGCGGCGCTCGCCCTCTGTCGGCTCCTCGAACACACTCATCACCGGTCACCGCCGGTCACGGCGACGCGGTCGCGCAGGGCAGACACCGGTGACCCGGTCGCCGGGCCCGGCCGGTGCGGACGGCGGTGGGTGTCGGGCCGGCCGGTGCGACGCAGCGCTACCCGCTCGGCCTCGGTCAACCCACCCGCCACACCATGCGCAAGCTCAGCGACCGCCCACACCCGACACGGCGCCAGGACTGGGCAGCCAGCGCACACCGCGAGCGCCGCCGCCTCCGCCCGGGCAAGGGGCCGGCCGCGGGTCGCGGTCGGGAAGAACACCTCCGGATCCGTCGACGCACACGCCGCACCCAACCGCCACCCCACGTCCCCGCCATGGGTGTCACCGGGTGCACGGTCTCGGTTTACGGTGACCATCTCTCCTGCCTCCTTCTGAGTCACGGGGAGAGCGGCCCGGCGATCGCGTTCCGCCAAGATCCCGTCGCCGGGCCGCCCCACCTGCACCTGCACGTTCTGCTGTGTGTTCACCGGGTCCTCCTCCGTTCCGGGACCCGCGCCGGCGCCGCGAACAACCCCGGCAACCCGTCCTCCCGCACCCGACCCGCCCACCGCTCCGCCGCCGAATCCCGCCCCGCCCGCGCACCCGGAACCGCGTCGGCCAGGTGCGCCAACCGTCCAGGAAGCGGCGTGTTCTCCAGCACCGCCAGGGCGATCGCCGGCGACGGGCAGTCCCGCCGCCGCGTCACCGACGACCACCCACACCCCGGACACCGACCGGCCGCGGGCATGTCGTGATCAGCCACCACCCGCAGCAGACCGGTCCGTCCCACCGGGCGCAGTAGCCGCGCATCGATCTCCTCGGGCTGCACCGCCCGCGCCGGGACCGGCCACCCCTGATCCGGGCCGGTCACCGCGACCACCGCTCGACCGGCTCCGGGACCCGCCCGTACCCGTCGGGGCAGAGCACCGAGCCGTCCGGGTGCGAGAACTCCGGCACGATCCCGGCGCTGGTCGGCCATCCCGCCGGCGGGGCCTCCACCACCGCACCCCGACAGCCCGGGCACACCAGATCGGTCACATCGACCAGATCGTCGCCGAGTTCGTAGTCGGTCTGCTCGTGCACGATCATCGTGTCCACGCTGGCCCCCACAAGGATTGAGGTGGGCCGGTCGGTCCGGCCCCCCGGTGGCGGCGTCCCGTCCGCCACCGCGCCGTCAGGCGCGCACGGCTCCCGAGGCTCGAACTCAAGGGCGGCCGCAGGCCGTCGCCGAAGGCGATCGCGCAGCGACCCTTTAATTCGAGTGGAGCCGGGCAAAACTCGGGCCGACCGGCCCACCGCCCCGCCGAAGGCGGGACCACCCCGCTCCCGGCCCTGCGCGGCCGTGAGCGCGAACCCGCCCACCGGCTCACCGGCGGCCGGGCTCATCGCCCACCACCGGACTCCGCCCGCTGCCCGTCCTCGGCAGGCCCGGTCAGCGCGGGAGTCGCCGCACGGTCGAACGCCGACACGAACGTCGACACCGCACCCGGGATCCCCGCACCCACCGGTGTCGCCATCAGCAACACCAGCGCGATCCCCGCGAACACCACCGCCCCACCCGCCGACCGCGCCTTCGCGCAGATGAACGCGCCCAGGATCGCCCCGAGGATGAGTACCCCGACGCTGCCCATCAGCCGGCGCTCCCGCGGGGGACCGGAACCCAGTCAGCGGCGTCGACCAGGGTCTGTTCCGCGACGGCGAGGTCGGCGATCGCCTCGATGGCTTTCGCGGGCACGATCAGCCGTCCGCGAATCCGGACGGCAGGGAAGCCTCCCGAGTTGATCGCGCGGTAGAGCGTCATCGCCGACATGCCGAGCATCTGGGCGGCCTGCGCGACGCTGTAGAAACGAGGGGCGGAATCCGGAATCGGAACCGCTACCGGGGACAGAGCCCGATTCGGTGTGTGGGTCATGCCGCCAAGAGTGGCCAACCGACACCGGTGAGATCGAACAACGGCGCGTTGTACAACGCGCCGTTGTATTCACCCCGCCAGGAGCGCTTCCCGGTGTTCCCAGGCGAGTGCCAGCAGCGCGGCACCGGCTGCCTGCATCGGCTCACCGTAGGCCAGGCGTTCGACCTCCGCGGCGGTGAAGGGGTGGCCGACACACCCGTCGTCAGACGACGTCAGCTCACCCTCCGCGTTGCCGCTGACCAGCTCCGCGAAGAGCCGGTCGAACACCGGGTCGTCGACGACGGTCACGACCAGAAGGTCGGTGGCCAACGTCAGAGGGTCGACTCCCATACCGAGGCAGTAGACGCGAAGCGTGCCCCGTCGGCGTTCCTCGTCCAGCGAGGCCGCTGCGGACCATGCCGCGTAGTCGATGGGTCCCGCGACGGCCGGGGTCTCGGCCTCACCGAGCAGCTCCTCGGCGTACTCACGCTGGAGACACCGCCAGAGCGAGAAGTCGTTGCGGACGCTGTCCGGGTGATCGGTGGCCTGTTGGAACACCCCGACCGGAATGACCTGGAAGAGGCCGCCGGCGTGACCGACCTTGGCTGGGTCCCGCCAGTGGACGAGGAACCGAGCATCCCCGGTCCGGATGTCGCGGCGAATGGTGAGAGCACTGATCGCGACGTTCGTCGGGCGGCGGCGCGGGTCGACAGGATCGCCGATCGCACACCGCTGCACAGCCTCCGCCTGTTCGCCGAGCTGGATCGCCGCGAATTCGTGTGCGACGGATTCACCGGTGTCTACGGCGTCGAAATAGTGCCCGAGCCCGAAGACCAGTATCGGGTCCGCCGTATCGAGTCGTCCGGAGATCAGCCGGTAGGTGGGTCGGTTCTCGAATACTGCCGGTGCGGCCAGCCGGCCGATCAGCTCCGAGTACCGGGGCTCGGGTGCCGGGGGCAGGTCGGGGGCCTCACCGGTGTCGAGTTCGAGAGCGATCGAGTCGAGCGGGAGCGGCTCAGCCGGAAGCCAGGCCGGGTCTGCGAGCAGCGGGGTGCCGGCTACCCGGGGAGTCCCCGGGTACAGCTCGCGCGACGCCTGCACGGCCAGCGAGTAGCGATTGTCGCGCAGGTATGTCCGAACCCGGAGCCATCCACGGTCGGCATCGCTGAGAACCTCGGGACGCTCATCGAGACCGGTCACCCGCAGCTCCTTCCGTCACAGCCCCAGCAGGACCTCCCGATGCTGCCAAGCCAGTGAGAGGCACGCCGCGCCGGGGGAAGCCATCGGCTCCTCGGACAGCATCCGCTCAACGGATGTCGCCGTGAAGGGCACACCCTCCGCGACGTTCTCTCCGACCCCGACGATCTCGCCCTCGTCGTTGTGCCGGACCACCGACTCGAACGCCTGCCCGAAGGCGTCGTCGTCGAGCACGACCACGGTCAGGATCGTGGCGGCGAGGGTGAGTGCGTCCAGCCCGACACCGAGAACGTGGGCGCTGGCGGTACCGGCGTCCAGGCAGTGCTCGAAGGTCCGGTAGAGCGGCCAGGCGTCGTAGTCGATGGCTTTGCTGCGGGTTCCGTCGTGCTCGGGCGTGCCGAGCAGCTCCTCCGAGTACTCCCGTACGACGTTGCGCCACAGGTCGAAGTCGTTGCGACGATCCCACAGCGCGACGCTGGAGGGCTGGAACTCCCCGGCCGGGACGACGTCGTAGAGACCGCCGGCGGTCGCGACCCGGGACGGGTCGCGCCAATGCAGCAGGAACGAGGGCTCGGCCGGATAGCGGCGCAGCCGGATCGTCAGCGTCGTGATCGCCGGGATGACGGCCCGGCGCAGCGGGTCGAACGGGTCACCGATCAGTTCCCGGAACGGGAGACGACCCGCCAGGTCCCGGCCGGGAGCACCCAGTGCGCCCGGGTCGTCCATGCAGACCGCAGCCATCTCGTGGCCGACGGCCTCTGAGATGTCGAGCTTGTCGAAATAGGCGGCCAGACCGAACGACAGCCGACCGTCGGCCGGCGACCCGTCCAGCAAGCGGTAGCTGGGCCGGGACTCGAACAGCGCGGGACGGTCCAGGTGCTTGATCGCCGCGGTGTAGTGCTCGAACCGGGTGTCCGCGATCCGCAGGGGCCGGGTTCGCGCGGACTCCGGCTCGCTGCCGTCGACGGCGCACGGTGGCTCGGTCTCGTCGAGCGAGAGCGCGATCGTGTGCAGCGGGACCGGCTCGCTCGGCAGCCACTCGGGGGCGGCGATCAGCGGTGCGCGCGGGATCCGGTGCTCGTCCGGATACAGCTCGACGGCCAGGCGGGCGAGGTCGGAACGGTGCTGGTTGAGCCAGCGGCGCTCGGCCCGCCACTGCGCGCGGTTGGTGGCGATCTCGGGGCTCGCGTCGTCGCCTGCGACGACGCCACGGGTCTGCCCGGACGACAGGCCGAGCTCCTCCGGCGCGATACCCAGCTCGGCGACGATCTGCCGGCGCTGCTCCAGGGACAGCGGGCGGGTGCCCTTCTCTATCTGCGAGAGGTGCTGTTGGCTGGTGCCCAGCAGGTCGGCAACGTGGCCCTGGGTGTGCCGATGGCGCAGACGCCAGGCCCGCAGGACCGCACCGGCGTCGTCGGTGGCCGCGCCCGTACCGGGCCGGCTGAGCCACCCGTCGGCAGTGTCGGTCACCGGCCCACCCCCTCGCTCGGCGCAGGGTGCCTCGCGCGGGACGGGGACCGTGGCCGTTTCGGGAGACCCGGTGTGCGATTGCGAAGTCACGGTCCACCTCGGATCCGGGCGGCACGGCCAGGCGCGACGTCCACGTAGCCCCACTCGGCAAGCAGTTTGACCGCGCGCTGGACGGTCGCGGCCGAGCCACCCCGGGCGGCGGCGATCTCCTTGAACGGCGGCAGCGTCTGCCCAGGGATCCACTCGCCGGCGTCGATCTCGGCCCGCAGCTCGACGGCCAGGTGCTCGTACGGGTGCTTGGCGACGAAGTCGTCCGGCGCGGTCCGCACGGACCCGACGACCGCCGGCCGCTGCGGCAGCCGCGCGTAGAGGCTCGCGGACGCCCGCTGGTCCGCCTCCTCCACGAAGGCCGAGTAGACGCGCAGGGTCGTCGTCCCGCCCCCGCCGTGTCCGAGCCGGCCGGCGACGGTGCGCGGGTCCACCCCAGCCGCGATCAGCTCGGTTGCCGAGTAGTGCCGCAGCTTGTGCAGCGTCGTCGTGATCCCGAGCGTGCGGGCCAGCTTGCCGTAGCGCTGGGTCACGGAGTCCGGGAGCAGGTGCGTCGACCCGTCGGGCGACCGGGAGAACACGAACGCGTCGCGGCCGAGCACCGCACCGATCTTCTCGGCGTTGCGCCGGCACAGGTCGTGGTGGGCGCGCAGCAGCTCGACGGTGTGCTCGTCGAGGGTGAGCCGGCGTTGCTGGTGGGTCTTGGTGTCCTTCTCCCAGACCTGCCCGTCGCGCTGCCCGATGCTGCGCGCCAGCGTCAGCACACCTCGGTCGAGGTCGAGATCCCGCCACCGAATGCTGCACAGCTCACCGCGGCGCTGCCCGGTGACCATGACCAGCCAGACGAGCAGGCCCCACTCCGGGTCCCGCTCCCACGCCGCGGCCAGGATCTGCGCGGCCTCCGCCGCGCTCGGCGGCTGCGGGTTCGGTCGCGGCGCCGACGGCGGCTCGGCCTCGACGATCGGGGTCGTCGCGATCCACCGCCAGCGCACGGCGCGCTTCAACGCGCCGCTGAGGATGAAGTGGATCTGCCGGATCGTCCCGGCCGCCAGCGGACTGCACACGTGCGGACGGCACCGGGCGTCGCACTCGTGGTCGCGGTCGGTGCGGTGCTCGGTGAAGGGCCGCCGGTCGCAGTGCGCCCGGCAGCGGCGCAGCTCGGCGTAGAACGAGTCGAACAGCGCACCGTCGATCGCGCCGACCTTCGTGGTGCCGATCAGCGGACGGATGTGCCGGTCCGCGTAACCCCGGTAGGTCGACAGCGTGTTGCGGTCGAGGTCGGCCAGCTCGAAGTGCTTGTCGAGCAGCTGGTCGACCGTGGCGCCGGTGCGCGGGCTGCGCCGCTCGTCGACCTGGGTCGCGAGCCTGCGCATGGTCTTCTCCGCCTCACGCTGGGCGTTCGGGCCGGCCGGGACGGTCTCGCGCAGGTAGTGCCGGCGCTTCGAGACCGGGTCGATCCCGGCGTACACGGCCACGCGCAGCGACCCGCTCGGCAGCTCCTCGATGCTGCCCCGCGGTCGGGTCGACCGCTTCCGCGTACCGGCCATGACCAGGGAGGCTAGCAGCCCTCCCGCACCACGATTGATTCCACGAGCCTTGCGTTCGAGCGACGGTGCGAGCTATCGTCGCTGCTCAGAAGGGGTGGGCCCCCGGGGGATCGAACCCCGAACCCGCGGATTAAAAGTCCGCTGCTCTGCCGATTGAGCTAGAGGCCCCAGAACCACCCCGGCCGACGCCGGGACGGGACCACACCGGACGATCGGTCCCCCCGGACGGCCTCGGCGATCCCGGGCCTCATCGTACAGCCGGGCCCCACCGACCCGGTCGGAGCGGCACTTCCGGAGGACGGAGGTGCCGGTTACTGACCGCGGCTCTCGATGGCCTCGGTGAGTTCCCGTTTCCACGCCTCACGCTCGTCCGGGTGGTTGCGGCCCATGTCGGAGATGCAGTCCGCACACCGCCCGACGATCGTCAGGAGTGCTCGCGCCGAGCAGCGCACGCAGGCGACCGGCTCGGCAGGCGCGTCCAGCGGTTCCAGGTCCTCGGTGCGCTCGACCACGTCGGTAGTCACACACGTCACGGTAACGGACACCCGACCCGGTGGATCCCCGCCACGACGGCGTGGCGGATCTGCCCAGAAAGTCCGGTTCGCGCACCATCGGGTCATGAGGTTCCGACGCACGACCACCAGGCTCGCGCTGCTCGGCGCGGCCGCGCTCCTCGTCACCGCCTGCGGCGGCGACGGTGAAGGCGGCGAACAGCAGCCCGAGGCCACCGCCGGGCAGGCCGTCCAGGTGTCCGCCACCGTCACCGAGGGTGGCGACGGGCCCGCTTACACCTACGACACGGAGCTCGCCCCGGTGGGCGCGACGATGGAGGTCACGAGCGTGGAGAGCGAGGGTTCGACCACGACGACGCTACGGGTCACCGGCCTCCAGCCGAACCGCACCTACGGTTCGCACGCGCACACCCGGGCGTGCACCCCCGAGGACGGCGCCGACGCCGGCCCGCACTACCAGTTCTCCGAGGACCCGGTCACGCCGAGCGTCGACCCCGCCTACGCGAACCCGCAGAACGAGATCTGGCTCGACCTCACCACCGACGAGACGGGCGCAGGCGAGTCGACGAGCACCGTCCCGTGGACCTTCCCGGACGACCGCCGCGCGGAGTCGGTCGTCCTGCACGAGGAGCCCACAGCCACCCATGCCGGGCACGCCGGCACCGCCGGTGGCCGCCCGGCCTGCGTGACCGTCGACTTCTGATCCGTCCCGGGCGGGCGGGGCGTGGGGTGGTGACACGGACCTGGGACAATCGTCCGCGTGACCGTGCAGTACGCCCCCGCCCGCCGCGGACGCGTGCTGCCACCGTTGCGGATCGGCCCGTACCGGGTCGACACGCCGGTGGTGCTCGCACCGATGGCCGGCATCACCAACGCCGGCTTCCGCCGTCTGTGCCGGGAGCAGGGCGCCGGCTACTACGTGTGCGAGATGATCACGGCCCGCGGGCTGGTGGAGAAGAACCCGCTCACCTTCCGCATGATCGCCTTCGACCGTGACGAGCATCCGCGATCGATGCAGCTCTACGGTGTCGACCCGGCCTCGATGCGCCGGGCCGCGGAGATGATCGTCGAGCGGGACCTCGCCGACCACATCGACATGAACTTCGGCTGCCCGGTCCCGAAGGTCACCCGCCGCGGCGGCGGCGCGGCGCTACCGTTCAAACGGAAGCTGTTCGAGCGGATCGTGCGGGCCGCCGTCGAGGGGGCCGGTGATCGCCCGGTCACAGTCAAGATGCGGATCGGCATCGACGACGAGCACCACACCCACCTCGAGGCCGCCCGGATCGCGGTCGACTCGGGTGCCGTCGCCGTCGCGCTGCACGCCCGCACCGCATCCCAGCGGTACTCCGGCGCCGCCGACTGGAGCGCGATCGCCCGGTTGCGCGAGGCCGTTCCGGCCCATGTCCCGGTGCTCGGCAACGGTGACATCTTCTCCGCGCAGGATGGGCTGGACATGGTCGCCCGCACCGGCTGCGACGGCGTGGTGGTCGGACGCGGCTGCCTGGGGCGGCCGTGGTTGTTCGGGGACCTGGAGGCGGCGTTCTCCGGGCGGGACCTGCCCGCCCCGCCGAACCTCGGCCAGGTCGCCGCGACCCTGCGCAGGCACGCGGTGCTGCTCTGCGAGCACATGGGTGACCACAAGGGCATCCGCGACGTCCGCAAGCACGTCGCCTGGTACCTCAAGGGCTTCCCGGTCGGTTCGGACCTGCGTCGCAGCCTGGGCATGGTCACCTCGATCGAGCATCTCGACGAACTGCTCGCCGAGCTGGACCCGGACGAGCCCTTCCCCGCCGACGCCGACGGCCCCCGGGGCCGCCAGGGCTCCCCCGGCCGGGTGGTGCTCCCGGAGCACTGGCTCGACGATCCGGACGACCCGTCCGTCCCCTTCGGTGCGGACGTGGAGCACTCCGGCGGCTGATCGCCGGACGTCTGGACCCACCCGGGGGCGACGAACCGTCCCCGGGCCGGGGGAACCGGACCCGCCGAACGGGTACTGAATTCTCATGCGCCTCAAGAGTCACAGGTGCCGCACCGATAGCACTGGTGACGATCGGCGAGAGGGGAGGTGGAGGGTGACCGACACGGCCTGGACGGTGCGCAATCTGGTGCGCTCCGCTCGGCGCGCGGCGTTGCCGCCGACCGGCGTCGTCCCCGACTCCGGACTCGGAGACGTCCCGCCGACCACCCCCACCGCGCGGGCGGCCCTGCACACCGCCGCCGCGGAACGGCTCGCCGCCCACGATCGGTTCGAGCAGGCGTACCTGCACCTGCGTGAGGCCGTGCGGTTGCTCAACGGCGCCACCGTCGAGGACGAGCTGGACCGGTTGCGCCGCGAGCACGCCGAAGCACGCGAGCAGAGCCGGCGGGACAGCCTCACCGCGTCCTACAACCGCCGCTACCTCGACGAGACGCTCGCCGACCTGCTGGGTGCCGAGCAGCAGGTGTGCCTCGCGCTCGCCGACATCGACCACTTCAAGCAGGTCAACGACACCCACGGACATCCCTTCGGTGACCGGGTCCTGCAACGGATCGTGCTCGAGCTCGGCCGTGCGCTGCCGAGAGGCGCGTTCTGTGCCCGGTACGGCGGTGAGGAGTTCGCGCTCGTCCTGCCCGGTCTCGGCCCGGAGGAGGGTGTCGCGGCCTGTGAGGCCGCCCGGGAACGGGTCGCCGCGCACGACTGGTCCGAGCTGCACCAGGACCTCCGCATGACGATCAGCATCGGCGTCGCGCACACCGGCCCGGGGGACGGGACGGTGGACCCGCTGGTCGCCGAGGCCGACCTGCTGCTCTACACGGCCAAGCAGGCCGGCCGCAACGCGGTGGCGCACCGGGCGGCCGGTGGGCGGGTCGTGCTCGCCGTGCAGCATCCGGACGCAGGTCGATACCCCAACCGGAGGTACATCGTGGCCGCCCCGGGCCGCCCTCCCCGCTGACGGCTGAATAGACTCACCGCGCAGGATCCGGCCGTCCGCGTTCCCCCACGCGCACGGCGAGCGCGCCGGGATCGGCCGCGCGAGGAGGAGGCCCGGTGCAGGACGGCGACGACGACGCCCGCCGGCCCCGGCGTACGCGCCGCAGGGCCGGGGCGGGCGACGCGCCGGACCGCGCCGTCGGTGGACCCGACGGGGCACCGGCCCCCCGGCCGGGCTCCGACGCACAGGCCCGACCGGAAGCGTCCGGCGCCGTCGGACCGACCGGCCCCCGACGGGTGCGCGGCGGCCGGGTGCCCCGGCGACCCGGCGGACCCGCACCGGCCGGACCGTCCTCGGGGCCCCCGGGTGCCTCCCAGGTGCCACCGATCGGGCCGAACCATCCCCGCCCGGGCGGCGCCGCGCCCGAGGGACCGGGGCCCGGCCCCGCCGGGGCGGGCCGCCCCGACCCCGGCCTGCGGGACCAGCATGGTTCCGCGCCGGCAGCGCGCGGCCCGGGCGCTCCCCGCCCCGGCGGCCCGGTGGTGCCCGAGGGCCCGGGCCGGGCCGAGCACTCGCCCGCCCAGGTCACACCCACCGCCCGACCGGGACCGACGGGGCCCGGGGGCCGCGGCCCGAGCCCCGGCACACCCGTACCCGGGTCAGCCGCAGCGCCGGAGCCCGGCGGCCGCCGCACGGGCACAGCCGGCGCCGCCACACCCCCGCCCGGGGTCCCCGCAGCCCCGGAGCCCGGCGGCCGCCGCACGGGCACAGCCGGCCCCACCACACCCCCGCCCGGGGTCCCCGCAGCGTCGGTGCCCGGTGGCCGCTCTGCGGCGGTGCCGGGTGTCCCGGACGGAGGTGCCGCCGGCTCCGTGGCCGACCGGCTCGATCGGCTCGACCGGCACGGAGGCGGACCCGACGGCGGGGGCCGGGACAACACGCGGCGTGCCCCGGGCCGGCCCGACGGGGATCAGCACGGCGGGGCCCAGCACAGCGCAGGACGGGACAGTGCAGACCGGGGCAGTGCAGATCCGGGTAGTGCAGACCCGGGTAGCGCAGACCGGGGCCGGCCCGTCCAGCAGGCTGGGGGACTGCCGGAGGCCCGGCACGACAGCGACTCCCGGCGGCGTCCCACCACGCCGGAGGCCGCCGCGGTGACGAACACGAAACCGGGAGCCGCCGACTCCCGGGAGACCCAGATCGCGGCCGTCCCACGGCGCCTGCGCCGCCGCTACGCCGACGAGGTCGCCGCCGACGACGAGCCGGACGACGAGCCGGACGAGCCCGTCCCCGCTCCGTCACCCCGGCAGCGCTGGATCCGGATCGGGGCCGCCGCGGCGGCCGCGCTCGTCCTCGTCACCACCGCATTCGGTTTCGCCGCTCGCAGCGAGATCCACGGTTCGGTCCGCCCGGCCGCCGCACTCGCACCGGACTCGGACGCGGTACTCGACGCCGACGTCCAGGCGGGGGACCGGAACATACTGGTCCTGGGCCTGCAGGCGGACCGCGCCGACGCCCCGCAGCCGGCCCGCACCGACACCGCGGTCGTCGTCCACCAACCGGCTCGCGGTGGACAGCAGGTGACGCTGTCGATACCGGCCACCCTCGAGGTGGCCCGGCCGCCGTGTGCCCGCTGGGACCCGGTGACCGGAACCTACGGCGACACTGTCCCCGCCGAGTCCAGGACGGCGTTCGCCACCGCCTACGACGTCGGCGGGCCGGCGTGCACGGTCGGCGTCGTGCAGCAGCTCACCGGTATCCCGATCACCGGTCTCGTCGCCCTCGACCTCGCCGGCACGCCCGAGCTGGTCGACTCCGTCGGCGGGATCCAGGTCTGCACCGAGCGGCCGGTGGTCGATCCGGTGCTCGGGCCGATCGTCGAGGGCTCGGGCTCGGTGCCGCTGGACGGCCCGGACGCGCTGCGGTTCGCCTCCGCCACCGCGACCGGGGACAGCTCACCGGCGAACCGGGTGCAGCGTCAGCAACGGGTGCTCGCGGCAGCGCTCGCCGAGTCCCTCTCGACGAGATCCCTGCTCACCCCGGGTGCCGCCGGTCGGGCGGCGGAGGGGGTCTCGGCGGCGCTGTTCGCGGACGGCCTCGACGCGGGGCAGATCCTGACCCTGGCCCGGGGCCTCGGACGGGCCGGGACGGCCGGTGACGGGAGCACACCCCTGTTCCTGGGCCTGCCGGTGTCGGAGACCCCGAACACCCGCGGGCATCTGGAGCTGCAGCGCAGCGACGCCCGGGCGCTGTTCGCGGCGCTGCGCGAGCACGAACCGCTGCCCGAGTCCGCGACGGCGCCGGCCGCACGGTCGGCGGCCGCCCCGGCCGGGGCCGGGACGGTGGTCGATCTCGTCGACGCCACCGGTGCCGCCGGGTCGGTCGACCAGGTGGCCGAGGACCTGCGTGAGCGTGGCTACGAGATCGGCACGATCAGTACGGGCGACCCGGCGCAGGGCGCGACGGTCCGCTACTCGCCCGACAACACCGACGCCGCGGGCACGCTCGTCGGCGCGCTCCCGGGCGCCCGGCCGGCTCCGGACCCGACCGGCAGCGGGCGGCTGGAGCTCGTGGTGGGCGCGACGGGCGCCGCGCCGGTCCAGGCCGTCGCGACCGACTCCGCCGACTGCTCCTGACCTCACCGGCGACCCTCGCGCATCCGGACGTCGGGCACCGTTCACCGTGGGTTCATCGGACCGGGCTGCCCCGCGTCGACACCGGCTCTAGGCTCGGGGCATGCGCGACACGTACCAGGAGCAGCTGGACGAGCTGGCGAACGGCCTGGCCGGGATGTGCGACGACGTCGCCGCCGCCATGGACCGGGCGACCCGCTCGCTGCTCGACGCCGACCTGCAGCTCGCCGAGCAGGTCATCTCTGAGGACGTCCGGATCGACGGTGTCCGTGCCACCGCCGAGGAGCGGGCGTTCGGTCTCCTTGCGCTCCAGGCTCCGGTCGCGACCGATCTCCGGGTGGTCGTCGCGGCGATCCACGGCGCCGGTGACATCGAGCGGATGGGCGACCTCGCCCTCCACGTCGCGCAGGCCGCCCGCAGGCGGCACCCCCAGTCGGTCCTCCCCGACGAGGTCAAGCCGTACTTCACCGAGATGGGCCGGGTCGGTGTCGCGCTGGCCGAGAAGGCGGGCCGGGTGATCCGCACCCGGGACCTGGAGGCGGCCACCGAGCTCGAGGTGGACGACGACGAGATGGACGACCTCCACAAGCACATGTTCACCGTGCTGATGGACCGGAACTGGACACACGGGGTCTCGGCCGCCGTGGACGTGGCGCTGCTCGCCCGGTTCTACGAGCGCTACGCAGATCACGCCGTGGCCGTCGCCCGGCGGATCGTCTACGTGGTCACCGGCCAGATGCCCGGTCCGCTGACCGTCTGAGGGTCACCGCACGGCGCGCGGGTGCGACGCCGGCGGGCGGATCGCGTTTGGTCGCGAGACGGCCGGGGCACACTTACCGCATGGAACACACGGGGTGTGCCGTCACCGAGGTGACCGGCACGTCGGACGAGAGCGTCGAGGAGGCGATCCGGAACGGCGTGTGCCGGGCCGGGCAGTCCCTCGAATGGTTCGAGGTCACCGGTGTGCGCTCCACCGTGCTCGCCTCGACCGAGCGGTTCCAGGTCGACCTGCGGGTCGGCGTCCGATCGGTGGCCTGAGCGCTGCCACGCGCCGCCCGTTCACCGACCGTTCATCGCTGCCGCGCCGAGCCGCCGGCCGGAGCCGATCTAAGGTCAGGACCATGAGCAGGGAGACCCTCGACGACAACCTGGCGCAGCTGCAGGCCATGCTCGACGAGATGGGCCCCCTGGTCGTGACGGCGTTCCGCAACGCCTCCGAGGCCCTGCTGAACGGTCGTCGGCGGCTCGCCGAGCAGGTCGTGGCACGCGACCACATCATCGACGGGCACCGGGCCGCGATCGAACTGCTCGCGGTGGAGACGATGGCCCTGCACCAGCCCATGGTGAGCCCGTTGCGTTCGGTCGTGACGGCGCTGCGCTGCTCGCAGCAGCTGGAGCGGATGGGCGACCTGGCCCGGCACGTCGCCAAGGCGGTGCTGCGCGCCGGGGACCGGCCCGCGTTGCCCGAGCAGATCGTCCCCCTGTTCACCGAGTACGGCACGTTGGTCACCGCGCTCGGCGAGAAGGCGGTCACGGTGCTCCGCACCCGCAACGTCGTCCTCGCCTGTGAGCTCGAGTCCGACGACGACGCCGTGGACGAGGTGCACCGTTCGGTCTTCGAGCTGATGTTCGGCCCCACCTGGGAGGCCGGCGTGCCCGCGGCGGTGGACGCCGCGCTGCTCGCCCGCTTCCACGAGCGCTACGCCGACCACTGCGTGCACCTGGCCAGCCACGTCGTCTACGCGGTCACCGGATCGACCCCGGACGAGATCCCCCTCTGACCGCAGACACGGGTCGGCCCCGGCACCCCACGCGGGGCGCCGGGGCCGGGGCCGGGGCCGGGGATCAGCCGAAGCGGCCGGAGACGTAGTCCTCGGTCGCCTTCTGCGACGGCTGGGAGAAGATGGTCTTCGTCTCGTCGATCTCGACCAGCTTGCCGGGCTTGCCGGTCCCCTCGATGTTGAAGAAGCCGGTGAAGTCGCTGACCCGGGCGGCCTGCTGCATGTTGTGGGTCACGATGACGATCGTGTAGTCGTTCTTCAGCTCGTTGATCAGGTCCTCGATCGCGAGCGTGGAGATCGGGTCCAGGGCCGAGCACGGCTCGTCCATCAGCAGCACGTCCGGGCGCACCGCGATCGCGCGGGCGATGCACAGCCGCTGCTGCTGACCACCGGACAGGCCCGACCCGGGCTTGTCCAGGCGGTCCTTGACCTCGTTCCACAGGTTCGCGCCGCGCAGCGAACGCTCCACGGTCTCGTCCAGAACGGCCCGCGAGGCCCGGCTGTTGTTCAGCTTCATCCCGGCGATGACGTTGTCGTAGATCGACATCGTGGGGAACGGGTTCGGCCGCTGGAACACCATGCCGATCTGACGGCGCACGCCGACCGGGTCGACGTTCGCCCCGTAGAGGTCCTGACCGTCCAGCTCGAGCCGCCCCTCGACGCGGGCGCCCGGGATGTTCTCGTGCATCCGGTTGATCGACCGCAGGAAGGTCGACTTGCCGCAGCCGGAGGGGCCGATCAAGGCGGTGACCGTCTTCGGCTTGATCAGCATGTCCACGCCCTCGACGGCGAGGAACGACCCGTAGTAGATGTTCAGGTTCTTGGCTTCGACGCTCTTGCCCATGGCGGGATGTCCTATCGGGTCTTCGGGGCGAAATACTTGGAGATCAGCCGGGCGATGACGTTCAGCACCATCACGATGAGCATCAGCACCAGCGCCGCGGTCCACGCCCGGTCGAGGAACGGCTCGCGGGGCACGCCGGGCACCGCGTACGAGTAGTAGGAGAACACCGGCAGGGTCGCCATACGGCCGTCGAACGGGTTGAGGTTCACCCCGGTCGCGAGGCCGACGGTGACCAGCAGCGGCGCCGTCTCACCGATCACCCGCGCGATCGCCAGCGTGATGCCGGTGGCGATACCGCCGGCGGTCGTCGGGATCACGACCTTGAGGATCGTCCGCCACTTCGGCACACCCAGGGCGAACGACGCCTCGCGCAGCTCGTTCGGAACGATCTTGAGCATCTCCTCGGTGGAGCGCACCACGATCGGGATCATCAGCACGGTCAGCGCGACCGCACCGACGAACCCGAACCGCACGCCGGGGCCAAAGAGCAGCGCGAACAGCGCGTAGGCGAACAGACCGGCGACGATCGACGGGATGCCCGTCATGACGTCGACGAAGAACGTGATCGACCTGGCCAGCCGGGAGTTGTTCCCGTACTCGACCAGGTAGATGGCGGTGAGCAGGCCGACCGGGATGGACATCAGGGCCGCCAGACCGGTGATGACCAGGGTGCCCTGGATGGCGTGCAGCGCACCCCCGCCCTCGCCGACCACTCCCCGCATGGAGTTGGTGAAGAAGGCGAGGTCGAACCGCTCCCAGCCCTGGATGACCACGGTGTAGAGCACCGAGACCAGCGGGATCATGGCGAGCAGGAACGCGGTGCTCACGACGACCGTGACCAGGCGGTCGGCGGCCTTGCGGGCCCCCTCCACGACGCGCGAGGTCACGTAGGTGGCGACGGCGTAGACGACTGCGGTGAAGAACAGCCACAGCCCCACGCCGGAGCCCATCGCCACCACCACGCCGGCCATGACGGCCGCCGTGACGGCGAGGATTCCCAGCGGCGCCCACCGAGGCAGGCTGCCCTTGCGCTGCAGCACCTCCGGGGTGGCGGAGGCGGGGGCCTCCAGCCCGGTTCCGGTCACGTGGACCTCTCCGGTGCGGTCGGGTTCGGTTCCGGTGGACATCTCAGTTCGCTCCGGAGAAGTCGCGGCGGCGCTCGACGATGTAGCGGGCGAGCATGTTGACCAGCAGGGTGATGACGAAGAGCACCAGACCGGACGCGATCAGGACGTTGACGGTGAGCCCGGACGCCTCCGGGAACTGCAACGCGATGTTCGCCGCGATCGTCGCCGGGTTCTCCGAGCTGATCAGGTTGAAGGTGACCGCCCCCGACACCGAGAGGATCATCGCGACCGCCATGGTCTCACCGAGCGCCCGGCCGAGCCCCAGCATCGCGCCGGAGATGATGCCCGAGCGGCCGAACGGGAGCACGGCCAGCCGGATCATCTCCCAGCGCGTGGCGCCGAGGGCCAGCGCGGCCTCCTCGTGCAGCTTGGGCGCCTGCAGGAAGACCTCCCGCGCCACCGCGGTGATGATCGGCAGGATCATCACCGCCAGGACCAGCCCGACGACCAGCATGGTCCGCCCGGTGGTCGACGGCGGCCCGGCGAACAGCGGGATCCAGCCCAGGTAGGTGGCCAACCAGGTGGAGAGGCCCACCGACAGCGGCGCCAGCGTCCACGCGCCCCACAGGCCGTAGACGATCGAGGGCACCGCGGCCAGCAGGTCGACGATGTAGCTGAGGCCCTGCGCCAGCCGGCGCGGTGCGTAGTGGCTGATGAACAGCGCGACCATGACCGCGAGCGGTGTCGCCACCACCAGCGCGATCACCGCGCTGAGCAGCGTGCCGAAGATCAGTGGTGCTACGTAGACGGCGATCCCGCCGGGCAGCTCCGACTCCGGAGCCGTGAGCGCCGGGAAGGCCTCGATGAGCAGGAAGGCGGCGACCCCTGCCAGAACGACCAGGATCAGGATCCCGGCCCCCTTGGCGGAGCCGGCGAAGACGCGGTCGCCGAGCTGCGAGACCGGTTTCGCGGCCGGGCGCTCAGGCGAGACGTTGGTGGTGGTCACTGTGGTCCCTGGGGGTGCGGGAGTGCGCTGGGCAGGGTCAGAACGGCGCCCGGAGCCCCGGGCGGCGGTTCCATGATGAACACCGCCCGAGGCTCCTGGCTACATGACATACGACTCGGTACCGAGCTCGTCCAGAGCGGTCAGGCCCCGGCCGAGATGCGCTCGATCACCGGCGTGATCTCGGAACGGAGGGTGTCCGACAGCGGTGCGGACCCCGCGGCCTCGGCCGCGGCAGCCTGCCCCTCCGGGCTGACCACGTAGTTCAGGAAGGCCTTGACCACGTCGGCCTGGGCCTGGTCCGGGTAGGTCTCGCAGGCCATCAGGTAGGACACCAGGACGACCGGGTAGGCACCGCCGGCGGCGGTCCGGTTGAGCTCGTAGGCGAACGAGCCCTCACCCTGGCCCTCGACCCGCTGCGACTCCTCGAAGATCTGGGCGGCGGCCTCGGCGGTCGGCGCGACGTTCTGGTCGCCCAGCTTGACGTTCGCCTGGCCCAGGTCACCGGCCTGCGACGCGTCGGCGTAGCCGATGGTGCCGTTACCGGCGTTCACCGCGCCGATGACGCCGGAGGTGCCCTGCGCGGCCTCGCCCGCCTGGATCGGCCAGTTGCCGTCCGCCTCGTCGGTCCACACGTCCGGCGCGGCCTGGCTCAGGAAGTCGGTCAGGTTCTCGGTGGTGCCCGATTCGTCGGAGCGGTGCACCGGGGTGATCGCCGTGTCCGGGAGCTCGGTGCCCGGGTTGTCGGCGACGATCGCCGGGTCGTTCCAGGTGGTGATCTCGCCCCTGAAGATTCCGGCGATGGTGGCCGGGGCCAGGTTCAGCTCGCTGACGCCGTCCAGCTTGTAGACGATCGCGATCGGCGAGACGTAGTTCGGGATCTCGATGACCGAGCCGCCGCAGCGCTCGCGCGCCTGCTCGAGCTGCTCGTCCTCGAGGAACGCGTCGGAACCGGCGAACTGCACGCCGCCCTCGACGAACTGGGTACGGCCACCGCCGGAACCGACCGGGTCGTAGTTGACCGTCGCGCCCTGGTTGGCGTCGACGAACCCGGCGATCCAGGCCTGCATCGCCGCCTGCTGGGAACTCGCGCCGGCGCCGGAGATCGTGCCGGAGACACCCTCACCCTCGGTGGCGCCACCGCCGCCCTCGTTCGCCGCGCCGCATCCGGCGACGAACAGCGCACATGTGGTGGCGACGCCGACGGCCGCCAGACGCGCCCGGGGCGCGCGCCGCTTCGTCTTCACTGCAGGTTCCTCCGTGGTCGGCTGCTGCCGTTCGAGATGACGGCCTGGGGTGGCCGTCCGAGCGCAGACGCTAGGAGCCGACGTTGGACGCAGGACCCACGGAAGATGAACGTGGAATGAACAGGACCGCCGGTCGGGGGATTCTGGTCACAGGATCGACGCCGGTCACACCACTCAGGCGATCACTTTCGGGTGTAATTCACGTCGGCGGCGTGCACCGTGAACCCGAGCCGCTCGTACACCCGCACGGCGGGGGCGTTGTCCGCCTCGACATAGAGGAGCACGGTGCCCAGCCCGCGGTCGCGCAGATGGTGCAGCCCGGCCAGGGTCAGCACCCGGCCTAGCCCCCGTCCGTGCGCGGCCGGATCGACACCGAGCACGTAGACCTCGCCCATCGCGGGCTCGTCGTCGGTGGCCGCGTGCACCTTGGTCCAGTGGTAGCCCAGCAGCGTGCCGGCAGGATCGGTGGCCAGCAGGAACCCGCCGGCGTCGAACCAGCTCTCGGCCTGCCTGGCGGCGAGCTCGCGACCGGACCAGCCGCCCTGCTCGGGGTGCCAGTCGAAGGCGGCGTTGTTGACCCGCAGGAACTCGGCGTCGTCCTGCCCGGGGACGAACGTGCGGAGCGTGACCCCGTCGGGGAGCTCGACGTCGGGCAGGGCGGGCGCGTCCGGCCCGGTGAGCGGACGCCGCATCTGCCACAGCACCCGGTCCCGGTGGTAGCCGAGGGCTCCGGCGAGGGCCTTCGCGGCGTCGAGGTCACCGTGTGCCCACACGTGGGGGTCGGGCGTCACCGCCTCCAGCGCCCGGACGAGTGCGGTGCCGAGCCCCCTGCGGCGCCGCTCGGGGTGCACCGCCAGCTCGGCGTACTCGCCGTCCAGCTGGGCGTAACCGGCGACGTCCACCCCGGGCGGGCCTGCCGCGGCCGGGCCGTCGGCACCGCCGATCACCACGTGCAGCACGCCGTCGCGGGGCTCACCGGCGCGCAGGTTCCGCAGGAACTGGTCGGACAGCGGGTCCGCACCGTCGGCGGCACCGGTGACCGCCAGCAGGTCGTGCACCGCCGCGGCGGTGTCGTCGTCGAGTCGGGTGAGCACCTGCGGTTCCACGGGACCGGACCCTAGCGCCACCCGATCACCGTCGTCAGCGCGACGAGAGCGCCCCGGGGCCGGACCGGCCCGGGCCGGTGGGACGGGCCGATCCGGGGAGCCGACGGTCGGCAGGTTCGGGGTCGGCCTCGGCCTCCGGGTCCGGCGGGGCGGTGAGCCCGCCGCGGGAGGGCCGGACGAACTTGTACCCGACGTTGCGCACGGTGCCGATCATCTGCTCGTGCTCGCCGCCGAGCTTCGCCCGCAGCCGCCGCACGTGGACGTCGACCGTCCGGGTGCCGCCGAAGAAGTCGTAACCCCACACCTCCTGCAGGAGCTGTGCCCGGGTGAACACCCGGCCCGCATGCTGCGCGAGGTACTTGAGCAGCTCGAACTCCTTGTAGGTGAGCTCCAGGAGGCGGCCCTTGAGCCGCGCCGAGTAGGTGGCCTCGTCGATCACCAGCTCACCGAGCACCAGAGCGCCGCCACCGGAGGCGGACTCCGCACCGGGCCGGGACCGCAGCAGCCGCAGCCGCGCGTCGACCTCGGCGGGGCCGGTGTCGGGCAGCAGGATCTCGTCCACCACCCACTCGCCGGAGACGGCCACCAGACCGCCCTCGTTGAGCACGGCGATCACCGGGACGTCGGTTCCGGTGCTGCCGAGCAGGCGGCACAGGCTCCGGGCCGCCACCAGGTCGCTGCGTGCGTCGACCAGAACCGCGTCGTGCGGTCCGGCGTCGAGCAGCGCGGCCACCTCGGGCGCTGCGGTCCGGACGTTGTGCGGAAGCAGGGACAGGGCGGGCAGCACCGCTGCCGCGTCGGGAGCCGTGGTCAGCAGGAGCAGTTCCATGGACTCCTCCTCTCGCGCGATACGTGGACGATACCGCCACGTCATGCGCTGGTCAGCCGGATCGCGACCTGCCTCACGCCCGGCCGGTGCATCGATCCACTGATCGGTGCAGCCGGACCTGCCCCTCCGGACAGGCGGGGGTCGGGCGCAACGGCGGGAGGCCCGGTCTCTACCGTTCGGGGGTCCCGAACCCGCACAGGGAGGCACCGCCCGTGGGAAGCACCGTCAGGCGGGCGCTCGCCGCCGTGCTGGCCGCGGCCGCCGTGCTCGTGCTCGCCGATCTCGGCACCGCCGCCGCGGCCGAGTCCGGTATCGCCCGGCAGATGCGCGACACCCTGGACCTGCCGGAGGACCCGGCGGTGCAGGTGAGCGGCTTCGCCTTCCTCCCGCAGGCGGTCACCGGCCGTTACGGCCGGGTGGAGGTCGCCATGGAGCGGGTGCCCATCGGTCCGCTGCGGACCCCCGAGGTCCGGGTCACGCTGCACGGCGTGCGCGCGCCGCTGTCCGCTCTGGCCGGTTCCGGCCCGGCCGAGTTCCGCGCGGCCGCCGCCGAGGGAACCGTCCGGGTCAGCCCGAACGATGTCCGGCGGATGGTCGTCGCGGCAGGCGGGCCCGCCGCCGGGGTCGAGCGGCTGACCGTCGAGCAGGTCGACGCGAACGCGATCGACACCGCGATCCGGGCCGGTGCCGATCCGACGCTGCGCGGCACGGACCCGCGCACGGCCGCCCGGTTCGTCGCCGAACTGGAGATCGAGGGTTCGGACGCAAGGGTCGGTGTGCTGAGCGCACTCGTCGTCACCGACGGGGTGTTGCGGATCGTGCCGCGCGACGTCCGTGAGGTCGACACGAACGAGCCGGTTCCCGACGCCCTACGCGACTCGCTGCTGCGCGCGCTGGCGGTGGAGCTCGATCCCGGGACGCTCCCGCTCGGTGTGACGCCGACGACAGCGTCGGTCCCGGAGTACAACGTTCTGGAGATCTCCGGTGCCGTCCGGGATCTCGACATCGGTGGAGCGGGGGCCGCCCGCTCCACCAGCTGACCCGGGGAGGCGCAGGATGCAGACCGGTGGGTTGATCGTCCTGGTCGTGGCGCTGACCCTGGCGACGGCGGCCGGTCTGGTGCTGCGCGCCCGCTCGGGGCGGGTCCGGACGACGATGCCGGACCGGGACGCCGTCGCCGGCGGTTGGGAGATGGCCGGCGTCGAACCGGAGGGCAGGCGTGCCCTGCTGCTGCAGCTCTCCGCGCCGGCGTGCACGCCGTGCCGCCGGACGGCGCAGCTGCTCGGGGACCTCGCAGCAGCCGATCCGGTCCTCGCGCACGTCGAGATCGACGTGGCCGAGCGGATCGAGGTGGCCCGCGCGCTGGGGGTGTTGCGGACCCCGACCACCGTCGTCTTCGACTCCGCGGGCGACGAGATCCTGCGGGTCTCCGGCGTGCCGCGTGCCGACGAGCTGGCCGAGGCGCTGCCGACGGCCTGACCGGACACCCTCCCGCACTGTGATGCAACGACCGGGGCGCGCGGGGTGTGCGGGTCGCTCGGGGTCGGTTACGCTCGGGGCGTGAACTGGCCGCTGACCCGACGCCGCACAGTCGATCTGTGCCGCCTCGCCGGCTGCCTCTGTCTGGACTCCTGACCCGCGCGCCTCCAGCCGCGGCGTCCTGCGGCGCCGTCGGCCGAAACCCGGTCCACCAGGAGTGTCCATGTCCGCCACGGACAACGGATCCGTGCGCACCGAGCCCCGGCTCGATCCGCGCGGCGTCCGGTTCTCCGCTGCCCTCACCACCGCCGTCCTGGCGCTCGTGCTGGTGAGCGGCAGCGGCCTGCTCGCGGTCGCACAGGCCGTCGTCTTCGCTCTCGGCGCCGTGGCCGGGATGCGTTTCGCGCCCTACGGAGCGCTGTACCGCGTCCTGATCGCACCGCGACTGGGCCCGTCCACCGAGTGGGAGGACGCCGCCCCGGTCCGCTTCTCGCAGACCGTCGGTCTGGTGTTCAGCGCCGTCGCCGCGGTCGGGTACCTGTCCGGCCTGCCCGCGCTCGGCGCCGCGGCCGCCGCTGCGGCGCTCGTCGCGGCGTTCCTCAACGCGGCCTTCGGCTACTGCCTGGGCTGCGAGATGTACGGGCTTCTCGCCCGCCTGCGCGGCAGCCGCACCGCCGCCGCGCGCCCCTGACCGTCCATCATCACGCGACACGATTCGGGAGAGATCTGACATGAGCCGCGAGGACGTCCTCGTCACCGCCGACTGGGCGGAGCAGAACCTGGAGACCGACGGGGTGGTGTTCCTCGAGGTCGACGAGGACACCACCGCCTACGACGGGGGCCACATCCCCGGTGCGGTGAAGGTCAACTGGACCGACGAGCTGCAGGACCCGGTCCGCCGCGACATCGTGACCAAGGAGCAGTTCGAGCAGCTGCTCAGCGCCAAGGGCGTCTCGAACGACGACCTGGTGGTGCTCTACGGCGGCAACAACAACTGGTTCGCCGCCTACGCCTACTGGGAGTTCAAGCTCTACGGCCACGAGAAGGTCGTGCTCCTCGACGGCGGCCGCAAGAAGTGGGAGCTGGACGGCCGCACCCTGACCACCGACGTCAAGGACCGCCCGGCCACCTCGTACACCGCCAAGGAGGCCGACACCTCGATCCGCGCGTTCCGCGACGAGGTCGTCGAGGCGATCGGCGCGAAGAACCTGGTCGACGTCCGGTCGCCCGACGAGTTCTCCGGGAAGATCCTGGCCCCGGCCCACCTGCCGCAGGAGCAGTCGCAGCGGCCGGGGCACATCCCGTCGGCCATCAACATTCCGTGGTCGAAGGCTGCGAACGAGGACGGCACCTTCAAGTCCAACGAGGAGCTGGCCGCGCTGTACAAGGAGGCCGGTTTCGACGAGGGCCGGCCGACCATCGCGTACTGCCGGATCGGCGAGCGCTCGAGCCACACCTGGGTGGTGCTGCACGAGCTGCTCGGCCACGCGGACGTCAAGAACTACGACGGCAGCTGGACCGAGTACGGCTCGCTGATCGGCGTGCCGATCGAGCTGGGAGCGAAGTGACATGTGTGGTGCACCTGACCAGACCGTGAGCCTGCCCGCAGGCACCGACCTGGAGAAGGAGACCGTGCTGGCCGGGCGGGTGGTGGCGGGGGGCGAACCGGTCGGTGGTGCGTTCGTCCGGCTGCTGGACGGCACCGGCGAGTTCACCGCGGAGGTCGTCTCCTCGGCCTCGGGTGACTTCCGGTTCTTCGCCGCTCCGGGTAGCTGGACGGTCCGGGCGCTGTCACGCTCGGGCAACGGGCAGTCCGAGTTCGTCGTCGACGGGCCGGGCCTGCACCAGACGGAGATTTCCGTCGCCTGAGCGTGCGACGGCGCGAGACAACACCCTCGCCCGAGCGTGCGTCGGCGCGAGACGGGCCCTTCGCGGGATCGCTCCCGGGAAGGGCCCGTTCGCGTATCAGGGCTCGGCTGTCACGGTTGCTCGGCGGCGGCCCCGAGCAGGGCCCGGCACTCCCGGTAGATCTGCCGGTACCGCTCGACGGCACCGGCCCGCTCACCACGTTCGAGCAGTTCGAGGACGGCGCGGTAGCCCTCGGTCCACGGGGCCCACATCGCGCTGTCCCACTTCAGCGCGATCATCCGTCGGGTCCGGGTCACCACGAGATCGACGTGGGTCTGCAGCTCCCGGTTGCCGCTCGCCAGGATCAGGATGGTGCTGAAGTCCGATCCGGCGGCGTTGGCGGCGGTCACGTCGCGGCGGGCGAGCGCGTCCTCGAACTCGCCGAGCCGGGTGCGCAGCCGCTCCAGGTGCTCGTCGGTGATGTTCTCGACGCCCCATTCGACGCCGGCGCAGGCGAGCAGACCCATCACGTCGATCAGGTCGACGGTGTCCTGGACGTTCAGGTCGGCGATCCGCCGTGTCCGGTTCGGTGCGACGTCGACGAGCCCCTCGGCGACGAGCTGCGCGATCGCCTCCCGGACCGGGGTGATGCTGACCCCGAGCCGGGCGGCGAGCTCGGCGTCCTTGATCACGGTCCCGGGCGCGAGCGTGCCCTCGACGATCTCACCGCGGAGCTGACGGGTGATCGCCTCGCGCCGGGTCGGTGGGATCGAGAAGGACACCGGGAAATCATGCTCCCCCTCCCCCGGCCGATCACCCCCGGGGCCGGTGCCCGGTGCACCGGCCCCGGGGCCGTGATGTGTGCTCACGTCGTCGCGAGTGCCTCGTGGAGCCGGAATCCGCGGTACCCGTCGGCGGCGATCGCATCGCACTGCTCGCGGTAGAACCCGACCCCACCGATGTAGGCCATGAACACCCGCGGTTTGCCGGGCACGTTCGATCCCATGTACCAGGAGTCGGCCGTCGGGTAGAGGGTCGCGTTGCCGACCTCCTCGACGTGGGCGGCCCACTGGTCCTCCGCCTCCACCGTCGCCTCGATCGCGGGGATCGCCCGTTCCCGGAGTGCGACGATGCAGTCGGTGATCCAGTCGACGTGCTGCTCGATGGACACGATCATGTTCGACAGCACCGACGGGCTGGAGGGGCCGGTGATGGTGAACAGGTTGGGGAACCCGGCGACGGCCAGTCCGAGGTAGGTGCGCGGACCTTCCGCCCACTTCTCCCGCAGCAGCAGGCCGTCGCGGCCCCGGATGTCGATCGCCTCGAGGGCGCCGGTCATGGCGTCGAACCCGGTCGCGAACACGATGACGTCGAACTCGTACTCACGTTCGGAGGTGCGCACCCCGGAGGTGGTCACCTCCACGAGCGGTGTCCGCCTGATGTCGACGAGTGAGACGTGCGGCAGGTTGAACGTCTCGTAGTAGCCGGTGTCCAGGCACGGCCGTTTGGTACCGAACGGGTAGGTGCGCGGGCACAGCATCTCGGCCACCTCCGGGTCCGCGACCCGTTCCCGGATCTTCTGCCGGACGAACTCCGCGGCGGTCTCGTTCGCGGCGGCGTCGGTGAGGGTGTCGGTGTATCCGGCCAGGATGGAGACGAGGTTGCCCTCCCGCCAGCCCGCCTCGTACCGGGCGTTCCGTTCGGCCTCGGTCGCCTCGTGAGCGGACTTGGTGGCCAGCTCGACCGGTACACCGAATCCGGAGGTGCGCTGTGCCTGTCGCCAGTTGCGGTAGTCGGCCTTCATCGCGTCGATCTCGGACCGTTCCAGCGGACGGTTGCGGGCAGCCAGCGAGTAGGCCGGTGTGCGCTGGAACACGGTGAGCTCGGCCGCCTGCTCCGCGATGACCGGGATCGACTGCACCGCGGACGATCCGGTACCGATCACGGCGACCCGCTTGCCGGTGAAGTCCACACCCTCCCGTGGCCAGCGCGAGGTGTGGTAGGTCGCGCCCTGGAAGTCGGCGATCCCCGGGATGTCGATGTCCTTGGCCCGGGAGAGGCATCCGGTCGCCATGATCAGGTACTGGGCGTCGACGGTCTCACCGGTGTCGGTGTCCACCCGCCAGCGGTTGGTGGCCTCGTCGAACACCGCCGAGACGACCCTGGTCTTGAAGGTGATCCCGGGCCGCAGGTCGAAGCGGTCGGCGACGTGCTCGATGTAGCTCAGGATCTCGGGCTGGCTGGGGTAGCGCTCGGTCCACTCCCATTCCTGTTCCAGCTCGGGCGAGAACGAGTAGGAGTACGAGAGGCTCTCGACGTCGCAGCGGGCGCCCGGGTACCGGTTCCAGTACCAGGTGCCGCCGACACCGTCGCCGGCCTCGAAGACCCGGGTGCTCAGTCCCTGTTCGCGCAGCCGGTACAGCTGGTAGAGACCGGCGAGTCCGGCGCCGACGATGACGGCGTCCACGGTCCGTTCGTTGCTCATGCTTGCTCCTGACGTGCGTCGTTGCAGATCGGAGTGCGGTACGGCGTGGGGAGCGCTGTCGTGCCGACGGGGTGGGCGGGGACGGGTTCAGGCCGGCTGTGAGCGGCCGGCCAGGTGCTGCTCGACCTGCTCGGCGACGTAGTCCAGACCGGCCGCCGAGCCGGGCAGGACGTTGACGAAGGTGAAGAAGCCGTGCATCTGGCCCTCGAACCGGCGGCTCTGCACCGGGACGCCTGCGGCGCGCAGCTTCTCGGCGTAGGCCTCGCCCTCGTCGCGCAGTACGTCGTGCTCGGCGGTGAGCACGACCGCGGGCGGCAGACCGGACAGGTCGGTCGCCTGCAGCGGCGACGCGTCGGGCCGGGAGCGGGCGGCGGTGTCCGGTGCGTAGTGGTCCCAGAACCAGATCATCGAGTCGCGGCTGAGCATGAGCTGGTTGGACGGGTCGGTGTAGCTGACGTTGTCGACGTCGGCGTCGGTGACCGGGTAGATCAGGACCTGCAGCGAGATCTCCGGTCCGCCCTCGGCCTTCGCCCGCTGTGCCATGATCGCGGCGAGGTTGCCGCCCGCGCTGTCCCCGGCGACGATCAGCGGCAGCTGCAGGCCCTGCGCCGCGAAGTGGTCGACGGTCCAGCGCAACGCGGCCCAGGAGTCCTCGACCGCGACCGGGTAGCGGTGCTCGGGCGCCAGCCGGTAGTCGACCAGCACGACCGCGGCGCCGGTACGGGCCACCAGGTTCCGCCCGAGCGTCTCGAACTCGTCGAGCGAGCCGATCACCCAGCCGCCACCGTGGTAGTAGACGATCTCACTGCGCGCGGGTCCTCCGGCAGCAGGACCCGGGCTGTGATGGTGCCCCCGTCGACCGGGATCGCCTCGTCGGTGCACCGGGCCACCTCGGGGCCCTCGCCGTACATGTCCCGCAGTGCCCCACCGAGCTCGCGAGCCTCTGCCGGGGTCATCTCGTGCAGCGGTGCGGCCCCGCTCTCCGCCATCTGGGCCAGGAATCGTGCGGTCGCGTCGGCGAGCGCCATGGTCCACCTCGTCGTGGTCGTGGTCGTGGTCGTGGTCGTGGTCGTGGTCGTGGTCGTGGTCGTGGTCGTGGGTCGTGCCGAAACCGGCGGAACCACAACATACGAACGCGTCAGCGAGTTGCATCACACCCGAATGAGTGAAGAATGCATCCTGCATGATGCACTCGCACCGGGCGACGCGCTCCGGTGCGCGGCCGCCCCGGCGGCCCGGCACGCCCGGCGGGTTCCCCACCGGCGCTTCGGTAGGCTGGCGCGTCGTGCACTGGTTCTCCACCGGGCTGTTGATCGCCCTGTCCGCGGGGACCGCCGCCTGGGCCGGGTGGCTGCTCCGGCGCCTGTTCGTCGTCGACCCCGCCGCCGCACCGGATCCCGGGCGCACGGACCGTCCCGTCCCGGACGACGCCGCCGACGACCACACCGAGGAGCGCGACTCGTGACCGATCCCGACGACGAGCAGCTGCAGACCACCATCTCCGGCCCCGCCAACGCCGCGCCGGACTCGCCGCAACGCAACCGGCCGCAGTGGCCCGACCTCCCGGTCGACGACGACACCGCCAACCTCCGCCAGGGCCCCGACCTGAACGAGGCCTGCCTGGGCCTGCTTCCGCTCGTCGGCACCTGGCGGGGCACCGGCGAGGTGGTCTACCCGACCATCGACGGCCCGTTCCACTTCGGACAGCAGATCACCTTCGCCCACGACGGGCGCCCGTTCCTGTCCTACGAATCGCGGGCCTGGCTGCTCGACCCCGACGGCGGGGTCATCCGGCAGGCCGCCCGCGAGACCGGTTTCTGGCGGCCGCAGCCGGACGGTTCGGTCGAGGTGCTGATCGCCCACCACACCGGCGTCGTCGAGGTCTACTACGGACCGAAGGGTGACATGCGGTCCTGGCAGATCGAGACCGACGCGATCGCCCGCACCCCGTCGGCGAAGGAGGTCACCGCGGCGAAGCGGCTCTACGGCCTGGTGAACCAGGGCGACCTCGCCTACGTCGACGAGCGGGCGATGGTCGGCCAGCCGATGCAGCCACACATCTCGGCGCTGCTGCACCGCGTGGTCGGCTAGGTGGACGCCGTCGTCCGCCCGTGCGGGAACCGGGCGCTGCTGTTCGAGGTGGGATCCGCCGCCGAGGTGGCCGCGATCGTCGACGCCGTGCGGGCCGCCGGCCTGACCGAGGTCACCGAGCTCGTTCCCGCCGCGCGGACCGTGCTCGTCGAGGTCGCGCCGGGCGCTTCCCTGGACCGCGTCCGGGCCACCGCGGCCGGCGCGGACCCCCGCGACGGGATCAGCGGTACCGGTGTCCTGCACACGATCCCGGTCCACTACGACGGCGCCGACCTTGATCTCGTCGCGGACACCGCGGGGATCTCCCGGGACGAGGCGGTCGCGTTGCACAGCGGCGCGGAGTACACGGTGGACTTCTGCGGCTTCGCCCCCGGTTTCGGTTATCTGTCCGGGTTGCCCGAGCCGCTGCAGCAGCCACGGCTGGAGAGCTCACGGACCGCGGTCCCGGCCGGCTCGGTCGGGATCGCCGATGTCTACAGCTGTGTGTACCCGCGGCGCTCCCCCGGTGGCTGGCGCCTGATCGGGCGCACCGACACCGTCCTGTTCGATCCGGCCGCCGAACGTCCCGCGCTGTTCACCCCGGGCGACCGGGTGCGCTTCGAGGCCCGGTGAGCGCCGACCGGATCGTCCTGCAGGTCCTCTCCGCCGGCCCGCAGGCGCTCGTCACCGACCGCGGACGGGCGGGCAACGCGCACCTGGGGGTGCCGCCGTCCGGCGCGCTCGACCGGCCCGCCTACGAGCTGGGGAACCGGTTGGTCGGCAACGACGCCGGCGCGGCCGGCCTGGAGCTGCTGGGAGGACGCCTGCGGTTGCGCGCCCACGGAGGCCACGTCGTCGCGGTGACCGGTGCACCCGCCCCGGTACGGGTGGACGGCAGGCCCGCGGAATCGCATGCCGCGGTGCATCTCCCCGACGGCGCCGTGCTGGAGGTCGGAGCACCGGTGGCCGGACTGCGCGTCTATCTCGCCGTGGCGGGCGGGATCGACGTGCCTGCGGTGCTGGGGAGCCGCAGCACCGATCTGCTGTCCGGGCTCGGCCCCGCCGTGCTCGCCGACGGGGACCGGCTGCGTGTCGCGGATCGGCCCGCTGAGCTCCCCGCCTGCGGTCCGGTCCCGGTCTCGGTGCCGCCGGACACGGTGCGCCTACGGGTCCGGCTCGGCCCCCGGGACGACTGGTTCAGCAACTCGCGGGAGGCCCTGACCCGTCCGGTGTGGACGGTGTCGGCCGACGGCAACCGGATCGGGGTGCGGCTCGACGGGCCGCCGCCCGCCCGGCATCCCGACACGCGGGACCGCGAGCTGCGCAGCGAGGGCATGGTGACCGGTGCCGTGCAGGCACCGCCGGAGGGGCCGCCGGTGGTGTTCCTGGCCGACCATCCGACGACCGGCGGCTACCCGGTGATCGCGGTGGTCGAGACCGACGACCTCCCGCTCCTGGCCCAGGCGACACCCGGCACCCGGGTGCGGTTCACCGTGATCGGCTGAGGCGGCCGGCGGTTGTTCAGCGGCCTGCGTCCTCGCCGTCCAGGATGGTCCGGACATCGGCCGGTGCCATACCGGCGAGCCGCCCGATCTGGGCCGGATCGAGGCCGCACTCGCTGAGGTGCCGGACGGCGCCGGCCAGCTCGGCGCGACGGCGGCGCAGCACGTCGCCGAGCTCCTCGATCCGGTGCTGCGAGTCGTCGAGGGTGCGGGTGGCGTCGACGGCGCGGGCCGGGTCGGCGATCAGCACCGCGAGCAGCCGGTCCCGCGCGTCCTCGTCACCGGGCACCGAGGGCACCACCGACAGCGGGAGTTCCTGCTGCTCACCCCGACCGGTGTCGGGGAGATCGGGGTCGGCACCGTCCCGGCGCATCCGCGCCCGCTGGACGGCCCGCGCCGCGAGTGCCTGCTGCACGGCGCGGGACACCGGCTCGGACACAGGTGGCGGTACCGGTCCGGCCCGGTCCCCGTACCGCTCACCCGGCTGCTCCGCGCTCGGCAGGTCCTCGTGGGCCGGCACCGTGCGTTCGGTGGACCAGGGCGGCAGCGGTGCCGCGGTGAGATCACCGGCCCCGGGCACACCCTCCTCGCCGATCCGGGAAACCGGCAGACCGGTGACCGGTGCGTCGGTGCGTGACGACTCACCGGACGTTTCCGTGGCAGGCGGCCCGGTGACGGACGGTCCGCCGGCCGGCCGCTCGTCGGGCGACTCCTCCGGGTCAGATCCCCCCGGGTGCTCGCCGGCGATGTGCAGGCGCGAGACCGGGCCGGCCGCCCCCTGCCTGACATCGTCCGGGTCCGCGGACCGCTCCCTCGGCCCGCCCGCAGCAGCCGCCGCACGACCGACGCCCGGCTGTGACCGGGCCGCGCTGCCCGCGGCCGACCCGTCGACGGTGGCCGGGCCCGGCTCCGGCGCCCGCCACCCGGTGGCCCGGCGCCCCTCGTCGCGGTCGGTCTGCCTCGTCGTGGCCGCGGGCGGGTTCGTGGACCCCGACGGACGGGTCTGCTCCACGGCGCTCCCGTGCCGCCGGGCCTGCGGGGCGGTCTCGTCCTGCGGCCGGTCATGGCTCACCGGAGCAGGGCGGGTACGGGCCCGTGTGGCCTCGTCGGGCCGTTCGTCCGCGGGTGCGAACAGCTCGTCGAGCAGGCTGCCCCGGTCCGTCTCCCGGGCGTGCCGGCCGGGCCCGTCGTGCGCGGCGGGAGCCGGCCCGGAGGCGTGACCGGGGACCGCGCCGGCGGACGGTACCGGGAGGCCGGGGAGCGGGCCGGTGTCGACGCCCGGCCCGGCAGGGGTGTGCACGTCCCACTCCGCGGAGGTGTCGACCCGCTGCTCCGCGGAAGTGCCGACCCGCCGCTCCGCGGAAGTGCCGACCCGCCGCTCCGCGGAAGTGCCGACCCGCCGCTCCGCGGAGGTGTCGATCCGCCGCTCCGCGACGATGTCAGCGACGGTCCGCGGACGGGCGGGCGGCGGCGGATCCGCCGGACCGCCCGCCGACTCCCCGGTCCAGTCCTCGGCGCACGGCTGCGAACCGGTCGCAGCGGGCGGCGCAACGGGCAGGTGCGCCGGCCCACGGCGGGCCCCCCACGCTCCCCGGAGGATCCAGACCACGAGCAGCACCACCGCGCCCAGCACCGCGGCGAGCGCGAGGGGCGGAACCGTGACCGAGCCGAGCTGCATGGAACCGGACCCTAAAGGGGCCCGGGCCCGGGTGCGTGCAACCTCAGGTGCTGCGCGTCCCCGACGAGGGCTGCGCAGCGCTCGGCCGGGCGGAGTCGGCAGGGCCGTTCGTACCACCGTGCGAACCGGTGGGTTTGCCGTTGGCCGGTCGGCCACCGGCCTTCTCCGCGGACTCCGATCCGCCGCCGAGACCGCCCTGACCGTTGCCGGACTGACCGGAGCCGTTCCGTCGCGGCTCCGGCTCGCCCTGGCCGCCGCCACGGGCCGCCGCCGGGTTGGCCGTCGTCGGCGCGTCCGACTCGGACCCGGACCTCGCGGACGGAGCCTTATCCGGCTCCGATCCGGATTTCTCCGAACCATCCGATGGAGTGTCACCGGAACGGCGGACGGCGCCGACCGCGACGGTCTTCTCGGCGTCCTTCTCGGACCCGCCCTTCCCGTCCTGACGCGGCACGGCGGCCGCCGCCGGGGCGGGCGGACGGGCGTCGGACGCCGGTCGGAACAGCTCGGCGGGCTCGGGCTCGGACTCCTCACCACCCGGGCGTACGGCGGCGGTCCGCTCGGCACCCTGATCCTGCGCCGACTGCGCGGGCGGCGCCGCCCCGGGGCGCGGCGCCGGCGACGGCCGGGGCCCCGCGCCGGGGCCCTGCTGCCCGTGGCCGGGCCGGCTCTGCTGACCGGAGCCGCTGCCCTGGCCCTGCGGGGCCGAGCCCGGCTGGTCCGACCGCTCGGGCCGGACGGTCTGGCTCCACCCACCGGCCTGCCCCGGCCTGGTCTGCGGGGCGGAACCCTGCTGTCCGGCTCCACCGGCCGGCTTCGCGGCGTCGGGCGGGCCCGCGGGCCGCCCCTGCGGGCGGGCCTGCGAGCCGGAGTCGCTGCGGCCGGGGCCGGACTGCGGGCGCGGACCGGGCCGCGGGGGTGACGACGGCGGTGAGGACAGCGACGAGGACGACACGGGGGAAGGCGAGGACGGAACCGGCTCGCCCTGCTGTGCAGCGGCGGGGCGGGCGCCGTTCACCCCGGACGGGGACTGCGGCGCCCCCGGCCCGCGGCCGGGCTGCTGCCCCTGCTGCGCAGCGGCGGCGGGCTGCTCCTTCTGGGCCGGCTGCGGCGCGGCCCCGGAACCCGGACGACCCGGCTGCGCCGCGCCGTTGCGGGACTCACCCGTCCCGGAACGGACGCCCGGCTCGGGACGAGCCGCCTCCTCCGAACCCTCGGGCTTCGCCGGGACCGGCCGGCTGTCGGGCCGGGCGCGCTCGGCCGGGGCACCGGCCTGCTTCCCCAGGCCCGTCCGCAGCTCGTCCCGGCGCCGGGCGAGCTCGGCGACCTCGGCACGGAGCTTGTCCCCCTGCTCACGGGCCCGGTCGGCGTCCGCCCGGGCCCGGTCGACCTGCTTGCGCGCCTCGGCCGTGACCCGCTCGGCGTCGGCCTTCGCCTTGGCCCGGATCTCCTCGGCCTCCTCCTCCGCCTTCTGCAGGATCGCCTGCATACGGTCGGAGAAGTGGTCGGACCCGGTGTGCCGGTCCGGCTCGGGGCCGGGCCCTGGCGGCGGCGGCACGGGCCGCGGCGGGCCCTGCCGCGGCGGGCCGGGCGGCCCGGGCGGCATGGGCGGCCCGACGAACCCACCGGGCGGCGGCACCGGCATCGGTGGCACCGGCCGGGCACGCAGCGCGTCGATGTCGGCCCGCATCCGGGCCATCACCCGCTGCATACCGACGATGTGCTCGTCGACCTGCCTGCGGTCATATCCGCGGAGCACGACGTCGAACCGCGGGGAACCGCCCGGGCGGTCCGCCCCGTCTGCCGTCATCGCTCACTCCTCACAGTTCGTCCGGCGCAGTGCCGGTGAGACACCACTGCGAGGTCCGCGCACCGGCGGCACCGGTCCGACCCCGCCGGTCAGGGTAGCCACGCGAGCACCGCCACGGCGAACGCCGCGGCCCGCAATGATCACCCACCGGCGTGGCGTCCCCCGCGAGGGACGCCCCCGTGACATGATGCGCGGCTACCGTCCTCGCGATCGCAGCGTACCGGCCGGAACGAATACCATCACCCTGTGGACTCCTCGCTGAAGGGCACGCTGCACAAGCGCGGTCTGCGGATGACCCCCCAACGCCAACTCGTCCTGGACGCGGTGCGCGAGCTGGGGCACGCCACACCCGAGCAGGTCTGCACCCACGTCCAGGCCACGGCGCCCGCCGTCAACATCACGACCGTCTACCGCACGCTGGACCTGCTCGAGGATCTCGGCGTCGTCCGGCACACCCACCTGGGGCACGGGGCGCCGACCTACTCCGAGCACCGGCACCGCCACGTGCACCTGGTGTGCCACCGCTGCGGCCGGGTCGACGAGGTGCCGGCGGAGCTGCTGTCCGGTGTGGCTGAACACACCCTCGCGGACCGGGGTTTCCATCTGGACGCGACTCACGTGGCACTGTCGGGGACCTGTGCCGACTGCGCGTCGGACGACGCCGATCACCGCGGCGGGCCCCGGCCCGACGTCCGGCACGACAGCCGGCACCACCGCCAGCACCACGCCGAGCACGACGACGCGGCCCCGGTGACACCGGCTGCCGCGAAGGGAGACCGGTGAGCACGACCGGACCGCAGACGACACCCGAGGGCCCCGACGGAACCGCACCGGCGGGCGCAGCAGGCGCAGCCGAGCCGATCGCCGGCGGCAGCGCGAGCAGCCCCAGCGTCGACGCAAGCACCAGCACAGCCACCGGCACAGCCACAGACACCGACACCAACACCGACACCGACGCGGCCGTCCCCGCCCATCACGGCGACCCGCCGGCCGAGCAGCGTGCGATGGCCCGCTCAGCGGCCGCCGTCGACCGCAGCCACCGCGACGTGCTCGCGGTCACCGGCGAGGAGCGGCTGTCCTGGCTGCACCTGCTGCTGACCCAGCACGTGAGCGAGCTGCCACCGGGCACCGGCACCGAGGCGCTCGTGCTCGACGTGCAGGGCCGGGTCCTGCACCACATGGGCGTCGCCGCCACCGACGACACCGTGTACCTCGACACCGAGCCCGGTGAGGGTGCGGCACTGCTGGACTACCTGCGCAAGATGGTGTTCTGGTCGAAGGTCGAGCCACGCGACGCCACGACCGAGCTGGCCGTGTTCACCGTGGTCGGCCCGGACGTAGCGGACGTGCTCGAACGGGCCGGCCTGCCGGTCCCGCCCGCACCGCACGGCGTGGCCGGGCTGCCGGACGGCGGGTTCGTGCGGCGCACGCCGTGGCCGGGCAAGGACGCGGCCGACGTCGTCGTCCCGCGCGAGGAGCGCGGCACCTGGTGGTCCGCGCTCACCGCGGCCGGGGCGCGTGCGGCCGGGACGATCGCGTTCGAGGCGCTGCGGGTCGAGTCCCGCGCCCCGCGACTGCACCGTGACACCGACGAGCGGACGATCCCGCACGAGGTCGGCTGGATCGGACCGGCGGTGCACCTGACGAAGGGCTGCTACCGCGGGCAGGAGACGGTCGCCAGGGTGGCCAACCTGGGGCGCCCGCCGCGCCGCCAGGTGCTGCTGCATCTCGACGCCGGCGACGAGGACCTGCCGCGCACCGGGGACCCGGTGCACCGCGACGGTCGCGTGGTCGGCCGGGTCGGCACAGTGGTCCAGCACCACGAGCTCGGTCCGATCGCGCTGGCCCTGGTGAAGCGTTCGGTCCCGGTGGACGCGGAACTGACCGCGGGCATCGACGACCGAGTGTCCCCCGTCACGATCGACCCGGACTCCTACGAGCCGGACCCGGACCGCCCACCACCCGGCCGGGCGGCCCGGGAGCGCGCCGGGGGCGGGCCGGGTCGCCGCAGCTGACCTGCGGAGTCGCCCGCCACCCGGCCGAGGGAGCGGGAGGCGGACACGAGGCCTCGCCGGAGGGACCTCCACGGACCCGCACCTGTGACGACGGCGGTGCCGCATCGCACGCCCCCGGGTGAGCAGGGTACGGTTGGTCCCACGACATTGATGAGACGAGAGGGGCCGCCGGGTCGTGTCAGGTGACCGGGCCGCCCCTTCCCTGTTGTAAGGGGGACCAGCCATGGGGCGCGGACGAGCCAAGGCCAAGCAGACGAAGGTGGCCCGCGAGCTCAAGTACAGCTCCCCCGCGATGGATCTCGACGCGCTGCAGCGCGAGATCGGGAGCGGGACGGCGGTTACTACCGACAACGGCGATGAGGAGTACGGCGAGTACGCCGACCTCGCCGCCAAGTACAACGACGAGGACGACCACCCTCGCCGCTGATCCGCGCACCGGCGCCCGGTCGGGACCCCGGTCCCCGACCGGGCGCCATCACGTGCGCGTCCACTCCTGATCCGCTCGCCGCTGCGAGCGCTACGCCGGTCGTACCGGGCGGTTTCGCCCGACCGGCCGGATAGGGCAAGATCACCAACGCGTTCCCGGCAGGGGCGCGCTCACCGGTCCCCGTCCTGTCCGAGGTGTTCACGACATGCGCGGCAACCTCTTCGCCGTCGCCGTCAATCTCGTCGTGCTCACGGTCCGGTCGGACCAGCTGCACCTGCTGCTGATCGAGCGCGGGGAGCAGCCGTTCCTCGGCGAGTGGGCCCTCCCGGGCGGTTTCGTGCGCCCCGAGGAGGACCTGGTGCACACCGCCAGCCGCCGGCTCGGCGAGGAGACCGGGGCCGCGACCGGGGACGCCGTCGTCGGCCACCTGGAGCAGCTCGCGAGCTACGCCGCACCGGACCGGGACCCGCGCGGCCGGGTGCTGTCCGTCGGCTACCTGGCGTTCGTCCCGGACATGCCGGAGCCGACACCGGGCGGAGGGGCCGCCGCGTCGGCGTGGTGGCCGGTCGACGCCGTCCCGGCGCTCGCCTTCGATCACGACCGGATCGTCGCCGACGGCGTCGAGCGGGCCCGGTCCAAGCTCGAGTACACGACACTGGCCGCGTCGTTCTGCCCGCCGGAGTTCACCGTCTCCGACCTCCGCCGGGTCTACGAGGCGGTCTGGGACGCGTCGCTGGATCCGCGGAACTTCCAGCGGAAGGTGACGTCCACCGAGGGCTTCCTGGTGCCGACGGCGACGCTGGTCACCGGTGGTCGTGGGCGCCCGCCCCGGCTGTTCCGGCGGGGACCCGCCACCATGCTGCACCCACCGATGCTGCGGGAGTCGCACCGCCCGAACGACCGGTCCGCGGCGGCGCGCTGACCCCGCTCAGAAGCGGGGGTGCTCCCCGCGCAGCTGCACCCGGGCGCCGATCCCGCCGGAGTCCGCTCCCTCGACGTCGCCGATCCGGGACACCTCGCCGAGGATCCAGGCCGGCACGTGCCGGGCGGTGAGCACGGCGAGCGCGCGGTCGACGTCCTCGGGCGGCAGGACCGCGACCATGCCGACACCCATGTTGAAGGTCTTCTCCATCTCCGCCCGCTCCACCCGGCCGCGGCCCTGGATCAGCTTGAACACCGGCGCCGGGGTCCACGATCCGCGCTCCACGGTCGCGGCGAGGCCGTCGGGCAGCACCCGCTCCAGGTTCCGGGCCAGCCCGCCACCGGTGATGTGCGAGAAGGTGCGGACACCGGTCTCGGCGGTGATCGCCAGGCAGTCCTTGGCGTAGATCCGGGTCGGGACGAGCAGCTCCTCACCGAGCGAGTGGTCGAACTCCTCCAGCTCACCCTCCAGCGGCAACCGGGCGATGTCCAGCAGCACGTGCCGGGCCAGCGAGTAGCCGTTGGAGTGCAGGCCGGACGACCCGAGCGCCACCAGCACGTCGCCGGGCCGGACCCGCTCCGGGCGGAGCATCTTCTCGGCGTCCACGATGCCGACGCCGGTGGCGGACAGGTCGTAACCGCCGGCGTCCATCAGGCCGGGGTGCTCGGCGGTCTCGCCGCCCAGCAGCGCGCAGCCGGCCTGCTCGCAACCCTCGGCGATGCCGCGGACCAGGGTGGCGACCTTCTCGGGGACGAGCTTGCCGACGGCGATGTAGTCCTGCAGGAACAGCGGTTCCGCACCGCACACGACGAGATCGTCGACGACCATCGCGACCAGGTCCTGACCGATGGTGTCGTGCTTGTCCATCGCCTGCGCGATCGCGACCTTGGTGCCGACGCCGTCGGTCGACGCCGCCAGCACCGGCTCGGCGTACTTGCCGAACTTGGCGGCGAACAGCCCGGCGAACCCGCCGATGCCACCCATCACCTCGGGCCGGGTGGCCTTCTCCGCGAACGGGCGGAACTGCTCGACCGCCCGCTCCCCCGCATCGATGTCCACCCCCGCCGATGCGTAGCTGGCGGGGCCGGGCTCGGTCGAGGGCATGGGTCGGTTCTCCAGTACGGGGTGTGTGTCGGGGGCGTCGCGGGGTGCGGTCGGGCCCTAGGGCCTCGACAGCACCTCACCCGCACCGTATCCGACCGGCAGCGGGGCGGGCGCGCTCCGGGCGTGCTCGGCGGACGGGACGTCCTCGAGGAGGTGCTTGCCGAGCTTCGCCTCCTCGGGGAGCGGGATCGGGTAGTCCCCGTCGAAACAGGCGCAGCACAGCCGCGAGCGCGGCTGCTCGGAGGCGGCCACCATCTGTTCCACCGAGACGTATCCGAGGGAGTCCGAGCCGATCGAGCGGCGGACGCCCTCGGGGTCGGCGCCGTTGGCGATCAGCTCGGCGCGGCTGGCGAAGTCGATGCCGTAGAAGCAGGGCCAGCGGACCGGCGGCGACGCGATCCGCACGTGCACCTCGAGGGCGCCGGCCTCGCGCAGCATCCGGACCAGGGCCCGCTGGGTGTTGCCGCGCACGATCGAGTCGTCGACGACGACGAGCCGCTTCCCGCGGATCACGGTGCGCAGCGGGTTCAGCTTCAGCCGGATGCCGAGCTGGCGGATCGTCTGGCTGGGCTGGATGAAGGTGCGGCCCACGTAGGCGTTCTTCACCAGGCCCTGGCCGTAGGGGATGCCGGAGCCCTGCGCGTAGCCGATCGCGGCGGGGGTGCCGGACTCCGGGACCGGGATGACCAGGTCGGCGTCGACCGGGTGCTCCTCGGCCAGCCTGCGGCCGATCTCCACCCGGGTGTCGTACACCGAGCGACCGACGATCTGGGTGTCCGGCCGGGCCAGGTAGACGTACTCGAACACGCAGCCCTTCGGCTCCGGCGCGGCGAAGCGTTCGCTGCGGATGCCGTCGGCGTCGATCGCGATGAGTTCCCCGGGCTCCACCTCGCGGACGAACGAGGCGCCGACGATGTCCAGCGCGGCGGTCTCGGACGCGACCACCCAGCCGCGCTCCAGCCGGCCCAGCACCAGCGGCCGCACCCCCTGCGGGTCGCGGGCCGCGAACAGCGTCGTCTCGTCGGCGAAGGCCAGCGAGAACGCGCCGCGCAGCCGCGGCAGCAGCCGCAGCGCGGCCTCGAAGACGCCGAGGTCCGCGGCCTCGGCGGCGAGCAGCTCAGCGACCAGGTCGGAGTCGGTGGTGGCGCGCAATCCGGAACGGTTGCGGGTCTCCAGCCGCGCGACGGCCTCGCGGAGCTCGGCCGTGTTGACCAGGTTCCCGTTGTGCCCCAGGGCGATGCCGGAGCCGGTGACGGTGGTGCGGAACGTCGGCTGGGCGTTCTCCCAGGTGGTCGCACCGGTGGTCGAGTAACGGCAGTGCCCGACCGCGAGATGACCGCGCAGCGAGGACAGCGTCTGCTCGTCGAACACCTGGCTGACCAGGCCGAGATCCTTGAACACCACCATCCGGGTCCCGTCGGACACGGCGATGCCGGCGGCCTCCTGGCCGCGGTGCTGCAGCGCGTAGAGGCCGTAGTACGACATCTTCGCGACGTCCTCGCCCGGTGCCCAGACACCGAAGACCCCGCACTCCTCGCGGGGGCCGGTCTCCTCGGGTTCGGGAGCGGCGACGGACTCGGCTGTGGGGGCAGGGCTGACGTGCTCGTTCCGGACGGAACTCAACGCGGCGCTCCTCGGCTGGCGGCGTACCGGGACCAGTTCGTGATCGTACGCCGCAACAGCAGGTTCCTTCAGTTTCGGGGAGGAGGGTCACTCCGCGAACCGGACACCGGCAGCAGTGCCGCCACCTCCGCGGCCCGCGAACCGGACACCCGGAGCGAACCGCCGGCGACGGCGTCCGGCCAGGACGTGCGCCCCAGTGCGAGCGCGATCCAGGTCCGCGGATCGGTCTCCACGACGTTGGGCGGGGTGCCGCGGGTGTGCCGCGGCCCGTCGATGCACTGAACGGCACCGAACGGCGGCACCCGTACCTCGACGCTGTGCCCGGGGGCCCGACGCGCCAGCTCGGCCAGCGACTCCTTCACCGCGGCCTTGCGGGCGGCCCGGTCCGGTTCCGGGCCGCCGTCGAGCCAGTCGTGCAGCGCGGCGGTCACGACCACGCCGCTCACACGGCGACGGGGCCGAACCGGGCGGGCAGGGTCGCCTCCCAGGCGGCCCGCAGCTCGTCCAGCCCGAGTCCGCCGACCGCGTCGCCGAGGTCCAGCCGCGTCCCACCGGTCTCGCCGATCCGCGCGGCCGGGACACCGGCCTCCGCGGCGCGGGCGAGGAAGGCGTCGGCGGTCGCCGCATCGACGGTGACCAGCACCCGTCCGGCGGACTCGGCGAACAGCGCGACGAAGGTGTCGTCGTGCACGCCGGCGAGGTCGATCCGGGCGCCCCGGTTCCCGGCGAGCGCCGCCTCGACCAGGCCCTGGGCGAGCCCGCCGTCGGAGAGGTCGTGGCTGCCGGTGAGCGCGCCGTCCGCGGCCGTTGCGGCGAGCAGCCCGGCGAGGCGCCGTTCGTGCTCCAGGTCGACAGCGGGCGGACGGCCGCCGAGGTGGCCGTGCACCTCGTGCGCCCACTCCGACCCGCCGAACTCGGCACCGGTCGTGCCGAGCAGGACCACGACGTCGCCGTCGGAACCGGCGAACCCGGACGGGACCGCCGTGCTCACGTCGTCGATCACGCCGAGCACCCCGACGACGGGGGTGGGCAGGATCGCGGTCGTACCGGTCTGGTTGTAGAAGCTCACGTTGCCACCGGTGACGGGCGTACCGAGGACCGCGCAGGCATCGGCGAGACCACGGACGGCCTGCTGGAACTGCCACATGACGTGCGGGTCCTCCGGCGAGCCGAAGTTCAGGCAGTCGGTGACGGCCAGCGGCACCGCACCGGAGGTGGCGACGTTGCGGTAGGCCTCGGCGAGCGCGAGCTGCGCACCGGTGTACGGGTCGAGTGCGACGAACCGGGCGTTGCAGTCGGTGGCCACCGCGATACCGCGACCGGTCTCCTCGTCGACCTGCACGATCCCGGCGTCGGCACCGTGCGCGGCGACGGTGTTGCCGCGCACGTAGCGGTCGTACTGCTCGGTGACCCAGGAGCGGCTGGCCAGGTTCGGCGCGGCGGCCAGCCGCAGGATCTCGGCGCGCAGCTCGGACGGGGTCTCCGGGCGGGGCAACCGGTCCGGGGTGTCGGCGTTGAGCGCGTCCTGCCGGTCGTCGTCGCGGGCGACCGGGCGCCGGTAGACCGGGCCCTCGTGGGCGACGGTGCGCGGCGGCACGTCGACCACGGTCTCCCCGCCGGAGGTGATGACGAGCCGGTCCCCGTCGGTGACCTCACCGATCACCGAGGCCAGCACGTCCCACTTGCGGCACACGGCCAGGAACGCCTCGACGTTCTCCGGCGTCACGACGGCGCACATCCGCTCCTGCGACTCCGAGGAGAGGATCTCCGCCGCGGTCATCCCGGTCGCGCGCAGCGGGACGGCGTCGAGGTCGACGTGCATGCCGCCGTCACCGGCGCTGGCCAGCTCGGAGGTGGCGCAGGACAACCCGGCGCCACCGAGGTCCTGGATGCCGACGACCAGCCCGGCCGCGAACAGCTCCAGGCAGCACTCGATCAGCACCTTCTCGGTGAACGGGTCGCCGACCTGGACGCTCGGGAGCTTCTTGCGCCCGGATCCGCCGCTCTCGGAGTCGAAGGTCTCCGAGGCCAGGACGGACACACCGCCGATGCCGTCGAGACCGGTCGTCGCACCGAACAGGATGATCTTGTTGCCGGTGCCGGAGGCGAAGGCGAGGTGCAGGTCCTCGGTCTTCAGTGCGCCCACGCACAGGGCGTTGACCAGCGGGTTCCCTGCGTAGGACGGGTCGAAGACGACCTCACCGGCCACGTTCGGCAGACCCAGACAGTTCCCGTAGCCGCCCACCCCCGCGACGATGCCGGGCAGCACCCTCCCGGTGTCGTCGGCGTCGATCGGGCCGAACCGCAGCGGGTCGCCGACGGCGATCGGGCGGGCGCCCATCGCCATGATGTCGCGGACGATGCCACCGACCCCGGTCGCCGCACCCTGGTACGGCTCGACGTAGGACGGGTGGTTGTGCGACTCGACCTTGAAGGTGACGGCCCAGTCGTCGCCGATGCTCACCACGCCGGCGTTCTCACCGATCCCGGCGAGCATCACCGAACGCATCTCGTCGGTGGTCGTCTCGCCGAAGTAGCTCAGGTGCACCTTCGAGGACTTGTACGAGCAGTGCTCGCTCCACATCACCGAGTACATGGCCAGCTCGGCGTCGGTGGGCCTGCGGCCGAGGATCTCCCGGATGCGGGCGTACTCGTCGTCCTTGAGGCCCAGCTCGCGGTAGGGCTGCGGCGCCTCGGGCGTCGCAGCGGCGTGGGAGACGGAATCGACCTGCACCTGGGACTGCGTCACGGCACCAGGGTAATCGCGGGACGCAGGCACCGGCCGGGCCGTACCCGCAAGCACGGACCGGCCGGTCGGCGGTTCAGGAAGCGGCGGCCACCGTCGCCGAGAGCACCGAGGTGAAGAGGCCCAGGCCGTCGTCCGACGGGCCGGTGAGGGTGCTGGTGGCGTGCTCCGGGTGCGGCATCAACCCGACGACGTTCCCGGCCGGATTGGTGATCCCTGCGATGTCACGCGCCGAGCCGTTCGGGGCTCCGTCGCGGTAGCGGAACACCACCCGGCCCTCGCCCTCGAGCTCGTCGAGGGTGGCGGCGTCGGCCACGTAGCGCCCCTCCTGCGACTTCAGCGGGACGAGCAGCTCCGCACCCGCCGCGTAGTCACCGGTCCACGCGGTCCGCCCGTTCTCGACGGTCAGGACCAGGTCCCGGCAGAGGAAGTGCAGGCCGGCGTTCGCGACCAGCGCACCGGGCAGCAGGTGCGCCTCGCAGAGGATCTGGAAGCCGTTGCAGATCCCGAGCACCGGCAGGCCGCGACCGGCCGCGTCGACGACCTCCCGCATGATCGGCGCCAGCGACGCGATCGCGCCGGCCCGCAGGTAGTCGCCGTAGGAGAAGCCGCCCGGGACGACGACGGCGTCCACACCACGCAGGTCGTGATCGGCGTGCCACAGCGGGACCGCCTCGGCACCGGCACGACGGACCGCGCGGGCGGCGTCGACGTCGTCGAGCGTGCCCGGGAAGGTGATCACACCCACCCGCCGGCCGGCAGCGTCTGCCGGCGGCGCAGCCGCGCTGCTCACAGCCGGGTCACCGTCCAGTCCTCGATCACCGGGTTCGCCAGCAGCGAACCGGCGAGCCGGTGCAGGGTCTCGTCGTCGACCGTGTCGTCGACCTCGAGCTCGAAGTGCTTGCCCTGCCGCACCCCGCTCACCCCGGAGACCCCGATCCGGCCGAGCGCCCGGGTCACCGCCTGACCCTGGACGTCGAGGATCTCGGGCTTGGGCATCACGTCCACCACCACTCTCGCCACGGGACCAGCGTAGAGGTTCGTATCGCGGGCCCGCCCCGTCCCGGGCGGGGCGGAGATGACAACCGGCGGTGCCGGGCCCCACCATCGGGTATGCGGATTCTGGTGCTCGGTGGAACGGTCTTCCTCTCGCGTGCGATCGCCGAGGCGGCGCTCGCCGCCGGACACGTCGTGACCTGCGTGTCCCGCGGAGTCTCCGGTGCGCCGCCGCCGGGTGCGGCGACGGTGAAGGCGGACCGTTCCGATCCCGGTGCGCTGGCGGCGGCACTGGCCGGGGAGCCCTCCGCGCGGGGGTTCGACGCGGTGATCGACGTCGCGACGATGTCGGCGCCCTGGGTGCGCGAGGCCCTGGGCGTGCTCGCCGACCGGGCCGCGCACTGGACGTTCGTCTCGTCGATCAACGCCTACGCCGACCCGTCGCTCCGCGGCGGGACCGTCGACCAGCCCACCCTCGCTCCGCTGCACGAGCAGCCCGATCCGGACTCCGACGACCCGGACGTCTACGGCGCCGCCAAGGTGGCGAGCGAGCAGGCCGTGCGGGCCCGGGTCGGGGACCGCGCGCTGATCGTGCGCGGTGGGCTGATCTGCGGGGCCGGTGATCTGTCGGACCGCTTCGGGTACTGGGCCGAGCGGTTCGCCCGGGGCGGGCGCGCGGTCGTCCCGGACGTGCCGGGGCACCCGATGCAGATCATCGACGTGCGGGACCTCGCCGAGTGGATCGTACGGTCCGCGGAGACCGGCGCCACCGGCGTCTTCGACGGCACCGGATCGCGCTCCACCCTGTCCCGGGTGCTCGAGCAGGTCGCCGACGCCGTCGGGGCCACGGACCTCGACCTGGTACGGGTGCCGCCCGAGACGCTGGTCTCCGAGGACGTCGCGATCTGGGCCGGGCCGCGATCGCTGCCGCTGTGGCTGCCCGAGTCGCACTGGGGCATCGCCGACCGGGACGTGACCGCCTCCTTCGCCGCCGGGCTCGGTACCCGGCCGGTCGGCGAGACGGCGCGCGCCGCACTGGAGCGGGAGCGGGAGCTGGGGACGGCCCGCGACCGCCGGTCGGGACTGACCGCCGACGAGGAGCGCGCCGTACTTCGGGCGCACACGACCGGCTGATCCGGTGGCGCCGGGTCCCGCGGTGGCCTCCGCGCCTGCGCCGCGTGAGCAACGACCCACATCACCCGCTCGGACGAGCGCGGCCGGACCGGGGATGCTGGTCGTATGCACCGCAGCGATGCTCAGGCTCCGGCGGGTCCTCCGCCCCCCGCACCGGCCACCGGCCGGGCAACGGTGGGATGCGTCCGATGGGCATGAACTGGGAGCAGGTGGTCCTCGACGCCCGCGATCCGGAACGGCTGGGCCGATGGTGGGCCGAGGCGCTCGACTGGGAGGTGGTGGCGGCCTCGCCGCGGGAGTTCTCCATCCGGCCCGCGCGCGGTGGCGCACCGGGGATCACCTTCGTGCCGGTGCCGGAGGGCAAGCGGACGAAGAACCGGATGCACATCGACCTGCGGCCGGACGGCGTCCGCGACTCGGAGGTCGCCCGGCTGCTGATGCTGGGCGCGACGAGGATCAACGTGGGCCAGCACGGCGACCAGCCGTGGACCGTCCTGGCCGATCCCGAGGGCAACGAGTTCTGCGTGCTCGGCGAGTACCGGCACTGATCCATCCACAGGCGACCGGGGTTGTCCACAGGCAACACACAGTGTGGACAACCTGTGGGCCTGCGGTGTCACGCCGCGGCGTCGGCCGCGGACATCAGCGTGCGGTACACCGACCCGACGGCACCCGTGCCACGCACGGCGTCGATCGCCTCCAGTGCGGCCTCGACCCGGTGCGGCTTACGCAGATCCTTGGCGCGCAGTCCGATCCGCACGACACCGGTGCGCCGTGCCAGGCGCAGCGCCTGCTGTTGCAGCGCGCGCCGGCCGCCGGTCGCCCGCTCGGCCCGCAACCACGGCTCGGAGCGGCGGAAGGTCAGCACCTTCACCCGCAGCACCGGGCCGCCGGCGACCGTGGACCGCACCGACGCCTCGTCGGCGCACAGGGCGAACCCGAGTTCGGGCAGCGCCGCGAGGGTGCCCGCCGAGGCGACCCAGCCGGGTGGCGCGAACCCGTCGGTCGACAACCCGGTGGCGGTGAGCACGCGGCGCGCGGCGGTCAATCGCAGCAGCGCCTCGTGCCGGGGCAGCGCGCCGAACTCGGTGCGCCTGCCGATCCGCGGGACCGATCCGTTCTGCCACGCCCCGACCGGGTCGGCGGTGTGGTCGTAGCCGTGCAGCAGCAGGTCGTCACCGGCGCCGATCCGGCCGGCGATCCAGCGGACCAGGTCGTCACCGCGGTGCAGCGGCTGCAGCCCCGCCGCGCGGGGCTGCACCAGGTGGGTCAGGGGGACCCCGCGCCGGTCCAGCTCGGCGGCGAAGGAGACCGCACGGGCCCGGTCGGCGTCGTCGCCGTCGGTGAGGCCGGACAGCGAGACCAGCAGCGTTCCCATGTCGTCCATGACACCCCACCGAGGTGAACCCGGTGTGAGCCGCGCGGGTCGGCCCGGCGACGAACACGAACCGGGGCCGGGGCGGTTCAGCGGGCGGTGAAGCCGCCGTCGACCTTCAGCTCGGCGCCGTTCACCATCGCCGCCTCGGCCGAGGCGAGGTACACGACGGCGGCGGCGATCTCGGCCGGCTCGGCGAACCGCCGTGCGGGGATCTCGGCGCGGTGCGCGTCCCCCGCCGGGTTGTCCCAGACCTCGCGGCCCAGCGCGGTGAGCACGACCGTCGGTGAGACCGCGTTGACGGTCACCCCGTGCGGCCCCCATTCCACGGCCAGGGTGCGGGTGAGCCCGTTGATGCCGGCCTTCGAGGCGCAGTACGCCGCGTGCTCCTGCAGACCGCTGCTCGCGGCCTGCGACGCCAGGTTGACGATCCGGCCGTGCCCCTGCTGCACCATGATCCGCCCGGCCGCCTGCGCCATCAGCCAGGAACCGGTCAGGTTCACGTCGAGGGTGCGACGCCACTCCTGCACGCCGAGCTCCAACGCGGGTGCGAGCAGTGCGATCCCCGCCGAGTTGACCAGCACGTCGAGCCGGCCGTGGGTGTCGGCGACCTCCTGCACGCAGGACCGCGCCGAGTCCGGGTCGGCGACGTCGACCCGGTGCGCCGATCCGCACCCGCGGACACCGTCCGCGCGCAGGTCGGCCCCGGCGACGACGGCGCCGCGGGCGGCGAGCGCTCCGGCCACCTCGGCCCCGATCCCGGATGCGGCACCGGTCACCAGCGCGACCCTGCCCGTCAGATCGAACATCAGCCGTCCGTCCCCACCGTCTCCGGCTCGGCCGGCTCACCTGCCCGGCGGTCGTAGACGTCCAGGGCGGCGACCTTCTCCGCCGACGCCGACCGGGGGTCGAACCGGTGGTCCAGCCAGTCCGAGGCGAGCTTGCGGGCGAGCTCGAGCCCGACCACCCGCTGGCCGAAGCAGAGCACCTGCGCGTTGTTGGACTTGACCGCACGCTCCACCGAGAACGGGTCGTGCGCGGTCACCGCGCGGATGCCGGGCACCTTGTTCGCCGAGATCGCCACGCCGAGTCCGGTGCCGCAGACCAGCAGGGCCCGGTCGGCCGCTCCGTCGGCAACCATCCTGGCGGCGGCCACCCCGATGTGCGGGTAGGCGGTGTGCCCGTCGGCCGCCACCCCGACGTCGATCACCTCGGCGACCCGGTCGTCGGCCTGCAGATCGGCCTTGAGCCGCTCCTTGTAGTCGAAGCCGGCGTCGTCGGCGCCGACCACGATGCGCAGTGCGTCGCTCACCTGTCCTCCTCCAGTACCCGTCCCACCGCGGTGACGATCAGTGCCATCGAGGTCGCCCCCGCGTCGGGCGTCCCCACGCTCTTCTCGGCCAGCGGGCGGGCGCGCCCGATCCGTGGCCTCAGGCCCGCGGTGTCCCGCGCCCTGCGGGTCGCGACCTCGGCGGCCGCGACCCAGGCGGGGGCCAGCTCGTCGCCCGCGGCGACCCGGCGTTCCAGGTCCTCGACGAAGGGCAGCAGCGCGTCGAGCAGGGTCTTGTCACCGGGCCGGGCACCACCGAGCCGCACGATCGTGTTCGCGAACTCACCGACACCGGCGGTCACGGCGTCGGCCGGGTAGGAGTCCGCGACGTCACCGAGGTGCCGGCCGAACGCCTCCAGGGCCGCCCCCCAGAGGACACCGGAGGTGCCGCCCGCCCGCTCGGCCCAGGCCTGCCCGGCCTGCTGGAGCAGCCAGCCGCCGCCGACCTCGGGGCCGAGGTCGGCGATCCGCGCCGTCGCGGCGGTGATGCCCTTGAGCATGCCGCGGCCGTGGTCACCGTCCCCCGCCACGGCGTCGATCCGGCCCAGCTCGTGCTCGTGCTCCCGGATCATGGTCTCGACCGCGGCGAGCGCGTCGCGGACGGTCCCGGCGAGCCGCCGGGCCGCCGCGCTCGCCTCCGGCGCGGTGACGACCGCGGCGGCCCCGGCCAGCTCGTCACAGCTCGGGGCCCGCAGGCCCGACAGCGGCCCGCTCGCCTTCCGGTAGGCGGGCGTGTAGGCGTCGGCCCGCCACAGCCGCTCCAGCTCGTCGTCGAGCCACATCAGGGTGAGCGAGCAACCGCCCATGTCCAGGCTGGTCACGAGCTCGCCGACCTCCGGGTCGACGATCTCCAGCCCGGCCCCCCGCAGCCGCCGTGCGACATGCCCCCAGAGCAGGAACAGCTCCTCGTACTTGGTGGTCCCGAGGCCGTTGAGGATCGCGCCGACCCGGCCGGTCGCGCCCGCCGGAGCGGCCCGGAGGACCTCGTCGACCAGCAGGTCGGCCAGCTCCCGGGCCGGGAGCATCGGCACGTCCCGGATCCCGGGCTCGCCGTGGATCCCCAGACCGAGTCCGAGATGCCCGTCCGGCACGGTGAACAGCGGCGCGTCCTCGCCGGGCATGGTGCAGCCGGAGAAGGCTACACCGAGGGTGCGGGTCGCGGCGTTCGCGGCGCGCCCCAGCCGCTCCACCTCACCGATGTCGCGGCCCTGCGCGGCGGCCGCGCCCATCACCTTGAACACCGTGAAGTCGCCGGCGATGCCGCGGCGCTTCGACTCGACGAACGCCGAGGCCACGTCGTCGGTGACGACCACGATCCGGGCGTCGATCCCGTCGGCCCGCAGCCGCTCGGCCGCGATCCCGAAGTTGATCACGTCCCCGGCGTAGTTGCCGAAGCTGAAGATCACGCCCCGGCCCTGGTCGGCCGCCCGGCCCACGGAGTAGGCCTGGGCGGCCGAGGGCGAGGTGAAGACGTTCCCGACGACGGCGCCGTGCGCGAGGCCGGGGCCGACCGTCCCGCAGAACGCCGGGTAGTGCCCCGATCCGCCGCCGATCACCACCGCGACCTGCGGCTCGTCACCGCGGTGGGCGATCACGCCGCCGTGCACCCCTCGGACCCGGTCGGCGTAGAGATCGAGGAACCCGGCGAGCTGGTCGTCGGCGAACTCGGCCGGGTCGTCGTAGATCCGGGTCATGGCCGCTCACCCGCTCCGGCGGGCTCGGCCGACGCCGGCAGGTCCTCCGCGCGCCGGGGCACGTCGAGCCAGTACATCATCACGAAGGCGGCTGCGTAGAGGGCGACGAAGGCCCACACGACACCGACGTTGCCGGTGCCGAGCGCGAGCATGATCGCGACGACGGCGGCCCCCAGGAACGCCGCGCCACCGGCCGCGGTGGTGTACATGGCCATCGCGGCTCCCTTGTGGTCGGGTGCCAGCGCGGGCATGATCGCGCCCATCGGGACGAACCCGGCGAGCAGGCAGCCGAACACGCAGCCGGCCGCGACGGAGACCCAGAAACCCCAGGTGGAACCGGCCGGCACGGCCTGCGGTACGTACCACCAGAGCAGCAGGCCCACGGCGGAGCCGAACACGCCGAACCACTGCACCGTGCGGCGCCAGCCCCACTTGTCACCGACCCAGCCGAACACGGCGTTGACCCCGATGTTCGTCGCGTAGACGAACACGGTCATCGTCAGCCACCGGTTCTGGCCCCAGCCGAGATCGACGGCGATGACCGTCGGCAGGATGACGAACATGCCGTACTGCGGTGCGGTGTTGATCAGCCGGACCAGGAATCCCATCAGGATGCGGGGGTTCTTCGCGGTCAGCCGCAGACCGGCCGTCAGCACCTGGGCGCTGGTCTCCCCGGCCGGGGCGAGGCGCTGGTGGGCGTGCCGCTCGCGGACACCGAAGTGGCAGATCGCCCAGCCGGCGACGACGAGCCCGGTCGCACCGACCATCGCGGCGGTCTCACCGCCGGTCCCACCACCGAACGCCGGGATCATGCCGATCGCGAACAGTGATCCCAGGGTCGGCAGGCCACCGGTGAACATCACGTAGAACCAGCCGACGGCGGCGCCGTTGCGCGAGTACGGGGTGACGGCGGTGACCCACACCAGGAAGGCGAACGCGAACAGCGGGTACCCGAACCCGCGCAGGAAGTAGCTGACGACGACGCCCCAGAAGCTCTCGGCCTGCAGGCTCAGCAGGAAGAGCACCTCGAACACGACCCAGACGATCACGCCGAGGGTCATCACCCGGCGCGGGCCCCAGAGGTCGGCGAGCGCGCCCGCCAGGTAGCTGGCGACCAGGACGGCGAGGCCGTACATCGAGATGATCGTGGCGACGGTGGCCTCGGGCGTGCCGAGCACCGCCTCGATGTGCGGTGCGATGAAGTTCGACTCGGTGCCGTTGCCGGTCATGAACACCAGCAGGCCGACGAAGCCCCAGCGCAACGAGTGCGGGATGCCGAGGCGGTCGAGGACGGTCTCCTTCACCTCCGGCCCCCTCATGCGTTCGGGAGGATCGAGACCTTCACCGACGCACCGGAGGTGTCGCCGACCAGGTCGAGGGCCTTCTGGAACTCCGCGAGCGGCACCTGGTGGGTGCAGATGTCGGCGACCGGGAGCTTGCCGTCCTCCAGCATCTTGATCGCGGCCGGCCAGCAGTGCGGGCCGAGGTGCGCGCCACGGACGTCGAGTTCCTTGTCGTCGGAGATGATCGACCAGTCGACCGTCACGTCCGAGCCGAAGACCGAGTACTCGACGAACGTCCCGAGCTTGCGCAGCAGGTTGAGGCCCTGCGCGACCGCGGGGACGGCGCCGGAGCCCTCCAGGTAGACGTCGGCACCGTAGCCGTCGGTCAGCTCCTTCACCCGGGCGACGGCGTCCTCGCGGGTGATGTTGACGGTGAGGTCGGCGCCGGTGCGCCTGCCCAGTTCCAGTTTGTCGTCGTCGAGGTCGAGGGCGATCAGCAGCCGCGGGTTCTTGGCCCGGGCGCCGGCGATCAGGCCCAGGCCGATCGGGCCGCAGCCGGCGACGACCACGACGTCGTCGAAGGAGATGGTGGCCCGTTCGACCGCGTGCAGGGCGCAGGACAGCGGCTCGGCGAACGCGGCGTGCTGCGGCTCGAGGTCCGGTGAGACCCGGTGCACCCTGGCCCGGGCCGGGATCAGCATGTACTGGGCCATCGCGCCGTTGAAGTTGCGGAAGCCGAACATGTCGTGCGGCCCGCACATCCAGTACTGACCGCGCCGGCAGTAGCGGCACTCCTCGCAGGGCACGATCTGCTCGCAGGCGACCCGGTCGCCGAGCGCGACGCCGTGCCGGGCGAGCCCCGCGTCGTCGCCGCCGACGATCCGGCCGACGAACTCGTGTCCCGGGGTCACCCCGGTCTGCGCCCAGGCGGGGCGGTTCTCGTCGCCCCAGAACTTGGCGGCGCCGTGGTAGCACTTGAGGTCGCTCGCGCAGACGCCCACGGCCTCGACCTGCATGAGCAGCTCTCCCGTGTCCGGTTTCGGGACGTCCACCTCCTCCAACCGGTAGTCCTCCGGTCCGTGGACGACGACGGCCTGCATCCGGGCGGGGATCTCGTGGGTCCCTGTGTTCACGGCGAAACCTCCATTGGTGCCTGCCATGCGAGCTACCGCATGTACTGGAGGTGAGCATGCGTTCCAGCGTGAACATCTGTCAACACACCTGTTCCAGAGTGAACAAACGTGCAGTACGCTGGTGCGGCACGATCCCCCGAGAGAAGGGAGACCGGGATGGCACCGCGCGGTTTCAGCCGCCGTGACCTCGCCCTGATGCACCGGGCGGCGCGGCTGTACCACCTCGACGACCTCAACCAGGCCGCGATCGCGGAGCGGCTGAGCGTCTCCCGGCCGACGGTCTCCCGGTTGCTGGCCGAGGCCCGGCGGGTCGGCATCGTCCGGATCACCGTGCACGACCCGGACACCCTGAACAGCGGGGGTGACGAGGCGGCCCGGCTCGCCGACGCGCTCGGCATCGAGAAGGTGTGGCTGGCGCCGTTCGCGGCGAACCCGCTCGGCCCGGTGCTCGCCGAACCGGTCGCCGAGGCGCTGCGCGAGGCCGCGCTCGCCCCCGGCGACGTGCTGCTGGTGTCGTCCGGGCGGACCGTGTGGGAGATCAGCCACGAGGCACTGCCCGCGTTCCCCGGCTGCGAGATCGTGCCGACCGTCGGCGGGGTCGCCGAACCCGAGGCCTGGCACCAGACCAACGAGATCACCCGGGCGCTCGCCGAGCGGATGCAGGCGCATCCGCACTTCCTGTTCACCCAGGCCATGCCGTCACCGGCGATGCGGCGCACCCTCGCCGAGGATCCGGAGTTCCGACGGGTCACCGGGTTCTGGGGCAGCGCGCAGGCCGCGCTGGTCGGTGTCGGGGCGCCGCCCGCCGGCCGCAGTTCCATCTCCACCTCGGTCCCGCTGGACGACGAGGGGTTGCGGGCCGGCGTCGGCGACGTCTGCCTGAACTTCTACCGCGCCGACGGTGGCGAGATCGAGTTCCCCGGCAGCGACCGGATGGTCCGGATCTCGCCCGAGGAGCTGCGCAAGGTGCCGCGGACGATCGCGGTCGCCGTCGGGACGGAGAAGGTGCCGAGCATCGTCGGTGGGGCGCGGGCGGGGCTGTTCAACCGGCTCGTCACCGACCCGCCGACGGCGCAGGCGCTGTCGGACGCTCTCGGCCGCCGTGACCGGGCCGCTCAGGGGCGCCCGGCCGAACCGGAACCGCTCACCCGGTGAGCGGTCCGCGGTGCGGCCGGCGGGCGCTCAGCCGGCCGGCGCCGGTGACTCCCAGACCGTCCCGGTGATCCTCCGGTACACCTCGGCGTAGCGGTCCCGCACGACCTCCACCACCTCGGCGGGCACCTCCGGGCCGGGCGCGGTGCGGTCCCAGTCCAGCCCGGCCGACCAGTCGCGCACGTACTGCTTGTCGAAGGAGAACTGCGGGCGCCCCGGCTCGTAGGAGTCGGCGGGCCAGAACCGCGACGAGTCCGGCGTGAGCACCTCGTCGCCGAGCACGATCTCGCCGTCGGTGTCGCGGCCGAACTCCAGCTTGGTGTCGGCGACCAGGATCCCGCCGGCGGCGGCCGACTCGGCCCCGCGCCGGTAGACCTCGAGGGTCAGTGCACGCAGCCGCTGCGCGGTGTCCGCACCGACCAGCGCGACGACGTCGTCGAAGGTCATGAACTCGTCGTGCTCGCCGACCGCGGCCTTGGTGGTGGGCGTGAAGATCGGCTCGGGCAGCCGGGAGCCCTCGACCAGGCCGTCCGGGAGCCGGACGCCGGAGACGGTGCCGTCCTTCTGGTACTCCTTCAGGCCCAGCCCGGTGAGGTACCCGCGGGCGATGCACTCCACCGGAAGCATCTCCAGCGGGCGGCAGCGCACCGCCCGACCGGCGAACTCGGCGGGGATGTCGTGGGTGCCGATCACGTGGTTGGGGACGAGGTCGCGGGTACGGTCGAACCAGAACAGCGACAGCGCCGTGAGGATCGCGCCCTTGTCCGGCACCGGGGTCGGGAGCACCACGTCGTAGATCGAGAGCCGGTCGGAGGCGACCAGCAGCAGCTGCGGCGGGTCCACCGACTCGTCGAGGTAGAGCTCGCGGACCTTGCCCGAGTGGACCAGCCTCACAGGATCCCCCCCGGGGTGTAGGCGGCCGCCTCCGGGTTCGCGGCGGTGAGCGCCGCGACCTTCTCGGCGACCGCGGTGACCTGTGCGGCCGCCGCCCCGGTGAACCGCAGCGGATCGTCGAGCAGGCCGTCGAGGGTGCCGGCGGGGAGCCCGAGCCGGTCGTCGGCGGCGAGCCGGGCGAGCAGGTCGTTGTCGGTCTGGCCCTGCTCGCGCATCGCGAGCGCGACGGCGACCGCGTGCTCCTTGATCACCTCGTGCGCCGTCTCCCGGCCGACCCCGGCTCGCACCGCGGCCATCAGCACCGCGGTGGTCGTGAGGAAGGGCAGGTAGCGGTCCAGCTCGCGGGCGATCACCGCCGGGTAGGCGCCGAACTCGTCGAGCACGGTCAGCGCGGTCTCGTAGAGGCCGTCGAGGGCGAAGAAGGCGTCCGGCAGCGCCACCCGGCGCACCACCGAGCAGCTGACGTCCCCCTCGTTCCACTGGGAACCCGCGAGATCCGCGGTCATCACCGAGAGCCCCCGCAGGATCACCATCAGACCGTTGATGCGTTCCGCGGAACGCGCGTTCATCTTGTGCGGCATGGCCGACGATCCGACCTGGCCGGGTGCGAAGCCCTCGGTCGCCAGCTCGGCGCCCGCCATCAGGCGGATCGTGGTCGCCAGCGACGACGGCGCCGCGGCGAGCTGGACCAGTGCGGTGACGACGTCGTGGTCGAGCGAGCGCGGGTAGACCTGGCCGACGCTGGTGAACGCCTCGGCGAACCCGAGGTGCGTCGCGACCCGCCGCTCCAGCTCGTCCAGCTTCCCCGGGTCCCCGTCGAGCAGGTCCAGCATGTCCTGGCTGGTTCCCATCGGGCCCTTGATACCGCGCAGCGGATAGCGCGAGCGCAGGTCCGCCAGCCGGGCGTGCGCGACCAGCAGCTCGTCGGCGGCCGAGGCGAAGCGCTTGCCCAGCGTGGTGGTCTGCGCGGCGACGTTGTGGCTGCGGCCGGCCATGACCAGCTCGGAGTACTCGGCGGCGCGGCGGGCGAGCCGGGCCAGGATCGCCACGGTGCGGTCGGCGACCAGCTCCAGGGACAGCCGGATCTGCAGCTGCTCGACGTTCTCGGTGAGGTCCCGGCTGGTCATCCCCTTGTGCACGTGCTCGTGACCGGCGAGGGCGTTGAACTCCTCGATCCGGGCCTTCACGTCGTGCCGGGTGACCCGCTCGCGGGCGGCGATCGAGGCCAGGTCGACCTGCTCCACGACGGCCTCGTAGTCGTCGACGACCGCCGACGGCACGTCGACGCCGAGGTCACGCTGGGCCCGCAGGACGGCGATCCACAGCCGTCGTTCCAGCTGGATCTTGTACTCCGGGGACCAGAGCCGGACCAGCTCGGGGCTCGCGTAGCGCGCGGCCAGCACGTTGGGAATCACGTGGCGCGATGATAATCGCTGGTCGGACGGGTGGGACGGCCGGGAGCCCCGGCTCACACGGCTTGCCGGCCGATCGCCTCGCGCAGCGCCTCGCGGGCCACCCCGCGCGGATCCTGCTCGGCCTCGATCAGCGCGGTCAGCACCATCCCGTCGACCAGTGCGGTCACCCGCCGCACCTCACCCGGCCGTGGCCTGCGGCCCGCGGTGCGGGTGAGCGCCTCGTCGAGGAGCTCGTCGAACTCGACGCGCTGGGCGCGCAGCAGCCCGGCCAGGAACGGCCGGTGCCCCGAGCCGATGAGCCGCTCGAACCGGCGCAGCACCGCACCGAGGCCCTCGGTCCGCGAACGCGGGCCGAGCAGGAGGTCGAGGACGATCTCGGCCGGATCGTCCCGGCCCTCCAGGCAGCGGCGGGCGTCCGCCAGCTCCTCACGTCCCAACCGGTCGAGGCCCGCGCACACCAGGTCCTCCAACGAGGAGAAGTAGTACGTCGTCGCGGCCAGCGGCACCCCCGCCCGCTCGGCGACCGCGCGGTGCCGGATCGCGTCGAAGCCCCCCTCGGCGAGCAGCTCCGCGGCTGCCGCGACGAGCTGCGCGCGTCGCCGCTCGCCCTTCTCCGTCTGTTTCCCGGGGGCCGCCATGACGCTCATCCTGCCTGCCGCGACGACATCTTCCGAGTGAGTTGTCCCGCGCCGGGGCACCGTCCGACGACCACGTCCGTGACCATTTCGTGACCCTGCCGTGTCGCCCCGGATGCGGATGACCGACACTGGGGAGCGTGCGCCCGTCACCTCGCAGCCGCCGAGTCTCGCGAAGCGCCCTGCGCGGCGCCCCCGCCGTGGACCCGGCCGAGCCGATCGACCTCCGCTCGGACACCGTGACCGCACCGACGCCCGCCATGCGCAAGGCGATGGCCGCGGCCGAGGTCGCCGACGACGTGCTCGACCGCGATCCGACGATGCGCGAGCTGGAGGAGCGGGTCGCCGGGCTGCTCGGTGCCACCGACGCGCTGTGGACACCGACCGGCTCGATGGCGAACCTGATCGCGTTGATGAGCAGGCTCGGCCGGGGCGAGTCGTTCCTCGCCCCGCTCGGCGCGCACGTCCTGGACTTCGAGCTCGGCACGGCCGCCTGGCTGGCCGGCGGTATGCCACGGCCGCTGCCGCACGACGGCGGCCCCGGCAAGATCACCCCGCACGCCGTGCGGCGGGCCGCGGTGGACACCGCCGACCACGGCTCCTACACCGCGCTCCGCCCGGTGCTGCTCTGCCTGGAGAACACGCACAACTCCGCGGGCGGCACGGTGACCGCCCCGGAGGAGCACGCGGCCGTCGCGGCGGCCGCCCGCGCGGCGCGGCTCTCGGTGCACCTCGACGGCGCCCGCCTGTGGAACGCGGCCGTCGCGCTCGGGGTGCCGCCCGGGGCGCTCACGGTCGGGGCGGACACCGTCGCGGTCTGCCTGAGCAAGGGCCTCGGCGCTCCGGTCGGGTCGGTCGTCGCCGGGTCCGCCGAGTTCACCGAGCAGGCCCGGCGGCTGCGCAAGATGCTGGGCGGCGGGGTCCGGCAGGGTGGCGTCCTGGCCGCGGCCGGGCTGGTCGCCCTGGAGGGCGTCGACCGGCTGGCCGAGGATCACGCCCTGGCCACCACACTGGCCGCCGGGTTGCGCGAGCGCGGCTGGCGGGTGCGGGAGCCGCAGACCAACATCGTGCTGCTCGACGTCGCCGACCTGCGCGGCACGATCGCGGCGTTCCGCGAGGCCGGGGTGCTCGCCGGGGCGATCGCCGGGAAGCTGCGGCTGATGACCCATCGCGACGTCACCGACCGGCACATCGCGGCCGCGTTGGACCGGATCGGCGAGGTCGGTCCGGCCAGCACCGGATCCCCGGGCGGGCCGTCCGCCCCGTTCGGCCGTTCCCGCGACCTGCCGGAGCAGACGCCGCGCACCGCGCTCGGCTGACCGGGCCGCCCCGCCCGGCCGTCAGGCCCAGGCGCGCAACCGGTCCAGCGCCGCGCCGATCCCCTCCGAGGTCCCCGCGCAGGAGAAGCGCACGTAGTCCCCACCGGCGACCGGGTCGAAGTCCTGCCCGGGCGCCACCGCGATGCCGGTCTCGTCGAGCAGCCGGTAGGTCAACGCCATCGAGTCCTCACCGGGGCGCAGCAGGTGCGCGACGTCGGCGTAGACGTAGAACGCGCCGTCGGCCGGGGCGAGCCGGTCGATCCCGAGCCCGCGCAGCCCGGTCAGCAGCAGGTCCCGGTTGTGCCCGTAGCGCAGGACGTGCGCGTCCGCCTCCGCGTAGCTCGCCGCGTCGAACGCGGCCAGCGCGGCGTGCTGCGGCAGCGCGGGCGGGCAGACGGTGAAGTTCCCGGCCAGGCTCTCGACGGTGCGCCGCAGCCGTGGCGGGCAGACCAGCCAGCCCAGCCGCCAGCCCGTCATCGAGAAGTACTTGGAGAACGAGTTCACCAGCAGCGCCTCGCGGGAGAACTGCCACGCGCAGGCCGTCGCGGGCGAGCCGGGGAAGGTGATGCCGTGGTAGATCTCGTCGCTGACCAGCTGGATCCCGCGCCCCTCGCAGTAGGTGGCCAGCGCAGCGAGCTCGCCCGCATCGAGCACGGTGCCGGTCGGGTTCGCCGGACTGGCCAGGATCAGGCCCTTCACCGGCTCGTCCAGCTCCTCCAGCATCGCCACGGTCGGCTGGAACCGGGTCTGCGGTCCGCACGGCAGTTCGACGACCTCGCATCCCAGGGCGGCGAGGATGTTGCGGTAGCAGGGGTATCCGGGCCGGGCCATCGCGACGCGGTCACCCGCGTCGAACGCGGCGAGGAAGGCCAGCAGGAAGCCACCGGACGAGCCGGTGGTCAGCACGACGTCGTCCGGGTTGACGGCCACCCCCTCAGCCCGCAGGTAGTGGGCCGCGACGGCCTCGCGCAGCTCCGGGATCCCGGGGGCGACGGTGTAGCCGAGCACCTCGGAGTTCAGCGCCTCCACCGCCGCCCGGCGGACCGGCTCGGGCGCCGGGGTCGAGGGCTGCCCGGCCGAGAGGTTGATCAGGTCGCCGTGCGTGCGCGCCCGTTGCGCGGCGGCCGCCCAGACGTCCATCACGTGGAACGGGGCCACCGCGGCACGCGCGGCGACGGTGAACTGGGAGGCGGTCGATCCGGTCACCGCACGAGGGTAGGCCGGGAACGCGCGCCGGGCCCGGCACCTCCGCCGTCGGGCGGTGGTGCCGGGCCCGGATCACACCGGTGCGCGGGCCGGGAGCCCGCCCCGACCGGGGCAGAACCCGCGCGGTGTCACTCCGCCGCGGCGAGACCCAGCTCGTCGAGGGCGGCGCCGATCTGCGCGCTGGTGTCCGCGACCGCGGCGTCGAGGTACTCGGCGACCGGGGTCAGCTCGGCGGCCTGGGCCGAACCGGTGAACGCCAGGGTGGCGATCGGGGCGGCGATCGCGGCACCGACGAGGGTCAGTGCACGACGGCGGCGGGCCGGCTGGGGAGCGTTGGCCATGATGGATCCTCCTGTGTCTCGGGAGCACCGGCTGTGCCCCCGTGCCACGGAACGATTCCGGCCCGCACCGGTTGGATCAAACCATCATGTCCGGCTTTACGCCGTGTTCACGATCTCTCCACACGGTCCGGGACAACGATCGGCGCGCAAGGACGATTCACCTGGTCGCCCAGCTTGTTACCCTGTTTGGCCCATCGCTGCTAGGCCATACGGTGGTAACGCGATCGACACATCAGCTCGGGATGCTGATCTCGCCGCGCTCCGCCTTCAACCCGATGTCGGTCCGGTGATGCGATCCGGCGAGCCGTACCGGGGCCAGCCGCGCGTAGGCCTCGGCCCGGGCGGCGGCCAGGTCCGGACCCGTCCCGACCACCGACAGCACCCGTCCGCCGGACGACACGACCGCGCCGTCGTCGCGCCGCCGGGTACCGGCGTGCAGCACGCCCTCGCCGTCCGCGCCGGTGATCACGTCACCGAGCCGCGGGGTGGCCGGGTAACCCTCGGCGGCGACGACGACGGTCACCGCGGACCCGTCCGACCACTCCGGAGCCGGGTGCTCGGCGAGCGTCCCGGTCGCCGTCGCGTGCAGCAACCCGGCCAGCGGGGTGCGCAACAGCGCGAGCACGGCCTGGGTCTCCGGGTCACCGAAACGGCAGTTGAACTCGATCACGGCCGGACCCTGCGAGGTGAGCGCCAACCCCGCGTAGAGCAGGCCGGAGAACCGGGCGCCGCGGCGCTCCAGTTCGACCGCCACCGGGCGGACGATCGTCTCGGCCAGCTCGTCGGCCAGGCCGGCACCGGCCCACGGCAGCGGGCAGTACGCGCCCATCCCACCGGTGTTCGGGCCGGTGTCGTCGTCGCCGACCCGCTTGAAGTCCTGCGCCGGCAGCAACGGCACCACGGTGGAACCGTCGACCAGACAGAACAGCGACGCCTCCGGGCCGTCCAGGAACGACTCCAGCAGCGCCGGATGACCCGCGTCGAGCAGGGCGAGAGCGTGCGCCCTGGCGACCTCGATGTCCTCGGACACCACGACGCCCTTGCCTGCGGCCAGCCCGTCGTCCTTCACCACGTAGGGCGGGGTGAACACGCTCAGCGCGGTGTCCAGGTGCGCCGGGTTGTCCACCACCACGGAGGACGCCGTGGGTACGCCCGCCGCGCTCATCACCGACTTCGCAAAGGCCTTGGACCCCTCGATCCGGGCCGCCTCGCGCCCCGGCCCGAAGCACGCGATCCCGGCCGCGCGCACCGCGTCGGCCGCGCCGTTGACCAGCGGCATCTCGGGCCCGACGACCACCAGGTCCGCCTTCCAGGCCCGGGCGAGATCCACGACGGCCACGTTGTCGGACACGTCCAGGCCCAGCTGCTCGGAGACCGCCGCCGTCCCCGCGTTGCCCGGGGCGCAGGCCAGGGCCGTCACCCCCGGGTCCTGCGCCAAGGACACCGCGATGGCGTGCTCACGCGCGCCGCTACCCACGACCAGGATCCGCACGGTCGTCGAGCGTATCTGCGCATGTCCGGCGATCGGGAACCGGGCGGCGTGCGCGGCCCCGCTACCCGGCCCGGTGCGGGACACGCGCGAGGTGGGCCGCGATCAGACGGGTCACCCGGGCGGGACGTTCCTGGTGGACGAAGTGGCCGGTCCGCGGGAGCGCGTGGTGGGTGAAACCGGCGCCCGCGAACCGGCGGGTGCGCCGCATCGTCGCCTCCAGCACGCAGGGATCGTCGGCTCCGTGCACCTGCAGCGCCGGGACGCCGACCGGATCGGACACCGCGCGGGCGAACCGCAGGCCCTCCGGCCGGAACAGCGACCGCACCGCCCAGCGGTAGTACTCCAGTGCGCAGTGCGCGACGGTGGAGATCCGCATCGCGTCCCGGTTGCGGGCGAGTGCCTCGGCGAAGTCCGCGGTGGACATCCACTCCGGACCGGCCCACGCGCGCATGATCGCCTCGACCCGCGCCCCCCGGCGGGCCCGCAGCGAGCGCTCCGGCAACCGGGGGACCTGGAAGCCCGCCAGGTAGCGGCTCGCCCGGCCCTGACCGAGCGGATCGCGCAGCACGGCGTCGCGCATGGTCACCGGGTGCGGAGCACCGAGGGCGGTCAGCGAGCACACCAGCCGCGGGTGCAGGGCCGTGACGGTCCAGGCGATCGCCGCGCCCCAGTCGTGCCCGACGACGTGTGCCCGCCGCTCCCCCAGCGCCCGGATCAGGCCGGCGCAGTCACCGGCGAGGGTCCACAGGTCGTAGCCCCGCGGTGGCTTGTCCGTGTCGCCGTAGCCGCGCAGGTCCGGAGCGGCCACGCGGAACCCGGCGTCACCGAGCGCGAGCAGCTGGTGACGCCAGGTCCACCAGAACTCGGGGAAGCCGTGCAGCAGCACAACGAGCGGGCCGTCGGCGGGGCCGTACTCGGCGACGTGGATCCGGATGCCGTTGGCCGACACCGCGCGATGTGTCCACGGGCCGGGCACCCGCACCACCGAGGGGTCGAGCGGCCCGTCGCGGCCCACCTGCGGGGTCAGCCCGCGGCGGCGTGCCGTCCGGACGGGCCGTCGGTCAGCTCGCGCACGTTGTCACCGCCGCGGCCGCGCTGGGACAACACCTGGGCCGAGTCCTTCAGCGAGTCGATGGTCCGCTCCGGCTTGCGGATCTTGCGGACCCGCAGGTAGCCGAGGAAACCGAACAACCCCGCGAGCAGAACCATCACCAGGAAGGTGATGCCGAAACCGGCCGGGCGGTTGAGCCACAGCGAGAGGAACTCGGCGAGGGTGAAGAACAGGTAGAACAGGCTGAACAACGCGATCACCGCGGCGATCACGAAGAAGACGCTGCCCTGCACGCCCTTCTTCACCTCGGCGGTGACCTCGGCCTTGGCCAGCTCGACCTCGGAACGGACCAGCGTGGACAGGTGCGTGGTCACGTCCTTGGCGAGCGCCCCGAGGGACGCCTCCCGCGGGCCCGGCTCCGGCGAGAGCGGGATCGAGGGCAGGACGGGCGGAACCTCCGCGTTGCCCGACTGGCTGTTGCTGGCCACCGTCATCCCTCCTGCGCTCGTCGATCGGTGAGCCGCCATCGTGCCACGGGGACCCACCACCCGCTCGGCCGCGCCACGCCGGTCCCGGCTGCTCACTCGTCCGGGCGCCCGCGCAGTTTCTTGATCTGTCCCCGGCGGTTCTTCGCGTCCAGCCTGCGCCGTTTCGATCCCGCCGTCGGACGGGTGGGCCGTCGCGTGCGCGGCTCGGGCGCCGTCGCCTCCCCCAGCACGGCGGCCAGCCGGGCGCGGGCCGCCTCCCGGTTGCGGAGCTGGCTGCGGTGCTCGGCGGCGACGATCGTCAGGATGCCGCCGACCAGCCGGTTCCGCAGCCGCTCCAGCGCGCGTTCCCGCAGCTCGTCCGGGACGCTCGGGGACCCGGCGAGGTCGAACGAGAGCTCGACCCGGGAGTCGGTCGTGTTGACCCCCTGCCCCCCGGGCCCGGAGGCACGGGAGAACCGCCAGCGCAACTCCCGCTCGGGTACGACGAGTCCTCGCCGCACCGGTATCCCGTCGTCCACACCCGGCATCCTGACACCGCGGCGGCCCCGGGCGTGCCGGGGCCGCCGCGGGGCTCACTCCGCCTTGGCGTCCTTCATGCCGGTGGAGATCAGGTCCATCACCGAGGAGTCCGCCAGCGTCGAGACGTCACCGACCTCCCGGTTCTCCGCCACGTCCCGCAGCAACCGGCGCATGATCTTGCCGGAGCGGGTCTTCGGCAGCTCCTCGACGACCATGATCTGGCGCGGCTTCGCGATCGGGCCGATCTCCTTCGACACGTGGTCGCGCAGCGCCTTGATCGCCTCCTCGCCGCCGTCCTTCGCGGCGCTGCCGCGCAGGATGACGAACGCGACGATGCCCTGCCCGGTGGTCTCGTCGGTGGCGCCGACGACCGCGGCCTCCGCCACCGTGGGGTGGCTGACCAGCGCCGACTCCACCTCGGTGGTGGAGATGCGGTGCCCGGACACGTTCATCACGTCGTCCACCCGGCCGAGCAGCCAGATCGCGCCGTCCTCGTCGTACTTCGCGCCGTCACCGGCGAAGTAGTAGCCCTGCTCGGCGAAGCGGGACCAGTAGGTGTCGCGGTAGCGCTCGTTGTCGCCCCAGATGCCGCGCAGCATCGACGGCCACGGCTGGTCGAGCACCAGGTAACCGCCCTGGCCGTTGCCGACCGGGGTGCCCGAGTCGTCGACGACGGTCGCCGAGATCCCCGGCAGCGGCCGCATCGCCGAGCCCGGCTTCGTCGCGGTGACCCCCGGCAGCGGCGCGATCATCTGCGCCCCGGTCTCGGTCTGCCACCAGGTGTCGACGATCGGGCAGCGCTCCTTGCCGATCTTCTCCCGGAACCACATCCAGGCCTCGGGGTTGATCGGCTCACCGACCGTGCCGAGCACCCGCAGCGAGGACAGGTCGTACTTGGCGGGGATGTCCTCGCCCCACTTCATGAACGTCCGGATCAGCGTCGGCGCCGTGTAGTAGATCGTGACGCCGTACTTGTCGACGATCTCCCAGTGCCTGCCCTCGTGCGGGGTGTTCGGGGTACCCTCGTACATCACCTGGGTCGCACCGTTGGCCAGCGGCCCGTACACGATGTAGGTGTGCCCGGTGACCCAGCCGATGTCGGCGGTGCACCAGTAGACGCTCTCGCCCGGCTTGTGGTCGAAGACGACGTGGTGGGTGTACGCGGCCTGGGTCAGGTATCCGCCCGAGGTGTGCAGGATGCCCTTCGGCTTCCCGGTCGTGCCCGAGGTGTAGAGGATGAACAGCGGGTGCTCGGAGTCGAACGACTCCGGGGTGTGGGACTCGGACGCGGCGTCGACGACGTCGTGCCACCAGACGTCGCGGCCCTCGGTCCACGGAACGTCGGTCTCGGTGCGCTTCACCACGAGCACGTGCTCGATGGTGGTGCCCGCCACGGCCTCGTCGGTGTTCTCCTTCATCGGCGCCGGCTTGCCACGGCGGTACTGACCGTCGCTGGTGATCAGCACCTTCGCCTCGGCGTCCTCGATCCGCGCCTTCAGCGCACCCGGCGAGAACCCACCGAAGACGACGCTGTGCAGCGCGCCCAGCCGGGCGCAGGCCAGCATCGAGAAAACGGCCTCCGGGATCATCGGCAGCTGGATCGCCACCCGGTCGCCCTTGCCGACCCCGAGCCCGGCGAGCGCGTTCGCCGTCTTGGAGACCTCGCGCTGCAGGTCGGCGTAGGTGATGGTGCGGGAGTCGCCGGGCTCGCCCTCCCAGTGGATCGCGACCCGGTCCCCGTTGCCGGCCTCGACGTGCCGGTCGGCGCAGTTGTAGGCGACGTTCAGCTCACCACCGACGAACCACTTCGCGAACGGGGCCTCCCACTCGCAGACGGTGTCCCACTTCTTCGTCCAGTGCAGGCGGTCGGCCTGCTCCGCCCAGAACCCGTCGCGATCGGACTCGGCGCGGTCGTACCACTCGGCGGTGGCGTTGGCCTGGGCCGCGAACTCCTCGGGCGGCGGGAACGAGCGGCTCTCGGTCGACAGTGCGCTCAGAGCTGAGCTGTTTCCTGAGCTCTTCTCGGACTCGGCCATGTCCTCGTGTCCTCCTTGACGCGGCGTGATTCCGGCCTCTCGGCCTGCGTACCCGGAAGGGTCCGCGCGTGTGCGTGACGACGCTAGTGAACCGGATGGCGCCGTGCACCGTCCGAGGGGACGGGTGCCGATCTCCGGCCTCGAACCGGATGTCGTCGTCGCAGGTCACGACGGTGGTGTCAAGTCGGTGACGTCGTGGTGCATCGGTGAGCCCGTTGATCGGCGGTCGACGGACGGCCGACCGGCGGACGACGAGCGGTCCGGCCCGCGCAGGGCCGCGCCGAGGAGCCGGGTATCCGAGAGTAGGGCACCGCTTGCGACGATGGCGCACATGGCCCGTCCCCCGACCGACGACCCGCTGGCACCGCTCGCCGGCCTGCCCGGTGTGCCCGAGGCCGTCGCGAGGGCGCGGGAGGCGACCACCGAGGTGCACAACAAGCCGGTCAACCGGCGGGGCTGGCCCGCGACGGCGGCCGAGGCGGCGCTGCGTGCGGCCCGGTCGTCGGCCGCGCTGGACGGTGCCCCGCTGCGGCCGGTCACCCTCGACCACGTGTCCGATCCGGTGCTGGCCGGCGCGGTCCGGATCGCCGACGAGCGCAACCGGCTGCTGGAGGTGTGGCGGCGGGCGCCGTTGCAGGCGCTGGCCCGGCTGCACGTGCTCGCGGCGACCGACCTGGTTCCCGCCGATGAGCACGAGACGGTGCTGGGGCGGCCGAGGCCGGGGGTGTCGGCGCGGCTCACCGGGCTGGCCGACCTGCTCGGCGGCGGCACCTCGGTACCGGCTCCGGTGCTGGTCGCCGTGGTGCACGGTGAGCTGTTGACGTTGCGCCCGTTCGGCACCGCGGACGGGGTGGTCGCCCGGGCGGCCGCCCGGTTGACGGCGATGTCGTCCGGCCTGGACCCGCGCGGTCTGTCGGTACCCGAGGTGGGGTTCCTGCGCCGGCCGGCCGAGTACCGGGCCGCGGCCGAGGGCTTCGCCTCCGGGACGGCGGACGGGGTGGCCCGCTGGATCGTGCACCTCTGCACGGAATGGGAGGCGGGCGGCCGCGAAGGTCTGTCGATCGCGGCGGCCCAGTCGGTGTGACGAGCGGTCGGTGAGCCGGGCGGCGCCCCCTCGGGAACACCGCCCGGCCCCACGCGCGTCCGGGTTCCTGGCGTGCACTACGTGTCGTGTACGACGGCCTCGGCGCCCGGCGTCCCGGCGCGCAGGCCCACGACGACATGCCTCCCGCGGCGTGCTCGGCGTGGAGTGCCCGGTTCACGCGTACGGAGCCCGGCCGGGGGAGACGGGCTCTTCTCCTCCGAACCGCCTCTGGCCTGACCGAGGTCCGTGCCCCCGTTCCTAGACCTCTCGGTGCCGCTGGGCAACCCTCGCGCGCAGGTGCACCGGTTCAGCAGCGATCCGTGACCGGGCAGGTCACCCGCCCGCGCGGCGACGACGCACCGGACGGCGGTCGCGGCGATGAGTTCCGGCCGCACGGCCGGTCCATCCCGAGGAACATTCCCGACGAGAGGCGGATGCCATGACCACCACCCGAGAACCGCAGTTGGTCACCACCGAACCGGTCGTGACGGCCGTCGTGCGCGGGGTGGTGCCCGCGCACGAACTCCCCGCCTTCTACGACCGGGCGTTCGGCGTGCTGCCGGGCACCGTCGCCGCACAGGGGATCGCCGTCGTCGGCCCCGCGTTCGGGCTCTACCACGGCCTGCCGGGTGAACGGGTCGACCTCGAGGCGGGCTTCCCGACCGACCGTGCCGTGCAGCCCGAGGGCGAGGTGGTCGCGGGCGAGCTCCCCGGTGGCCGGGTGGCGCGCCTCGTGCACACCGGCTCGTTCGACGGCCTCGGTCCCGCCTGGCAACGGCTCGGCGAGTGGATCGGCGCACAGGGCCTGACCCCGGGCGAGGTGTTCTGGGAGGTCTACCTCACCGAGCCGGCGCCGGACATGGACCCGGCCGACCTGCGCACCGAGCTCAACTGGCCGGTGGGGTGAGCGGGCCGGCCCGCCGCCCCCGGGTCAGCCCGGCCACCGTGAACGCCACCGATGCAGCGGCGAACACCACCGACCCGACGGCGGCAGCGACCGCGAACCGGGCCCGGCGACCGGCTCGTCCGGTGGCGGGGAGCGGGCCGGGGTCCCGGCCGCTGCTCCGGTCGATCCGGTCGGCGAGCCGGTCCCGGAGCCGGAACAGCCGGTCCCGGCGCGAGGTGGCGCGGACGAACCCGAGCACCGGCCAGCCGCGTTCACGGGCGATCGCCCGCAGCTCGCGGTCCGGGTTCACCACCGCCGGCCGGCCGACCACCTCCAGCAGCGGAAGGTCGGTGATCGAGTCGGTGTAGGCCGCGCACCGGGCCAGGTCGAGACCGAGCTCGTCGGCGATCTCCCGGGCGGCCCGCGCCTTGCCCTCGCCGTAGCAGTAGAACTCGATGTCGCCGGCGTAGCGACCGTTCTCGGTCCGCATGGTCGTCGCCCGGAAGCGGCCGGCCCCGACCAGGCCGGCGATCGGCTCGACGACCTCCAGGCCGGAGGCCGAGAGCAGCACGATCTCGGCGCCCTGCGCGCGGTGCCGCTCGATCAGGCGCACTGCCTCCGGGTACACCAGCGGCCCGATCACCTCCTGCAGGGTCTCCGCGACGATCGCCCGGACCCGCTCCACCTCCCAGCCCTGACAGATCAGCACCATCCGCTTGCGCAGGGTGTCCATCGTGGACGCATCGGCGCCGGAGAGCACGAGCAGCAGCTGTGCCCAGGCCCCGCGGACGACGGTGGCCCGGTCGATCAACCCGTGCCGGGCGAACGTCGCGGCGAACGCCAGCGCGCTCGATCCGGCGATGATCGTGTTGTCCAGGTCGAGGAAGACCGCCTCGGGCGGGTCGGCGGCCGGACCGGGCGGCCGTGCGGGTGCAGGTGCAGGACCGGTGGGGGTGAGGGCGTCGGGCACGCCACCAGCCTGCCCGGTGCGCGTCCGGCCGCGCACCACCGCCCGACCGTGCCCGCGCTCCCCGCACCCGGACGCGCTCACCGGCCCGGGTCGCCCCACCCCGATGGCGCCTGTGGTACCCCCTCACGCGGGACCGGTCGGCGCAGGCCACGGGCAGGGTATGGGCGGGAGAGCACGATTCCGGCTACAGTTGTGTGAGCTCGGACGTGGTCCGGGCGGGTTCAGCTCGACCCCCCGGGGCTGAACCGACAGACGGCCCCCGCCAATCCCCCCTGGCGGGGGTCGTCCTCTGTGCTGGACCGGGCGCGGACCGGGTCGTAGCCGATCGGCGGGCCCCGAGCCACCCGCCGTCCACAGCTCAGCCGGTTCTCCCCAGGTTGTCCACAGCTGGGCACATCTGCGGTCCAGGAGCCCCGCGGCACCGCAGGCTCGTACCCGGGGCCCGCACCGGCGGGCCGGTGGGAGGTGCGATGCGATGGACCGGCGCTGCCTGGTCGTGGCCGACGACCCGGACCTGCTCGACGCGTTGCTGCGCATCGCCGCAGCCGCCGACATGGAGGCGCAGCGCGCGGTCGACGCCGCCGACGCGCGGCGGGCCTGGGCGCTCGCCCCGGCCGTCCTGCTCGACCGGGCGGGGGCGCTCCGCTGCCGGGAGGCCGGGTTCGCCCGCCGCGGATCGGTCGTCATCGCGGTGCACGGTGAGCCGGCCGCCGAGGACTGGCGGGCCGCCGTGGCGCTCGGCGCGGACCGGGTGGTCCAGCTGCCCTCCGGCGAGGCGGCGCTGACCGGGATGCTCGCCGATGTCCGCGACCGCGCGGACGGGACACCCGGCCGGGTTCTCGCGGTGGTCGGTGGCTGCGGCGGCGCGGGCGCGTCGGTGTTCGCCACCGCGGTCGCGGTCGGGGCCGCCCGCACCGGGACCACCGCGCTGCTGGTCGACTGCGACCCGCTCGGTGGCGGGCTCGACCTGCTGACCGGCATCGAGGAGGCGGACGGGTTGCGCTGGCCCGGTCTCACCGTCGGTGACGGCAGGGTGCAGGCCGCATCGCTGCGCAGCGCCCTGCCGCGCGTGGTGTCCGGGCGGGCGGAGCTGTCGGTGCTGTCCTGCGCCCGCTCCCCGCACGGGCCGGAGCCGACCGCGGTCACCGCGGTCCTCGACGCCGGTCGCCGTGCGGGCGGCACGGTCGTCTGCGACGTGCCGCGCTACCCGACCGATGCAGCACTCGCCGCGGTCGGCGCGGCCGACCTGACGGTGCTGCTGGTCCCGGCGACCCTGCGGGCCGGGGCGGCCGCGGGCCGGGTGGCCGACGTGCTCGCCGAGCACGCACGGGTGGTCGAGCTCGTCGTCCGCGGGCCGTCGCCCGGTGGCATCACCCCCGGCGAGGTGGCGTCCTGCCTCGGGTTGCCGCTGCTGCACGCGATGCGCGCCGAACGCGACCTCGCCGCGACCGTCGAGCGCGGGCGTACCCCCGGCGGCGGCCGCGGACCTCTCGCGGCCGGCGCCCGTGCGGTGCGGGAGCGGCTCGCCGCGCTCGACCTCACACACCGGGTGGCGTCGTGAACCCGCTGGTCGACCGGGTCCGGGCCCGGTTGGCCGACGCCGGTGGCGAGACCGGCCCGGCCGCGGTCGCGGCGGCCGTGCGCGCCGAGTCCGGTGGCGTGGCCTCCGACATGGATGTGCTCGCCGCGCTGCGGTCGCTGCGCCAGGAGTTCACCGGCGCCGGTCCGCTCGATCCGCTGCTGCGCGACCCGGCCACCACCGACGTACTGGTCACCGCCCCCGATGCGGTGTGGGTCGACCGGGGTGACGGGCCGCGCCGGGTCGCCGTCTCCTTCCCCGACGAGGCTGCCGTGCGCCGCCTCGCGCAGCGGCTCGCCCTCGCCGCCGGGCGCCGGCTCGACGACGCCAGCCCGTACGTCGACGGCCGGCTCGCCGACAGCGGGGTCCGGCTGCACGCCGTCCTCCCCCCGGTCGCCGCGGCCGGGACGGCGATCTCGCTGCGGGTCCTGCGCCCGGCGAGTCACGACCTCGCCGCGCTGCGGCGCAGCGGCACGTTCGACACCACCGGTGAAGCGCTGTTACGGGCGATCGTCGGCGCCCGGCTCGCCCTGCTGGTCGCCGGTGGGACGGGCAGTGGGAATGCGAGGGTCAAGTTGTGACAGCATTACACACGTGACCGTGAGAGCAGCCGTCTACGTGCGGATCAGTCAGGACCGGACCGGGGCGGGGCTCGGGGTCGAGCGGCAGGAAGCCGACTGCCGAGCCCTCGCCGAGCGCCTCGGGTGGACCGTCGCGCGGGTGTTCGTCGACAACGATGTCAGCGCCTACTCGGGCAAGTCCCGGCCGCAGTACCGCGCCCTGCTCGACGCGATCGAGGCCGGACAGGTCGACGGCGTGCTGTGCTGGCACACCGACCGGCTGCACCGGTCACCGGTCGAACTCGAACAGTGGATCACCACGTGCGAGCCGCGCTCGATCCCGACGCACACCGTGCAAGCGGGCGCCCTCGATCTCACGACCTCGCAGGGCCGGATGATCGCGCGCATCTCGGGGGCGGTGGCGCGGCACGAGTCCGAGCACAAGGCGGATCGCATCCGGGCAGCCCGCCGGCAGGCGGCGACGCAGGGGCGATGGTCGGGCGGGGTCCGGCCGTTCGGGTTCGAGGCGGACGGGGTCACGATCCGCGCGACCGAGGCGGCCGAGATCGTCAAGGCGTCCGAGGCGATCGTTGCCGGGACGGGCGTCCGCACCATCGTGCGGGAGTGGAACGATCGCGGCCTGCGCACGACGTTCGGCGCGCACGAGTGGACGCACACGGCCCTGCGCGACGTGCTCATGCGGCCCCGGAACGCCGGGCTCATGGGCTATCTCGGCGAGATCGTCGGCCCAGCGTCGTGGCCTGCGATCGTTCCCGAGGCGACATGGCGTGCCGTGTGCTCGACGCTGACCGACCCGGCCCGCCGGACGGCGCCCGGGAACCAACCTCGGTGGCTCGGGTCCGGGCTGTACCAGTGCGGGGTGTGCGGCCGGCCCGAACTGCGGGTCGGGCAGAACGGCCGTAAGAAGTACCCGGCGTACCGGTGCCGATTGCGCGAGAACGGACGAACCTCGGGCCACGTGCTGCGCCGGGCCGATGTCCTCGACTCGTTCGTCGAGCGGCTGATCGTCGCCCGGCTGTCGCGGCCGGACGCCCTCGACCTGATCGAACCCGAGCTGGACGGGATGGATACGACGGCTCTGCACGCCGAGCAGCTCTCGGTGTCGCAGCGCCTCGACGACCTCGCGGCTGCGTTCGCCGACGGGGCGGTGACCCTCGGGCAGTTGCAGACGGCCACGGAGCGCCTGCGGGCCCGGCAGGACGAGATCGGCCGGGACCTAGCGGCAGCGGCGCAGACCGACCCGCTCGTCGGGGTGGTCGGTACACCGGACGTCGCGTCGCTGTGGTTCGGCACCCGCGAGGACCGGGCCGACGGGCTACCGCTCGGGCGTCGGCGGGCGATCCTCGACGCCCTCGTGACGATCACGGTGCACCGGACGCAGCCGGGACGCCGCACGTTCGACCCGTCCTCGATCGGTGTCGAGTGGAAACGAGCGCTGCCGGGTGACGAGCCCGCCGCCACGTAGCAGCGCTGCTGTGCCGGCCGCCGCTAGGCCGGACGAGTGATTTACAGAATGCCCCTCGGGACCTTCCCGGGGGGCATTTCTCGTGAGGCGCCCACCTGCGGATACCGGTGACTATTCCCCCCGCCACGGGGGGCAAAGTAGAACCGACTAAACCCCCCGCCGCGGGGGGTTATCTACGCAGGTCAGAGCGCATACGTAGGTCGACCCATCGTCGCGTCCTCGGTAGCGTCGCCGCCATCGCACAACGCGATTCGCGGCCCGCTCGGAATAGCAGAACCGACGCCCTCGCCGCGCGATTCCGCATTCCCGAGAGGGGACACCCATGCCCGCATCGGACCGTGGCGCCGAGAGCGCACGTCGAGGGCGGCTGCTCGCCGTCGCCTCGCGCAAACGCCGGTCCGCCGAACTGCGCCGCCGTGAGGCAGCGCAGTTCGAGGCCGAAGCCGCCGACCTCGAAACCGAGGCCGAGTGGATCGCACGCAATCTCGCCGCCGAGGCTGACAGCGCCACCCCGCGCGAGGGGGCGGCGTGAGCACGACCGACGAGCGCACCGACGGCCCGGTCGAGGTCGATCCGGTCGAGGCGCGCATCCGCGAGTTGGTAGCCGAGGCGCCGCCGCTGTGCTCGTCGCAGCGGTCCCGGCTGCGCGTGCTGCTGTCCGGGGCAGGCGAGCCGGCCGATCGACAGCGAGCGGCGGCGTGAGCCCCGAGAACGGGGCAGGGGGCCGCCCTCGCCGGACGGCCACCCCGATATCGAGCGCCCTCGCAACGGATGCCCACGACGAGCCTACGGCCCCGACCGTCCTCGACGCAGCCGCCGAGCGATGGGTGCGGGTGCCCGGCGTCGACGGGTACGACGTGAGCGACGCAGGCGGGGTGCGCAGCCTCGACCGTTCGATCGAGACCGTGCGCGGACCGAGGCGTCTACGGGGCCGGGTGCTGCGGCCGTACGACGACGGGCACGGCTACCTCGCGGTGACGCTGTCCGGACGCATCGTCCGGGTGCACGCGCTCGTACTGACCGCGTTCGTTGGCCCGCGCCCGCCCGGCGCGCAGACCTGCCACGACAACGGGGTGAGGGCCGACAACCGGCTGCGCAACCTCGCGTGGTGCACCCCGACCGAGAACGTTGCTGATCAACTCCGGCACGGAACGCACGCGCACGCCCGCCGGACGGTCTGCCCTCGCGGCCACACGACGACCGACCGTCGCAACCTCGTCGCAGCACAGGCACGCAGGGGCCGCCGCTCGTGCCTCGCCTGCGACCGCGCACGATCTCGGGTCCGCTCGCTGCGCCGGGCAGGGGTTCCGTACGACCTCGCGGCCGTCGCCTCGACGTACCTCGCCGAGATCCTCGCGGTACCCGAGCCCGAGCGGGGTGCGGCGGCATGACCAGCACGCCAGGCCGGCCGGTCCGGCTGAGCGAGCCGAGCGAGCGGTTCGGCACCGTGTCGAGCGCGACGGCCCGGCAGGTGCACGCGGCCGGGCTCGGGCCACACGGGTTCGCCGTGTACGCCGCGTTAACGATGTTCGTCGACCCGCGCGACGGCGCCGCCACGGTCGACGACGTCGCGACGATCACCGGTCTAACGCGAGCCGAGGTTGAGGCTGCGGTCAGCGCAGGTGAGGCCGTGGGAATGTGGGATCACCCGGACCTCGCGCCCCTCGACGTGCCGCTCGACCCCTCCGGCGACGTGCTGTCGCTCGACCTGCCGCCGTCGCCGTACGACCTGCTGCCCGGCTTGCCGTGGCTACGGGCGCGTGAGCGACATCTACGTGCTGTCCCCGACCTCCCCACCGGTGGCACCTCGTGACGGCTGCCGAGGTGCCAGACGACGGCATGTTCGGGCAGGTGTCCGACGGGATGCTGCTCGCGATCGTCGAGGCAGGGCTCGGGGGCAGTGGGGTCGCCGTGTACGCCGCTCTCGCGCGCTACGCCGACCGACGCACCCGCGAGTGCGAGCCATCGATCGAGCGGCTCGTCGAGCGCACCGGCTGCTCGGACAAGACGGTCCGTCGAGTGCTACTCGCAGGTGAGCAGGCTGGGCTCTGGTCACTCAACCGGCGCCGCTACGCGAGCAAGGGCCCGCGCTCGACGATCTACAGGTTGCACGATCACCATCTCGCTCACCGGCGAGGCGCCGGGCTCAGCGACCGAGAGGCTCCGGTCATGGTGACCGGAGGGCACCGGTCACAGCAACCGGAGGGCTCCGGTCATGGTGACCGACAAACAGAGCACCTGAACACAGCACTTGAACAGAGCACCCAACCCCACAAAGCAGTCTCCGACGGGCGCACGGCACGCCGCGCGCCGGTAGCGGCCGAGGCGATCGAGGGCAAGCGGAACGACGCCGGACGGCTCGCCGAGGTCGAGGCTGCCGCTGTGCCCGTCTCACCTGCCGAGCGGGTCGGGACTACCCCGGGCCAGGACGAGGCGGGCGCCGTCGCCGAGGCTGCCGTCGCTGGCCGCAGATCGGGTCCCGTGCACCTGCACCCCCCGACGCCGCGCGAGTGCGGACTGCCGCGCCGCGAGCAGCAGGGCCGGGCGATGGCCCGGTTGCACAAGGGGCTCGCGGCGGCCGGGTATCGCCTGCTCGATCGGGACGCCGGGGACATGCCGGGCGCCGACTGGCGCGACCGGGGCGGGAGCGAACTCGCCCGGGTCATCGGTGCCGCGATCGACGATCACGGGCTACGCCGAGCGATCGAGGCGGCCGAGGTGTGGGCGAACGACCAGATCGAGAACGGCTCGCCGTGGATCGTGCCGGAGAACCGGGTGGCTGCGTCGTGACGGGCGTCGGTCCCTCGGCGGCACTGCCGGTCGAGGCTCGGTGTCAGTGCGTGGCAGCGCTGTCACTGGCCCGGTGGCAGTGGCAGCGGATGCGGCTGCCACGTGGCAGTGGTGGCACCGGTGAGTGGCACCGGACGTGGCACCGAGTGCGCGGCCCGACACGAGCCGAGGCGGGCGGGACATCACCACGCCCGCCCCGCGACCCGATCTCGTCCACCGGCTCCCCGGACCGGGACGGAACCGGCGACCACTGGCCCGGACCTGCCGGGCCGCACACCACGGAAGGAACTTCTCTGCGATGACCGACACCGCGACCGCCCTCGGCGGGGACGACCCCGACGCCCTCACCCACGCAGTTATCGAGCGCGAAGGCATCGGCGACCTGCCGATCGACGAGCAGATCGCGCATCTGCGCAACCGCGTCACGGACGCCCGCGCCGAGGTCGAGGCGCTCGCGCGGGCCGCGCACCGACTGACCGTGCAGCGCAACCACCGGCTCGCCGCGCCGAACCTGCGCGAGCACCGGCGGCCGTGATGCGGCTGCGCCGGCGACGCCCCCCCACCGACGACACGAGAGACGAGATCAGCATGGCGACCACCGAGGGCACCGACGTCGAGACCGAGATCAGCGAACTCGCCGACGCGCTGACCGCGATCGACGCCGAGCGGGCCGACGATCCGGTCGACCGGGCCGTCGACGTCGCCACGTGGCGGGCCCGCGAGGACAAGCGCACCGCCCGCGCCGCCGACCTCGCCGAGCGACTGCGACGCCGCCGCACGTTCGGGACCCTGCTCGACGACCCGCAGGCGTGGGACACCGTGCAGAACTACGGCGCGTCGGTGCGCGACGCCCGTACTGCCCTGGCCTACGTCACCGAGCACAGGGCGTTCCGGACCGGCCGGTCCGTACCGCCCTCCGAGTCCCGCACGCGCGCCCTCGGCCATCTCGGAACGTGGCTGCGCGGGCTGCGCACGCTGTCCCGGCTGCCCGACACTGGCGATGCGCACCGCTACCGGGCCGGCGAGGTCGAGGCGTGGCTGCGAACCCGGATCGCGGTCGCGGCGGCGATGCTCGACCGTGAGGGCGACCTGCCGGTGCCAGAGGGGCCCGACGGCGTGCTGCCGGGGCTCGGGTTGCGGGTCGGGGCACAGCGGGTCGAGGCGCACGACGGTGCGGAGGGAGTCGACCGGTGACCCGGCCGCCGGGGTGCTCGACACACGCCCTGTCCGGGGCCCCGGCGGTACCGTCGGGCCGTGCAGCCGCAGATCAGCCGGACCACGGCCACCCCGTCCGGGTCACGGACGACGCTGCGATCGACGACGGTCCGCGTCGACGCGCTCGGGGCGAACCGCTACCGGATCACCGGCGCGAGCGGGTCCGCCGTCGCGTCGTCGAGCAGCGGGATCGCGCGGGCTCTCGCGGGGGCGCTGAACGACCCGCACGCCGTCGAGGCGACTGCGCATGTACCCCCCGCTGCGGGCCGCTCACGGCCACGCAGAGCGGGCCGGGGGCGGGCACCGGGGCAGCGACGGCCGGACGTCCACCCGCCCGAGGCGTGGACGGTGTTACCGGGCGGAGGGTTGCTCTCGCCGGGCGGACGGGTCTACGCCGCTGACACAGCGCAGGCTCGCAAGATCAGGACGAGGCTCAGGTCACCCGAGCCGGAACGGGTCACCGTCGCTGCAACCGACGAGAACGCAACGGGAATGACCGTGGTGAGCACACACGACCCGGCGACCCGCCGCGTGGTCACCACCGATAGCGCCGCCACTCGGGCCATCTTTAACCGGTGGTCGGCGTGAGCACCGGAACCGCGAGAGGGCAGGCGCCTGATCCCGCCGAGATCGAGGCGACCCGGACATCGCTGCGGGCACTCTCCGAGGCGATCACGGCGGGCGAGGTCGACGCCGGGCCGCAGGAACGGGCGTACATCGCGGGGGCGCTCGACACCCTCGACCGGTTGACGAACGCCACCAGCAGAGTGTCGGGTGACGTTGACAAACAGTCAGTCGAGCGTTTAATGGGTAGTGACCGGTGACAAGAGGTCCAAGGGACCTCTCCCCCTCGGGGGTAGCCGGTCGCCCTACTTTCTATGGCCTACCGAACGGGTAGAACTCGCTCCGCAGCGTCGGCTCGACACAGTCCCACCACTCACACTTGCCAGACTCGCGGCGCCGCTGCACGGCCCACAGACCGTAGTCGGCGACCTGCAGCCCCCAAGAGGTTGCTCCGTCCCAGACGCACAAGACGATCTCGCGCCCAGGCGGCCCCTGGTCGCAGACGTCAGTCAGCGCCTCGCGAACGGTGTTCTTCCGCTTGTTTGTCTGCAACGTCGACGCGATGACGTGCAGAGTGTCGCCCGGCTCGCTGACCTGCGTTGCAATCTCCTTGAAGTGCAGGAACCACGCCAACTTGTAGACGTAGGACTGCCCCCGGGCCTTGACACGCGAGTAGAGCCGGTCCTTGGTCAGGAACGTCGTGTCGAAGCGCGGTGCCTGCTGCTGGACCAGACTGAACACCGACCCTCGCGTCTTCCAAGAGTCATCCTTGGCGTGGAACCCCTTGGGCAAGTTCAGACCAGACTGTTCCAGCTCGAACCGGAGTCTGAGGCCCGCCCAGATCGCGGCGCCGTGCTCGCCGACGAAGGTCGCCGTTCCGATGCCGAAGAACGCCGACGACCCCGGGCCACCGTCGAGTCCGAGGTCGCCGGTCTCGTCGGCATACATGTAGATCTCTGCCACCTGCTGCGAACCTTCCCGACCGAGCGACTGTGCTCCCACATCATCACTTCCCGCAGCCACCGCCCTGCCACTTTCTCGGGTCGCCCCACGAAAGATCGCGCCGACGGCCGAGCGACATGCGCCTAGTGGTCACAGAGAGTGCGAAGGGCGGCCCTGATGGGCGAGACCAGCGGTCGAGCGACACGACGACCTGATCGACACAGGGCACCCGCCCACAGTCCACGCCATACACAAATCGACCGTTTTATGTAACGTGAACCGGGTGCCGACCGACAGACCGGGCATGACCGCCCCGCGCACCCGCCGCCCCGCCCGCTCGACTGACGCGCCGCTGCGTGCCCTTGGGTACGTCCGGGTCAGCACCGACGGTCAGGTCGACTCGGGCGCCGGGCTCGACGCACAGCGGGCCGCCCTGACCGCCGAGGCCGCGCGGCAGGGGTTCGAGGTCGAGATCGTCACCGACGCCGGGCTGTCCGCCGCCACGCTGAACCGGCCCGCGCTGGCCGAAGCGCTCGACCGGCTCGACAGAGGCGAGGCAGACGTGCTGATCGCGAGCAAGCTCGACCGTGTGTCCCGGTCGGTGCGCGACTTCGCCGGGTTGCTCGACCGCGCACAGCGCAACGGGTGGCGGATCGTGCTGCTCGACCTCGGGGACACCTCGACCCCGGCCGGCGAGATGACCGCGAACATCATCGCGAGCGCGGCGCAATACGAGCGGCGCCTGATCGGGCAGCGCACCCGCGAGGGGCTCGCAGCCAAGCGGGCGCAGGGCGTCCGGCTCGGACGGCCCGGCGGCATCCCGGCCGACGTGCTGCGCCGGATCGTCGAGGCGCACGACGGCGGCGCGACCCTCGTCGCCATCGCGACCGCCCTCACCGCCGACGGCGTGCCAACCGCCCGGGGCGGGGCCCGCTGGTACCCGAGCACCGTCCGGGCCGCCCTCGGGTCGCAGGACGCGGCTGCCCTTCGCGCGAGCGCATGAGCGGGGTCGACCTGCGGGTGCGGTTCGAGTGGTCCCCGGCCGGGCCGGTGACCCTCGACGGCGCCGGGCACCTCGTGCTGCCTGACCTGCCGACCGCGCCGGGCATCTACAGGTGGACGCTCACCGGCCCTGACGGCGTGCAGCAGTACATCGGCGAGGGCGGCAGCCTGCGCGGGCGCCTGCGCGACTACCGGCGGCCGTCGAGCCTGCGCACCGCGAACCGGCTGCACGGCGTCATCGCAGCCCACCTCGCGGCAGGCGGGCGGGCGCACCTCGACGTGGCGACGACGGGCGAGGTCGAGCGGCCCGGCATCTCGGCACCGCTCGACCTCGCCCGCCGCACTGCCCGGCATCTCGCCGAGCACGCCGCGATCGCCGAGGCGTACCTCGACGGCACCCCCGTGCTGAACCGCGACACTGCGTAGCCGTCAGGCGAGCACGCCGCTCGCGGTGATCAGGTCAACCACGACCCGGCCGACGGTCGAGACTCCCGCGAGCGTCGAGATCGCGGTGACGAGCCGGGCGCCGGCCGATGCCCGCGCTTCCTCGTTGCCGCTGTCCGCCGCCTCACGGGCGTCCTGCACTGCGCTCTCGATCTCGGCGCGGTCCCGCAACCCGGGGTAGAGCGGCAGGATCTCGGCGATCGCGTCCGCCGCGATGCGCAGTCGCTCGGGGTCGTTCGTGATCTCGATCCGGTTCGACTGCGCGACGTCCCGGCCGGTCCCGACGACGTTCACGCCGTCGCGGGCGTTCACCGTCACCGTGGTCGTGTTCCCGGTCGGACCGCGTTGTGCGGCGAGGAACGCCGCCATGTCGCCGTTGTGGGTCTCGACGCACTCGAACGCGGGCGGCAGCAGGTCGATCCACACGGGCATCGACGACTCGTTCACTTCCAATCCCTTGACAAGGCCAGCCTGCGCGGCGCGCTTGTAGGCACGGCCGAGCATCTGCTCGTCCAGCGGCTCGCCGTCGATCTCGGGGACCTCGTCGAGGAACCGCTCGGGCGGCCGGACCGAGTCGTGGTCGTCGGCGTTCGCGACGAGCCACGGCAGGAACCGCGAGAGAACCTTGTTCGTATCCATGATCTTGCACCTCATCCCGGACGAGCATGGGGGTCCCGGCCGCCGGGGCGAGGGGGAGCGCTCGCCTGTGACCAGCGACGGGCGTGCTCGTCACACCGACGAGTATCCGAGTACACCCCCCACCAAGGGGGGTGAAGCGGGGCAGATGCGACCAGTGGTCGGAAACCGTCGCCGAGCCGACCATGCGTTCGACGATCGAGGTAGCCCGCTGCCGCCGGACGGCGCAAGGCCCGGCAGTCGACATGTCCTGTGTCGGGGGGTGTCTCGGGCCGCTCGTGCGCAGCGATGCCGCCGCGAGCCTCGAATCGGCCGCCATGCACGTGATCCCGGCCGATCCGACGCCCACGACGGGTGATCATGGCCCAACTAGCCTCGGGAACCGTCGCCGCGCCTGCGCTGACCTGCGTAGATGCGGTGTTACGCGGGCGGAAGGCGGGGCGGATCACGCGAGTGCGCTGATGAATCGCCGCAGGTCAGCGCGTTACGGTTCCGATCTACCGAGGCGCTCAGGTGAGCGGGCGATCCGAGCGAGTGCGCCCCTGATCCGGGGGCATGTTCAACATGAGCGACTCGCTGACCTGCGACTGTGCAGCCCTCTGCATGCGGCCGGATCACCCGAGGGCGCCCCCCGTGGCGGGGGGCATCAGCGTCCCGGCCACGGGCTCGCCACGCGCGACCGGGACGGCGGGCAGTTGCTACGCCTGCCCGATCGAACGGTGCCACGCCTCGTGCGTGGACAACGCCCACCGGGGCGTGAGCGCACCGCACAGCGGGCACACCTCGATCCGCAGGGCGGCGAGCAGTCGCCGAGCGAGCCGGGGTGACGGCGGCCGGGTCACCTCGGGCACCGGCAGGGCGTCATGGACCACGTGCGCCGGGACGCCGCGCCCGGTCCCGCGAGCCCTGTCACCGCGTCGATCCGGGCTCCGGCAGCCTCACCGTTCGGGTGGCACATCGGCGGTGACGTCCACGTGCCGTGGATCGGGTGTGGCTCGGTGTAGGCGGTGTGCGCCGGACCGGGGCCGGTCGTCTCGTCGGTCACCGCCAGCCGTGCGGGGCGCTGTTCGAGGTCGGGTATGTGATGTCTCAATGGGGTCTCCGTTAAGACCACACTGCTCAACGCGCTGCTCGGCGCGGTCGACCCGGGTGAACGCATGATCACGGTGGAGGACGCCGAGGAGCTCCGACCCCGCCACCCGCACGTGGTGCGGCTCGTCGCGCGCCCGCCGAACATCGAGGGAACCGGCGGGGTGCCGCTGGGCGAGCTCGTCCGGCAGGCGTTGCGGATGCGCCCCGACCGGCTCGTGGTCGGCGAAGTGAGGGGTGCAGAGGTCGGGGACCTGCTGAGCGCGCTCAACACCGGCCACGACGGGGGTGCCTGCACCGTGCACGCGAACTCGGTGCGGGAGATCCCGGCGCGGATGCGGGCACTGGCCGGGCTCGGTGGGATGTCGCCCACGGCCCTCGACGGTCAGCTCACCGCAGCCGTCCAGGTGATCCTGCACATGCGCCGGCATCCGGGCGCCGGACGGGTGCTCGACGAGATCGGCGTGCTCCATGACGACGGCGGGCCGCAGGTCTGCGCGGCGTGGACGAGGTCCGGCGGGGCGGGGCCCGGCGCCGCCCGGTTGCGGGCCCTGCTGCAGGAACGCGGGGCGTGGGTGTCGTGCACGCCGTCCTGAGCGCGCCGGCCCCGTCCGGCGGAGCCGCCCCGGTGCTGCTCCTGCTGGCCTGTGCCGTGACGGGGCTCCCGGGGCCCGGCGCCGGGCGCCGGTTGCGGGGGCTGGGCCCCGGCCGCACCCGGCGAGCCCGCGCCCCGTTGCCACCGGTCGCCTGCGGGTACGTGCTCGTGGCGCTCGCCGGGGCGTTCCTGCTCGGTCCGGCCGGGGCGGCCTGCGCGACCGGCGCGGCCTGGTTCGGCCGGCGGCGGTGGGCGGCCCGCCGCCGCGCCGACCGGGCGGTCGCGGCGGCCGGCGAACTGGCCGACGCCCTGGCCCGGATCGCGGACGAGATCCGGACCGGTGCCCACCCGGCCGCAGCGCTCGCCGGGTGCGAGCACGACGGGCCGCTCGCCCGGTCCGTGCTGCGCCCCGCCGCTGTCGCCGCCCGGATCGGCGAGCGGGTCCCTGATGCGCTGCGCCGGGCCGCGTCCGGGCCTGCGAGCCGCGACGTCGAACGGATCGCGGCGGCCTGGGAGCTCGCCGACCGGCACGGCGCACCGCTCGCCGGGTTGCTCACCCATCTCCTCGGCGACCTGCGGTGGCGGATCGCGCACGGCTCCCGGGTACGGGCACAGCTGGCCGGACCGCGAGCCACCGCGACGGTCCTCACCGCGTTACCGCTCGCCGGGGCCGGCCTGGGCCAGCTGATGGGGATCGCTCCGCTGACCGTGCTCCGCACCGGATGGCACGGGCCGGCCCTGCTGGTTCTGGGGGTGCTGCTCACGATCTCCGGCGCCGCCTGGTCGGACCGGATCCTGCGTGCGGCGGTGCCGTCGTGATCGCGGTGCCGTCGTGATCGCGGTGGCGCTCGGGTTGGCGGTCGCAGCTCTGCTGGCGGACGGGGCCCGCCCGGCCGCCGGACGATTGCGCGCCGCCCGGGACCCGGTGCCCGCCATGCCGCGGTCACCGGCCCGACCGGGGGTGCTCGCGGTGCTGGTGCCCGCCGGCGCCGTGCTGGGCTGGGCCCTCGGCGGGGCCGCCGCCGCAGTGCTCGTCGGTGCCGCGGTGGGGATCGCACTGCTGGTGGCACTGCGGCGGGCACCGGCCACCGGAACCGCCGCGGCGGACCCGGCGGGCCTGGCTGCCGCCTGGGATCTGCTCGCCACCTGCCTGGCCGCCGGCCTGACCGTCCCCGATGCGGTCGGCGCCGCGGCCCGGCGGCTCACCGGGCCACCCGGTTCGGCGCTGCGCCGGGTCGCGGGGCTGCTCGCACTCGGCGCCCCCGCGGAGGAGGCGTGGGCGGCCGCGCAGCGCTGCCCCGAGCTCGCCGGGTTCGCCCGCACCGCGGCACGTTCGGCGCACACCGGGGCCGCACTCGGCAGGGCCGCGTCCGCGGAGGCCGGCCGACTGCGGACGGCGCTGACCGACCTGGCCGAGGAGCACGCACAGCGTGCCGCGGTCCGGATCACCGCCCCGCTGGGGCTCTGCTTCCTGCCCGCCTTCCTGGTCCTCGGCATCGTGCCGGTCGTGATCGGGCTGGCCGGGGAGGTGATCGCCCGGTGGTGACCCACCGGGCGGCGACCGGGCCCGCACGCCGCGGGTCCCCGACGAAGGAGAGACCGATGACGACCCGCTCCACACTGCGCTTCCGGTTGACCGCGCTCGTCCGCGACGACGACGGTATGAGCACCGTCGAGTACGCGGTGGGCACGGTCGCGGCGGCCGCGTTCGCCGCGCTGCTCTACGCGGTCGTCAGCGGTGGCGACGTGCTGACCGCATTGACCGGGATCGTGGAACGTGCGCTGTCGACGACGTTCTGACCCGCACGGTGATGCCGGTGCGGTCACCGTGGAGGCGGCGCTGGCACTCGGGACCCTGGTACTCGTGACGGCAGCCGCGGTGTCCGCCGTGGCGGCCGTCGGGGCCGGTGTCCGCTGCGCCGACGCGGCCCGGGAGCTGGCCCGCCAGGCCGCCCGGGGTGCCACCGAGCGCGGCCTGGCCGCCGTCGCCGTGCTGGCACCGGCCGGCGCGGACGCCGAGTTGCGGACCGACGGGGACGCCGTGGTGGCCGTGGTGCGGGCCCGTCCGGTGCCGCTGCTGCCGGTCACCGTCGGCGCGACCGCGACCGCCGTGCTGGAACCGGGTGCCGGGGTGTCCGGACCCGTCGCACCGGCCGGGGACACGGCGCCCGCCCCGGGGTCCTCCGCAGCACCGGTGGCCGACACCCCCGGTCCTCCCACCCGCGGCACCCCGGGCCGGGACCGTCGACGCGGGAGCGCCGCCCGGCGTCCGGCCCGCCGAGCCGGTGGAGCCACGGTGACCGGGCGGGCCGGGGCCCTGGGCCTCCGCCGGACCGGCACCGCTGCCCCCACCGGCGGACGGCACCTCGGGCGGATCGGACGCACCGGGCTCCCACCGTGGCTCCAGCACCCTCAGCGGCACCGGCCGTGTCGGTGGCGCCGACAGTCGGCGCATGCCGTGGGCGCCGGGTTCCGGCTCGCCGTGGGCCGACGAGCGCGGACGTTCGTGCGTGACGACCGCGGGATCGCCTCCGTCTGGGCGGCGACCGCCGCCGCCGCGTTGCTGCTGACCGCGGCCGTGTGCATCGACGTCGGTGCGGCGATCCGGGCCCGGCAGGTGGCGGCGGCCGCGGCGGACCTCTCCGCGCTGGCCGCGGCCGGCCGGTCGGTCGGCGGTGTGGAGGACGCCTGCCGGGCGGCCGCAGATCTCGCGGCACGCAACGGTGCGGAGCTCACCGGTTGCCGCCTCGACGGATGGGACGCCCTGGTCGAGACCCGGGTCGCTCGGGCCGGGTTGCTCCCGACGCGAGGCCCGGCGACCGCCCGGGCACGGGCCGGACCGGCGCCACTCGACGGCCCTGGAACGACGGGGCGACCGCGATGACGACGTCGTTTCGCGTGACCACCGTCTCGGTGAACGGTCCACCGCTCCGGATGAACGGGCAGGTAACAGCAGAGCACGGCCCTGTCACGCCCGGTCACGGCGAACGTGCGGCTCGGGGGTCGTTTCGTCGTCGCGCTCTGACCGATCACCGACGTCGCACGGCCCGGGTCTGGTCACGGATCCCGCTCTCGGGCCTACTGGGGGTGGTCGCGGGGCCGGGCAGGGTCCGGTCCGCCCCCGGCACACCGGCCTCGCTCCCCAGACCGCGACGGAGTCAGAGGGCGTCACGCGCCCCCGCCCGACCCCGTCGCCGGTGGGTGCCACCGGCCCGCTCACGCCCCCGACGGGCGGGCCGGTGGCGCTCCGACCACCATCGGTCAGCGGCGGCCGGTTCCGGGGGTCCGCGTCCCGTCCGGGGCGACGCGCCCGTGGGCCGGCCCGGACCGGACGCCGTCGCCGGCCAGTGCGGCGAGTACCAGGTCCAGGACCTGCACCGCACCGGCCTTGTCGAGCGGGTTGTTGCCGTTGCCGCACTTCGGCGACTGCACGCACGACGGGCACCCGGTGCGGCACTCGCAGTCGGCCACCGCCGCGCGGGTCGCGGTGAGCCAGCGGGCGAGCACCGCGTGTCCGCGCTCGGCGAGCCCGGCGCCGCCCGGGTGGCCGTCGTGCACGAACACGGTGGGCAGCCCGGTGTCGGGGTGCAGGGCCGTCGAGAGCCCCCCGATGTCCCAGCGGTCGCAGATCGCGAACAGCGGGAGCAGGCCGATCGCGGCGTGTTCGGCGGCGTGCAGTGCACCCGGCAGCCGGGCGTCGTCGATCCCGGCCGACGCCAGCGCCTCCGGGTCGACGGTGTACCAGACCGATCGGGTGTCCAGACTCTGCGGTGGCAGGTCGAGCGGGGTCCGGTCGAGGACCGTCCCGTCCGCGGTACGCCGCCGGTAGGCCACCACCTGACTGGTCACCGTCGTCTCACCGAAGCAGACCTGCACCGGCCCGGACCGGCGCGCCGAATGTGTCGCCAGCACCGTCACGTCGGAGACCGACTGCGGCTCGGTCCGCCAGTCCGGGTCCTCCGGGTGCACGAGCGCGATGCTGCTCTCCAGATCCAGCTCGTCGACCACGAAGCTCTCCCCGCGGTGCAGGTACACCGCGCCCGGGTACACGGTCGCGGGCGCGGAGCTGCCGTCGACCGTGCCCAGCATCCGGCCGGTCGCCGCCTCCACCACCGCGACCTGGCCGAGCCCGGAGCCGCGGATGTCGACCTGGGCGGCCGGGGCGGCGCCGGTGTCGGGCCAGAACCAGCCGTGCGGGCGACGGCGCAGCACCCCTTCCGCCACCAGGGCGTCCAGCACCTCGACGGCGGGCGCGCCGCCGAAGACCTCGTCGACGTCCGCCGTCGTCAGCGGCATCTCGGCGGCGGCGCACACCAGCTGCGGGGCCAGGACGTAGGGGTTCACCGGATTGAGCACGCAGCTCTCGACGGGGGCGCCGAGCAGTGTCTGCGGATGGTGCACCAGGTAGGTGTCGAGGGGGTCGTCGCGGGCGACCAGCACGACGAGTGCCTCGTCGGCGGCGCGACCGGCGCGACCGGCCTGCTGCCAGAACGACGCGCGCGTCCCCGGGAACCCGGCGAGCACGACCGCATCCAGACCGGAGATGTCGACGCCGAGTTCCAGGGCGTTGGTCGTGGCCACCCCGAGCAGCTCACCGGACATCAGCGCCGCCTCCAGCGCACGTCGCTCCTCGGGCAGGTATCCGCCCCGGTAGGCGGCGATCCGTCCGGCCAGCTCCGGAGCGACCTCGGCGACCTGTCGCCGGGCACCCAGCGCGGTCAGTTCGGCCGCCCGGCGCGACCGGACGAAGGCCAGCGTCCGGGCCTCCTCCAGCACCAGGTCGCCGAGCATCCGGGCGGCCTCGGCGCCGGCCGGACGGCGGACCGGGGCACCGTTGTCGCCGGTGATCTCGGTGAGCAGCGGCGGCTCCCAGAACGCGACGGTCCGGCCGGCGTGCGGGGAGCCGTCCTCGTTGACGGCGACGACGTCCCGGCCGGTGAGCCGGGACCCGAACTCCGCCGGCGCGGCCACGGTCGCCGACGCCAGCACGATCGTCGGCCGGGCCCCGTACCGGGCGGCGAGCCGCAGCAACCTGCGCAGCAGCAGCGCCACGTGCGAGCCGAACACGCCCCGGTAGGTGTGGCACTCGTCGACCACCACATAGCTCAGCCGGCGGAGGAAGTTCGACCATCTGCGGTGCCGGGGCAGCAGCGAACGGTGCACCATGTCCGGGTTGGAGAAGACCCAGCGGCAGTGCCGGCGGATCCAGTCGCGTTCCTCCATCGGGGTGTCCCCGTCGAACGATGCCGGCCGCACGCCGTCCGGTACGAGGCCGTCGAGCGACCGCAGCTGGTCGGCCGCCAACGCCTTCGTCGGTGCCAGGTACAGCGCGGTGGCCCGCTGGTCCTCGATCAGACCGGTGAGCACGGGGAGCTGGTAGACCATCGACTTACCCGACGCGGTGCCGGTCGCGACGACGACGTCCGTGCCCGCCCGGACCAGCTCCGCTCCCGCCGCCTGGTGCGACCACGGCCGGTCCACACCGCGCGCGGACCAGGCCCGGCGCAGGCTCTCCGGTGCCCAGCCGGGCCACTCGGTGCTGCGGCCCGGCCGGGCGGGGGCGCGGAACACGTGGCGCAACGGGTCCGCCCCGTCCGTCCCGTCGGCCCCGGGGCCCGCCGGCCCGTCGCTCACCGGCCCGCTGTCCGTCGACCCACCGCCCACCGGCCGGGGGTCCGCGGGCTCGGCGCGCCCTGGATCCACCCCGGAGCCGGCCAGCACCCGCCGCAGCAGTTCGACCCCGCGGCGGGAGCCGTCCGCACGCTCCCCGCTCGCCTCCACGACCGGCCAGGCTGGCACATCCGTTCGAAACCCGGCGGGCCGGGCCCCGATCTCGCCGCGAAGCCCGGGCCGGACCGACCCGCGCTCGTAGATGTCGTTGCACCGCTTGCGATCTGCAGGTTCCCCGATTGCGTCACGTTCCGTGTGGGATTGATCACTTCGAGCAGATCGTTATTCGTTGTGACGCCTCTCCCACTGAGCGATCGGACACACTTCTACACTGCACCAGCCCGGCCGGCGACGAACGTCGCCCGGGCCCAGTCGACGCCAGCGACGCCGTCGTCGGCGGGACCGGCGCGCTCACCCGCGCGCCGGGTCCGTCGTCACGGCCGACCTGGTCGGATCTTGCTGAACCAGGAGGACGGATGTCCGAGTCCACCCTCGCCCAGGGCCTCGAGCTCGGTGCGGGAGACCTCACCCTCGTCGGTGTGGTCGCGGTGGTCGCCCTCGTCGCCCTGGCCGTCGGCGGTCTGCTGCTCAGGGAGGTCCTCGCCCACGGCGAGGGCACCCCGAAGATGCAGGAGATCGGCCGAGCGGTCCAGGAAGGCGCCGCGGCGTACCTCAACCGCCAGTTCCGCACCCTTGCGGTGTTCGCCGCCATCGTGTTCGTGCTGCTCTTCGCGCTCCCCGCCGAGGACCTCGGCGAACGCATCGGCCGCTCGATCTTCTTCGTGGTCGGCGCGGTCTTCTCCGCGATCATCGGTTATCTGGGCATGTGGCTGGCCACGCGCGCGAACATCCGCGTCGCGGCCGCGGCACGCGAGGAGAACGGCCGGGACAAGGCGACCCGGATCGCGTTCCGCACCGGCGGCGTCGTCGGCATGTTCACGGTCGGCCTCGGCCTGTTCGGTGCCGCGATCGTCGTGATGGTCTACGCCGGCCAGGCCCCGCGCGTGCTGGAGGGCTTCGGTTTCGGCGCCGCACTGCTCGCGATGTTCATGCGGGTCGGCGGCGGCATCTTCACCAAGGCCGCCGACGTCGGTGCCGACCTCGTCGGCAAGGTCGAGCAGGGCATCCCCGAGGACGACCCGCGCAACGCCGCCACGATCGCCGACAACGTCGGCGACAACGTCGGCGACTGCGCCGGCATGGCGGCCGACCTGTTCGAGTCCTACGCCGTGACGCTGGTCGCCGCCCTGATCCTGGGTACCGCGGCGTTCGGACTGCAGGGCCTGCTCTTCCCGCTGATCGTCCCGGCCATCGGTGTCATCACCGCGATCCTGGGCGTCTACCTGACCAAGGCCAGGCAGGGCGAGAACACGCTGCGCGCCATTAACCGCGCGTTCTACCTGTCGGCGCTGTTCGCGGGCGCGCTGTCGATCATCGCGGCGTACGTCTACCTGCCGTCGACCTTCGACGGCCTGACCAACCCGACCGACAGCGAGGTCGCCGGTCTGGTCGGCGACCCGCGCCTGATCGCGTCGGTCGCCGTCGTCATCGGCATCGTGCTCGCCGCGGTCATCCTCAAGCTGACCGGCTACTACACCGGCACCGAGGACCGTCCGGTCAAGGACGTCGGGGAGTCGTCGCTCACCGGCCCGGCGACGGTGATCCTGTCCGGCATCTCGATCGGATTCGAGTCCGCCGTCTACACCGCGCTCGTCATCGGCGCCGCCGTCTACGGCGCGTTCCTGCTCTCCGGATCGATCGTCGTCTCGCTGTTCGCGGTCGCGCTGGCCGGCACCGGCCTGCTGACCACGGTCGGCGTCATCGTCGCGATGGACACCTTCGGCCCGGTCTCGGACAACGCGCAGGGCATCGCCGAGATGTCCGGCGACGTCGAGGGTGACGGTGTCGACATCCTCACCGAGCTCGACGCGGTCGGCAACACCACCAAGGCGATCACCAAGGGCATTGCGATCGCGACGGCGGTACTGGCCGCGACAGCGCTGTTCGGCTCCTACCGGGACGCCATCAACAAGGCGCTCGGCCAGGCGGGGGTCGCCCTGGAGGATGCCGGCACCGCGTTCATCTACGAGGTGTTCAGCCCGAACACCCTGGTCGGCGTCATGATCGGCGCCGCGGTGGTGTTCATGTTCTCCGGCCTGGCGGTCAACGCCGTCACCCGGGCCGCGGGCGCGGTCGTCTACGAGGTGCGCCGTCAGTTCAAGACCCGGCCCGGGATCATGGACGGCACCGAGCGGCCCGAGTACGGCCGCGTCGTGGACATCTGCACCCGGGACTCGCTGCGCGAGCTGGCCACCCCCGGCCTGCTGGCGATCCTCGCGCCGATCGCGGTCGGGTTCGGCCTCGGCGTCGGCCCGCTGGCCGGCTACCTGGCCGGCGCGATCGCCTCCGGCGTGCTGATGGCGATCTTCCTGGCCAACTCGGGCGGCGCCTGGGACAACGCCAAGAAGCTCGTCGAGGACGGCAACCACGGCGGCAAGGGCTCCCCGGCGCACGAGGCCACCGTCATCGGTGACACCGTCGGTGACCCCTTCAAGGACACCGCCGGCCCGGCCATCAACCCGCTGATCAAGGTCATGAACCTGGTCGCGGTGCTGATCGCCCCGGCGGTCGTCGTGCTCTCGACGCCGGACGCCAACCCGGCGATCCGGATCCTCATCGCGGTGGCCGCGGTGGCCATCATCGCGGCGGCGATCGTGGTGTCCAAGCGTCGCACGTCGGCGATCACCGACACCCCCGCCGAGAGCGCGGTCGGATAGCGACGACCTCCCGTAGGCACGCGGCGGCCGCTCGTCCCATCGGGGCGGGCGGCCGCCGTTCGTCGTCGGTGCGCGGAGCTAGTCTTCGTTTCCCGGACCCGGACGGCCCGGGGTGGAGGAACCATGCGTGCAGGTGCGGTCGCGGGTGCCGTGCTGGCCGCCGCCCTGCTCGCCGGATGCGGCGCGGCCGGGCCCGGCCCCCAGGAGTGGACCGACCGGATGTGTTCGGCCGTGCTGCCGTTCATGCAGACCGCCGTCGAGGGCCCCACCACCGGGGAGCCGCACCAGGTCGTGGGCGACTATCTCGGTCGGACCACCGCGGCCCTCGACCGCACGCTCGGCGACCTGGACCGGCTCGGCCCCGCCCCGGTCGACGACGGTGAGGCGCTCGCCGCGAACCTGCAGGGCGGGCTCGGTGAGGTGCGCTCGGCGTTCTCCAGCGCGAAGGCCCGGGTGGACGCCCTGGACCCGGCCGACCCGGCTGCGGTCGAACGGGACCTGCCCGGTGCGCTGGAACCGCTGGCCCAGCTCGGCAGCGCCGCCGGGCCGCTCGACCAGATGACCGGCAATCCGGAGATCGCGGCGACGTTCCGTGCCTCCGCCACCTGCGGTGAACTCACCCGATTGTCCGAGTCCGCCCGCACTGCTGCGCCGGACGACCCAGCTGCGGGTGGGCTGAACGGCTCACCCGGGGAGGGCGGCGGCAGCTGATCCGGCACCGCGTCCTACCGTCGTCACCCGACCGTTGTCTCCGGGCCCGTCCGCGTGGCCCTCGACCCTGGAGCCCGACGATGGCCACCCCCCGCCCGGCCCGAGCCACCCGGGTCCTGCTCTCCGCCCTGCTCGCAGCCGCCCTGGTCGGCGGCTGCAGCACCACCGTCGCCGGCACCGCCGCGCCGGACCCCGCACCCCGCCCCACCGAGGGCGTGGGCGCCGATCCCGTCGCCTGGGGCGACCAGGTCTGCGGCGCACTGCTGTCCTACTACCAGCCGCTCAGCGCCCGTCCCGACTACACGGGCGCCGATCTGCCCGGCATCAAGGACCGGCTGTCGCAGTACCTGGGCAACGTCCGGACCGGCATCGACACCGGCAAGCAGCAGCTGGCGGACGCGGGCGCGTCCCCGGTCAGCGGGGGTGACCAGTTCCGGACCTCGATCGAGGACCTGCTGAACCGGACCGGCACCACGATCGACGAGGCCAGGGCCGAGGTCGACCAGGCCGACCCGAACGACGTACCGGGTTTCCAGGCGCGGCTGCAGGCCGCCGAGGAGAAGCTGCGCACGATCGGTGCCGCTGAGGGCCTCGACCAGCTCGGGGCCACCCCGCGGTTGGACAAGGCGATCGCCGAGGCACCGCGGTGCGGCGAGCTGGAGGAGTTGACGGCCCCGAGCTGACCGGCCGGCACCGGTCCGTTCGGCACTGGCCCGTTCGGCACTGCCCGGCCCGGCGTGCCGCACTTACACATCTCGAACATGCGTTCTATGCTGCTCGGGTGCCGCAGTTGTCGCTGTTCTCCGCGGAGGCCCGGCCGGCCGGGCTGACCGACCTGGCCGGGCTGCTCTGCGGGCCGGGCCGGATCGAGCGGTTCGGCGCCGGCGACACCGCCCGGTTCGACGTACCGCTGCCGTTCGAGGGCCGGGAGCGTGCGTTGGCGGCTCTGAGCGCGGCACGGGGCGTCACGCTGGCACCGGGCGCATCCGGCCTGCGCAGCGCGTTCCGGCGGGATCTCGCTCCGCTCGCGCGCCTGTGGTGCACCCCTGACGGGCGCAAGCAGGTCCCGGCGGACTTCCAGCTCGACGGGGCCACGCTGCGGCTGTGGGTGCTCGCCGCCGGCGTCGCCGACCTGCGTGGCGGCCATCTGCTGCTGCTCGACCCGGACGCGCCGTGGACGCACGACCCGCTGATCGCGGCCGCCACCCGCGCCGGGTTGCCGCCGGCCCGCCTGGCGGCCGGGGAACACGGGGCCCCCGGACCGGCGTTACGTCTGCACGGAGCCCGCCGGATGGCCCGGTTGGTCGAACTCGTGGGTCCGGCACCGACCGTTCTGCAGGCCTCCGACTGGCCGCGACACCACGGTCGACCGGTCGCCTGACCTGCCGAACTCCGGCTGGGGATAGGCTGTCGGCTCGCCCGGCCCCGGTGGCGCAACCCACGGCGCGGGATGGCGACGGTGTGAGATCGTGCGATCGTCGACCGCAGAGCGATGCTCAGCGCGATCACTCCGACACGCTCCGGACATGACGGGGCGCACGGGGAGAGCACACTGCGGAGCCGGCACGGCACAGGCGTCGCAGACAGGCGTGACGCGGCCGAGGAGATGAGGTAGGACCACGTGGCAGCGGCTACAGGCACAGAGGGCAAGACCGGTTCGGCGCGCGCGGCGGGTGGCAGCACGCGCAAGCCCACCTCGACGCGGTCCGCGTCCGGACGCCCGGTACGTCGCCTGGTGATCGTCGAGTCCCCGACCAAGGCCCGGAAGATCCAGCCGTACCTGGGGGACGACTACGTCGTGGAGTCCTCGGTCGGGCACATCCGGGACCTGCCGCGGGGTGCGGCCGACGTCCCCGCCAAGTTCAAGGGCGAGTCCTGGGCGCGGCTCGGCGTCGACGTCGACAACCAGTTCAGCCCGCTCTACATCGTCACGCCGGAGAAGAAGAGCACCGTCTCCGAGCTGCGCGAGGCCCTGAAGTCGGTGGACGAGCTGCTGCTCGCGACAGACCCCGACCGGGAGGGCGAGGCGATCGCCTGGCACCTGCTGGAGACGCTGAAGCCGAAGGTCCCGGTCCGCCGGATGGTCTTCCACGAGATCACCGAGTCGGCGATCCGGGCGGCCGCGGAGAACACCCGCGAACTCGACCAGCACCTCGTCGACGCCCAGGAGACCCGCCGCATCCTGGACCGCCTCTACGGCTACGAGGTCTCCCCCGTGCTGTGGAAGAAGGTCATGCCGAAGCTGTCGGCGGGCCGCGTGCAGTCGGTGGCGACCCGGCTGATCGTCCAGCGGGAGCGGGAGCGGATCGCGTTCCGCTCCGCCGAGTACTGGGACATCGCCGCCACGATGAACGCGGGCCCCGACGCGACGCCACGCACCTTCGGGGCCCGGCTGGTCCAGGTCGACGGCTCCCGGGTCGCGACCGGCCGCGACTTCGGCTCCGACGGTGCGCTGAAGCCGGGCTCCGACGTCGTCGTGCTCGACGAGGCCGGGGCCCGCCGGCTCGCGGAGTCCCTGCAGGGGCGCGATCTCGCCGTCTCCTCGGTCGAGTCGAAGCCCTACACCCGCAAGCCGTACGCGCCGTTCATGACCTCGACCCTGCAGCAGGAGGCCGGCCGCAAGCTGCGGTTCTCCTCGGAGCGCACGATGCGCAGCGCGCAGCGGCTCTACGAGAACGGCTACATCACCTACATGCGGACCGACTCGACCACGCTGTCGGGCTCCGCGATCGAGGCCGCCCGCGCGCAGGCCCGTGAGCTGTACGGCGACGCCTACGTCGCCGACAAGCCGCGCCAGTACACCCGCAAGGTGAAGAACGCGCAGGAGGCCCACGAGGCGATCCGCCCGGCAGGCGAGACGTTCCGCACCCCCGGTGCGATCGCCCGTGAGGTCGACGGCGACGACTTCCGGCTCTACGAGCTGATCTGGCAGCGGACCATCGCGTCCCAGATGACCGACGCCCGCGGGACGACGGTCAGCGTCCGGATCGCCGGCACCGCCGGGACCGGCGAGGACGTCGTGTTCGCCGCATCCGGCCGGACGATCACCTTCGCCGGGTTCCTCAAGGCCTACGTCGAGACGGTCGAGGAGGGGTCCGGTGCCGCCGCCGACGACGCCGAGTCCCGGTTGCCGGAGCTCACCGAGGGCCAGGCGCTGACCGCCGACGAGCTGACCCCGGACGGCCACTCCACCAACCCGCCGTCCCGGTACTCCGAGCCGGCGCTGGTGAAGGCCCTGGAGGAGCTGGGGATCGGCCGCCCGTCGACCTACGCCTCGATCATCAAGACGATCCTGGACCGCGGTTACGTCTGGAAGAAGGGCTCCGCGCTCGTCCCGTCGTGGGTGGCGTTCGCGGTCGTCGGGCTGATGGAGGCGCACTTCGGCCAGCTCGTCGACTACGACTTCACCGCCGCGATGGAGGACGACCTGGACTCGATCGCGTCCGGCTCCGACTCGCGCACCGACTGGCTCTCGAAGTTCTACTTCGGCGCCCCGGACGGCGGCGAGGGTTCCATCCAGCGTGCGGGTGGGTTGAAGAAGCTGGTCGGGTCGAACCTGGAGGAGATCGACGCCCGTACGGTGAACTCGATCAAGATGTTCACCGACGCCGAGGGACGCGAGGTCGTCGTCCGGGTGGGCCGGTACGGCCCGTACCTGGAGCGGATCGTGGACGGTGAGTCGCAGCGTGCGAACCTGCCCGACGACCTGCCGCCGGACGAGCTGTCCGAGGAGGTCGCCGAGAAGCTGTTCTCGGTGCCGCAGGAGGGCCGCAAGCTGGGCACCGATCCGGTGACCGGGCACGAGATCGTGGCGAAGGAGGGCCGCTTCGGCCCGTACGTCACCGAGCTGCTGCCCGAGCCGGAGGTGCCGGAGGGCGCGAAGAAGAAGCCGGCCAAGCCGAAGCCGCGCACCGGGTCGCTGTTCAAGTCGATGTCGGTGGACACGGTGACGCTGGAGGACGCGCTGAAGCTGCTGTCGCTGCCCCGCGTCGTCGGCAAGGACCCGGAGTCCGGTGAGGAGATCACCGCGCAGAACGGTCGCTACGGGCCGTACCTGAAGAAGGGCACCGACTCCCGCTCGCTGAGCGACGAGGAGCAGCTGTTCACGGTGACCCTGGAGCAGGCGCTGGAGATCTACAAGCAGCCGAAGCAGCGCGGGCGGGCAGCCGCGGCACCGCCGCTGCGCGAGCTGGGCGAGGACCCGTCGACCAAGAAGAAGATGGTGATCAAGGACGGCCGGTTCGGCCCGTACGTCACCGACGGCGAGACCAACGCCAGCCTCCGCAAGGGCGACTCGGTCGAGGAGATCACCGACGAGCGGGCCTCGGAGCTGCTCGCCGAGCGCCGGGCCAAGGCGCCGGTGAAGAAGAAGCCTGCGCCCCGGCGCACCGCGGCGGCCGCCAAGAGCGGCGGGACAACGGCCCGCAGCACCGCGGCGAAGAAGACCGGCACGACGCCCCGGGCCCGTAAGAGCCCGACGACCTGAGCCGCCCGCGCCGACCCGGGCGGGGGCGGCCCGGGTGTCAGGTCGCCGAGAGGGCCTTCTTGACGGCGGCGGCGACCCGGCCGCCCTCGGCGCGGCCCGCCGCGGCGGCGTTGGCCTTCTTCATGACCTGACCCATCTGCCGCATCCCCGGCTGCTCGCCGGTCTCGGCCGCCACCTCCGCGACGGCGGCGCGTGCCAGCTCGTCCACCTCGTCGTCGCCCAGCTGGGTGGGCAGGTAGCGGGCCAGGACCTCGCCCTCGGCGCGCTCCCGCGCCGCCTGCTCGTCGCGCCCCGCACCGGCGAACGCCTCCGCGGACTCGGCGCGCCGCTTCGTCTCCTTGGTGATGACGGCACGGATCTCGTCGTCGGTCAGCTCCCGCGCGGACTCCCCCGCCACCTCGGCGTTCCCGATCGCGGTCAGCGCCGACCGCAGGGTGGTCCGGACCAGCTCGTCCTTGGCCTTCATGGCCGCGGTCAGGTCGGCCCGCAGCTGCTCCTTGAGGGTGCTCACAGCACGCCACGATAGTCCTGCGACGTACCCTGGCCGGTGTGAGTACCACCGGCACCATCGCCCGACTGGCCGCCGTCACAGCCATGACCGGAGCGGCCGGTATCGGCTACGCGGCCGGTATCGAGCGACGCCACTGGACGCTGCGCCGGGTGGAACTGCCGGTGCTGGAGCCGGGCGCCCGCCCGCTGCGGATCCTGCACCTGTCCGACCTGCACCTCACACCCGGGCAGCGCAGCAAGGTCCGCTGGGTCGCGTCGCTCGCCGCGCTCGAACCCGATCTGGTGGTCGACACCGGTGACAACCTCGCACATCCCGACGCCGTCCCCGGCGTGCTGGCCGCGCTGGGTGGGTTGCTGGACCGTCCCGGCGCGTTCGTCTTCGGCAGCAACGACTACTTCGGCCCGACCCCGAAGAACCCGGCCCGCTACCTGCGGCGCAGCGGCGCCCGCCGGGTCCACGGCCCCCCGTTGCCGTGGACGGACCTGCGGGCCGCGTTCCGGGAGCGCGGCTGGGTGGACGCGACCCACACCCGTCACCTGCTGGAGGTGGACGGCCGGACCGTCCGGATCGCCGGTGTCGACGACCCGCACCTCAACCGCGACCGCTACCCCCGCATCGCGGGTCACGATCCGGACGCCGACCTGCGGCTCGGCCTCACGCACTCCCCGGAGCCCCGGGTGCTCGACGGCTTCGCCGCCGACGGTTACGACCTCGTCCTGGCCGGTCACACCCACGGCGGGCAGCTGCGCCTTCCCGGGTACGGCGCGATCGTCACCAACTGCGGGATCGACCGCACGCGGGCCCGTGGGACGAGCCGGTGGGGAAGCCACACCCGGCTGCACGTGTCCGCCGGTCTGGGGACCTCGCCGTACGCGCCGGTGCGGTTCGCCTGCCCGCCCGAGGCGTCGCTGCTGACCCTGGTCGCCCGGCCGACCGGCGCCGATGCACCCAGGGGAACCCCCGCGCAGGCCGCCGGGGGCGTCGGGTAGAGTTCACAACGGCTCACAGCGAGACCGTGACAGCCGCTCGGGGTGTGGCGCAGCTTGGTAGCGCGCTTCGTTCGGGACGAAGAGGTCGCAGGTTCAAATCCTGTCACCCCGACCACGTAGTATCCAGCAAAGGCCCTGGTCAGAGACTCGGTAGCGAGTCACGGACCAGGGCCTTCGTCGTGTCCGGCCTCGCCACCGGAGCGTTTCCGGAGCGTCCGGTTATACCGGAGCGGGCGCGCTGCTGCGCCGTCGTCGTCCGGCACCTCGACGCAGCCGTCCTCTGCTGCACGTCCACGACGGGATCAGTCGAGTCCCCGTGCGTGTCGGATCGCCTTGTGAACCTCGTCAAAGTCGATCTCGAGGCTGGGATCTGCTGCCTGGATCTCGCCGAGTTCCCACATGGAGTCGTCGATCGTGGGATGACGAGCCATCCTGACCAGCTCGCCATGCACGTACTCGCTGACGGTGGCGTGGGACGCTGCCGCGCGACGGCAGAGGGTGGTCCAGACGTCGGTGGGTAGCCGATAGGTCTCCGCGAGCACCACCGCGTCCGCATCGATCTCAGGCGCAAGCGCGTGGGGGCGGTCCTCGTCCATGACCCGCACAACCTGGTCGACAGGGTCGTGGTGCCTCGCCAGGATGATCAGCTCATGGCGCACCTGCTCTGCTACTGACGGTGCACCTGCCCGGCGGGCCCGGCGGCTCAGGAAATCGGAAGTCGCGGGCGGGAGATCCTCAACCAGGACGGAGACCATCCGGTGAGCGTAGGGCGCTTCCACGGACAGGTCGACGCAATCGTCGTCGATCCGTCGAACTCACCCGAGCCCTCGCCGAGCGGCCAGGTCTCCGAGACGGGCGGGAGCGGTGACGACCGTTGCGGTTCCGCCGTGCCTGCAACGACCTGCCCCGCCAACGTCCTGGTAAGGCTCTGCACAGCGGCGGTGGGCCGGTGTACCTCCACGGTCGATACGAGCTCGCTGGCCTGGGTGTCATCGCCTGTCGAGTCAGCGCGCCCGCGGCTTCGATCCGCACAGGTTCCTCCGGTGAACGTGGTCGCGGTACCGGAGAGGACATGGTGAGGCGGTCCGGATGATGCACACCGACGAGGTCCGAGTCCGACTCGAGACCGCTCGAGCCCTGGTGGCGGAGTCGTTCCCCGGCCTGGAGCACCTACCGGTCCCCGCGGAGGGGACGGTCCACGCCGTCTACCGGATCGGGGAGGACCTGACCGCCCGGTTCCCTCTGCGACGAGCCGATCCGGCAGCAGTGCTGCAGCACCTGTACTCCGAGGCTGCAGCGGCCGGTGAACTGGCCACCTGCAGTCCGGTGCCCGTGCCCGTGCCCGTCGGGATCGGCAGGCCGGGTCACGGCTACCCCCTACCGTGGGCCGTCCAGACGTGGGTATCCGGCCGCACGGCCGCGGAGGACGATCCTGGTTGGTCGCCGGCGTTCGCAGCCGACCTGGCGGGGCTGATCCGCCGGTTACGAAGCGTCGATACCCGGGGACGCCGGTTCGCCGGAGACGGCCGAGGCGGGCACCTTCCCGATCACGACGCCTGGATGGAGACGTGCTTCCGGAGATCTGCCGGTCTGCTGGACGTCGATCCGCTCCGGCGGATGTGGGCGACCTTCCGGGAGCTCCCCCGCGCCGATGGGGACGTCATGTCACACGGTGATCTGGTGCCGGGGAACGTGGTCACCGCGGGCGGTCGCTTGACCGGGTTGCTGGACGGTGGCGGGTTCGGCCCGGCGGATCCAGCACTCGATCTCGTCGCGGCCTGGCACCTGCTCGATGACGGGCCGCGGGCAGTGCTACGCGACATGCTGGGTTGCGGAGTCGTCGAGTGGGAACGCGGACGGGCCTGGGCGTTCGCGCAGGCGATGGGGCTGGGCTGGTACTACGTCGAGTCCAACCAGGCGTTGAGTCGCCTGGGTCTCCGGACACTGGAGCGGCTCTCGAGGGCTCGTTGAGCCGTTCGGACCCGTACCGGGCCGCCGGCCCTGGCCTGGCTCGGCCGGAGCCGAACCCGGAGCGAGATGGGGCCGGGCACGGGAGAGCATCCCTGTGCCGGATTCGCTCAGTTCCGCAGACCGCGCTCGGTCAACAGGGGCAGCACCTCGGTTCCGAAGCGGTCGAGCATCCCGTCGTAGGGCACACCGCCCATCAGGAAGCCGCTCACCCCGGCCTCGTGCAGCGCCGTGAGCTGGTCGGCGACCTGCTCGGCAGAGCCGACGATCGGAAGGCCACCACCGCTGGTGATGAAGTGCTCTTCGAGCGCGGCGGCGATCTGTGCTTCGAACGAGGAACTGTTCAGGCCGAGGTAGTGCATGAAGTTCCGGGCCGCCTCGGCGTCACCGTGATCGAGAATCTCCTGGTAACGGCGACGGGCGTCGGCCTCGTCGTCGCCGATGACGACGGTTCCGTAGGTCATGACGCGGACCTTCCGGCCGACCGATTCGGCCGCCTTGGTGATGCTCTCGACCAGCTGCGAACCCTGCTCCGCGCTCATCAGGGTGGCGAAGTTGACGTCGGCGTGCCGCGCGGTGAACTCGATGCCCGCGGGGCTGGCACCGGCGTTGAGCACCAGCGGGCGGGTCGGTGGCCGCGGCTCGGAGATCGCCCCCGTCATCCGGAAGGAGTCACCGGCGTGGTCGAACGGTTCGGAGGACGCCCACAACCGGTCGACGAGCCCCATCCACTCGTCACCGAAGCGGTACCGGTCGTCGTGTTCCTTGGTCGCGATACCGAACATGTCGAGCTCGGGACTGAACCAGCCCATGACCGCGTTCAGCGCGAATCTCCCGCCTGCGATGGCGTCCACCGTAGAAGCCTGCTTGGCGACGACGAGCGGGTGCAGGGTGGGTGCGTGGGCGGTGGCGGCCACCACGATGCGGGAGGTGGAGGCGGCGATGCCGGCGGCCCAGGTGAACGTCTCGTACGTCGAACCGTTCGGGTTCAGCCGGCCGTCGTAACCGCGCCAGCGGGCCACCGGTACCAGGAGGTCCAACCCCAGTGCGTCGGCCTGCATCGCCACGCGCGAGGTGGCTTCCCAGCTCAGCTCGAACGCGCCCTCCGCGCTGGTCATCGTGATGCCACCGGAGACGTTCAGACCGAACAGTCCGAGCGCGAAGGGGTGTTCGGTGAGCACGTGGTGACCGCGGCTCACAGTTGTCGATGTCATGGCACTCCGTTTCGGGGTCGACTTGCACTCAGCCGGCCGGTGAGATCCTGACCGGCAGGGTGAGGAAGGAGCGGAACTGGAAGTTCGGACGACGTGGGGCGTCACCGGTGAGTTCGATCCCGCCGACCCGGCGGCCGATCTCCCGGAACGTCACCTCTCCCTCGAGCCGGGCGAGCGCGTTACCGATGCAGAAGTGCCTGCCGCCGCCGAACGCGAGATGCTGATTGCGCTGGCGGGTCACGTCGAACCCGTCCGGGTCCTCGAATTGACGCTCGTCGTGGTTGGCCGACAACAACATCAGCCAGATCGGGTCACCGGCCGGGATGACAGTGCCCGCCACCTCCCGGTCCTCGGTGAAGTGCCGGTAGGTCACACCGACCGGTGACTCCCAGCGCAGGAACTCGTCCACCGCACTCCGGGCCGTCCCCTCCGGGTCCGCCCGGAGGTGCTCCAGCTGCTCGGGGTGGCGGGCGAGACCGTAGATCCCTGCCCCGATCATCCCCATGGTGGTGTCGAACCCGCCGGTCAGCAGGGACAGGACGGTCGCGACGAGCTCGTCGCGACCGAGGCGGTCGCCTTCGTCCTCGGTGCGCACCAGGGCGGAGAAGATGTCGTCGCCCGGAGTCCGACGGCGGAACTCGATCTGGTCGGACAGGTAGTCGATGAAGTTCTGGCAGGCCCGGTGGCATGCGGCGATGCCGTCGGCGTCGTTGGCCGCCGGCAGGAAGATCCGGAAGAAGTCCGGGGTCCACTCCAGCATCTGGGACCGGTCGGCCTCCGGCACCCCGAGCATCCCGCAGATCACCCGTAGCGGAACGGTGAACGCGAGCTCGGCCACCGCGTCGCACTCCTCGCGTTCGAGCATCGTGTCGAGGGCGTCGGCCACGGCTGCATCGACGTCGGCCCGCAACTGCTCGACCGCTCCCCGGGTCAGCGCCTTCTCGGTGAGCTTGCGCAGCCTGGTGTGGACCGGAGGGTCGTTCAACACCATCAGGCCGGTGTAGATGCGCTCCGCGGGCCCTCCGGCCAGCTCCGCCGGCACGCCGGCGCCGGGGGGCTGCATCAAGCCGGCGGTCGTGCGCAGCAGCGAGCGGACGTCGTCGTACCTGGAGACGACCCAGGTGCCCCCGCCCACCGGAATGCGTTGGACGGGTTCCTCCGACCGCAGCGCCCGGTAGATCGGGAACGGATCGGCCAGCTGCTCGGGGTCGAGCGGGTCGAACAACACTGTCACAGCCACTCCTGTCGGTTCAGGGCGCGAGTTCGGCTCGGTTCAGCGGTCACACGGTGACGTCGTCGTGGAAGGCGGCCCATCCCTTGATCGCGAAGTCGTCACCGGTGCGGACGACCTCGGCCGCGTGCTGCCCACCGAGGTGCGCGGGAACCAACAGGGCGTTGTTGTCGGCGGCCCAGGAGAGGACACGTCGGCGGGACCGTGCGGCCCGGTCGGGGTCCTCGCAGAAACAGCTGTTCCAGTCCGGGGAAAGGATCTGGACCGGGCTGTGCAGGAGGTCACCGACGAAGACGGCGCGCTCACCCTCCGACTCCAGCTTGAGCACCGACAGGCCGGGGGTGTGACCAGGAGCGAGTTCCAGCGTGAGGTTGGCGTCGATTCGATGCGTGTCGCCCTCCCACGGGTCGGCGAGCCCCGCCTCGGCCACCGGTAGAACGCTGTCCTCGAACATGTTCTGGTTGACGAACGCGCCGCGCCGCTCGTGACCGTTCAGTGGGTTCCAGTAGTCGAAGTCCGCCTTGCTGAACAGATAACGCGCGTTCGGGAAGGTCGGGACCCACGCCCGGTCCGCCAGGTAGGTGTTCCAGCCGACGTGGTCGATGTGGACGTGGGTGTTGACCACGACGTCGACGTCCTCCGGCCGCACACCAGCTTCCTCGAGGCGGGCCAGGAACCCGGTCTCGAGATGTCCGAAGACGGGGATGTAGGGCCGTTCCTTGTGGTCACCCGCGCCGGTGTCGACGAGGATGGTCTTCCCCTCGCTGCGCAGTACGAAGGTCTGCAGGCACGCCCGGACGAGGCCGCTCTCGGGGTCCCAGTGGTCCGGAGCGAGCAGTTCGCGTCGATCGTCCCAGGACTGGGGGTCGCTCGCAGGAATGAGCTCGGTGCCGGGAGCGAAGAGCCCCTCCCATTCCATGACGCGAGTGACACTCACGGCACCGATCTCGATGGTGGCCGTCATGTGATCCTCCTTGGTCGGATTTTCGGCTGTCCGGGTGTGCGCCGGTGAGCGGTCGCATCGAGGTCCGTCGGCCCTCGGGGAGCTCCCACCGCTCCGGCCACATCGGAGTGCTCATCGCGGGTGAGTAGGACGGCCACCGACGAGTGGATCTCTCGGCAAGGGACGGTCCGGTCTCCTGAACACACCTCGCCCGGGATCACGCGGAGGTCGCGCGCAGCTTGCGCTTGAGGATCTTCCCCTGCGGATCGACGGGCAGTTCGTCGACGATGTGGACCACCTTCGGCACCTTGTACGACGCGAGGGTGGTCCGGCAGTGTGCGATGATCTCCTCCGGCGTTGCGGTCCGGCCCTCCTGGAGGATCACGAAGGCGGTCACGGCCTCCGACCAGTACGGATCCGGCATGCCGACGACCGCGGCACGCAGCACCGCGGGGTGGGTGTGGACGACCGCCTCGACCTCCTGCGACGACACGTTCATCCCACCGGACTTGATCATGTCCTTGAGTCGGTCCTGGAAGAACAGGTGGCCGTCGTTGTTGATCCGAACGACGTCACCGGTCCGCAGCCACCCGCCGCGCATGACCTCCGCCGTCCGCTCCGGGTCGTCGAGGTAGCCCAGCATCACGGAAGGACTGCGACAGATCAGCTCGCCGACCTCTACGTCGTTGCCTTCCGCATCGACCACCCGGATCTCGAGATGAGTGACCGGCTTCCCGATCCACGACGGGTCCTGCTCGGGGATGTCTTCGAGCCGGTGGAAGAACCCCACGGTCCCGAGCTGGGTCAGCTCGGACTGGCCCCAGTAGGTGCCCCACGCCACATCGGGCGCCGCCGCCGCCCAGGCATCGATGACGTGCGGGGGGATCTGGCCGCCGTAGGTCATGCAGCGACGGACCTGGCCCACGGTCGCCGGCCCGAAGGCCTCCAGCCGGCTGAGTGCCACATAGAAGGTCGGCGTCTGGGAGATGACCGTGACCCGTTCACGGCCGATGATCTCGAGCGCGCTCGCGGGGTCCGCCGAGGCGGGGAGGACGAGCGTCGCACCCATGAGGGTGAGGCTGGTCATCGAACCGAGCCCGGCGATCGTGTGGAACGGCATGACGAACAGCCAGGTGTCCTTCGGGCCGATGTCCAGCCCCCATCCCCACGCCGGCGCCGTCGAAGCAAGGTAGTTGCGATGTGGGATCTGGACGCCCTTCGGTGCCGCCTCCGTGCCGGAGGTGTACACGACGAGTGCCACATCGTTCTCGTCGAGCTGGGCTTCGGGCTCGGTCCCGGAACGATCGGCCAGCAGTTGATCGAGTTCGGCTCCGTACTGCAGGTGCGCGGCCCCGGAGGGCAGCGCGGCGTCTACGGCCTCCGCGAACTCTGCGTCGGCGAGCACCAGCGAAGCACCACTGTGCGTGAGCTGGTGGCCGACCTCCGCCTCCCGGTAGAGGGGGTTGACGCCGGTGAAGGCCGCACCGATCTTGAGCGCGCCGTAGTAGGCCGCCACCACGTCGGTGCTGTTGCGTGCCATCGAGGCGATCCGTCCACCCCGCTCGATGCCGCGCGAGAGGAAGAGGTTCGCGAAACGGTTCGCGCGCTCGTCCAGTTGACCGTAGGTCGTCTCGGTGCGGGTCCCGTCCGCGCCGTAGGCGATGATCGCCAATTTGTCCGGTCGGGTGCGCCCGTGTCGGCGGAGCTGGTCCCCGATCGTGGCGCGCCCCAGCGGGGTGCGATGGTGAGGGGCGAGGTCGGGCACGGAAGTTCTCCTTGTCCTCGGGCGGGCGTCAGACCGAGGCGCCTGCGAAGTACGGGTTGTCGAACGTCTCGGCAGAGACGATGTCTTCGACCGGCGTCCGGGTGAGCTTGCGCGGGAAGCTCTTCGCCGGGTAGCCGATCGTGACGTGGGCTGCCGTGATGAACCCGTCCGGGATGGCGAGCAGTTCACGGACCTCCGGCTCCCGCGCGCACAACAGCGTGGTGATCGCCGAACCCACCCCCTGGTCGCGCAGCGCCAGGCACAGGTTCTGCACCGTCGGGTAGATCGACGCGCCACCCACGACGGACAGCCGGCCGAGCTCGTGGTCGGTCGGGTGCAGACCGTCGAGCTCCGCGCACACCACGAGGATCGCCGGGACGTCGGCGAGATGTTCGGCGAAGTGGTCCGCATCCTGCACGGTCTTCGGCATGGCGCCGACGTTCACGGTCCCGTCACCGATGCCGCCCAGGTACGCCTTCCAGATCGGCAGGTACAGGTCGGCGAGAGCCTGCTTCCGCGCCTGGTCGCGAACCACCACCCACCGGACGGGCTGACGGTTGCCGCCCTGGGGCCCGAACCGCGCTGCGTCGAATGCCCGGTGCAGGACCTCGTCCGGTACCGGGTCGGGCCGGTAGAAACGGCACGTCCCGACGCTGCGCATCGCCTCGGTCAGCTCCATCGCACACCTTCCTCATCGAAGATTGACCTACCCGCTGTTAGGCTACGGGAGGATCCTGCTGTGGCGCACTGCACATGTCAAGACCGACCCGCAGGTCAGAAAACTGCTGTCCACGTGAACGTGGACATGAGAGACGTAGTAGACGACTGTCATCTACCGTAACTTTGCCTAACAGCCGGTAGCCTGTGAATGTCGAAACGAGGCACTGTGGACGAGAAGAACAACCCGGTGGACCGTGGGTCGTCGACGCTGGCGGACGCACTCGAGCACGCCAACCTGCCGTCGCTCGTCCCCGTCCTCTACCAGCTGACCGGCGACCGCAGGTGGCTGGCGGAGCCGTTCCGACCGACCCGCAGCCGCGGTATGGACGACAACGACTCCGGCGGGTTCAGCCCGGAGGTCGCCGCGCAGATCAGGACTGCCGTGGTGTCGGCGGTCGCGGCCTACGAGGCCGGGCGACCCCCCGCCGTCCCCGCGCCGACCGGCCCCGCCCTGACCGAGCTCCTCGAACTCGCCAACGGGGAGGAGGTGCCCGAGGAGTACGCGGAGATGGTCGCCCAGGACATGGGTTTCGAGACGCACACGCCCCGGGTGCCACCACCCAACGACATGACGGTGCTCGTCATCGGTGCCGGCGTCTCGGGATTGCTGTCCGCGATCAAGCTCGCCGAGGCCGGCATCGAGCACCTCGTACTGGAGAAGAACGACGACGTCGGCGGCGGATGGCTCGAGAACGTCTACCCGGGGGCCGGCGTCGACACCCCGAGCTACCTGTACTCGTACTCGTTCGTCGACCACGACTGGAGCACCCACTTCGGTAAACGGGACGAGGTCGAGGACTACCTCCGCCACGTCGCCGACACGTACGACCTACGGAAGGTCATCCGATTCGGCACCGAGGTGGAGTCGGCGACCTACGACGACGCGACCGCGCGGTGGACCGTCCGCACGACACGGGGTGAGAACTTCACCGCGGACGCGGTGATCAGCGCCACAGGTGCGCTGAACCGGCCGAAGATGCCCGCCCTCCCCGGGCTCCACGACTTCGAAGGGGATCTCTTCCACACCGCGACCTGGCCGGAGGAGATCGACCTCAGCGGCAAGCGGGTCGTCGTCGTCGGTGCGGGCGCCAGCGCCATGCAGGTCGTCCCCGCCATCGCCGGTCAGGTGGAGCACCTCACGGTGATGCAGCGCTCCCCCCAGTGGATCGCACCCAATGACGTCTACTTCTCACCCGTCGACGACGCCGTCCACCTGCTCATGCGGCGCGTCCCGTTCTACCGGCGCTGGTACCGCACCCGGTTGGCGTGGAACTTCAACGACCGGGTGCACCCGACCCTGCAGATCGACCCAGGCTGGGAGCACCAGGAGCGCTCGGTCAACGCCGCCAACGACGGCCACCGCAGGGTCTTCACCCGCTACCTCCTCGAGCAACTGGAGGGGCGCCCCGACCTGATCGAGAAGTGCCTCCCGGACTACCCACCCTTCGGCAAGCGGATGCTGCTCGACAACGGCTGGTACCAGACGCTACGGCGGCCGAACGTCGAGCTCGTGACCGAAGCTGTCGCCGAGATCACCGCGACCGGGCTGCGCGGGGCCGACGGCACCCGAGTGGACGCCGACGTGATCATCATGGCCACGGGATTCCATACCCACCGCTACCTCTGGCCGATGGAGATCCGCGGCCGCGGGGGCCGTACCCTGACCGAGGTCTGGGGCGCCGAGGATGCGCACGCCTACCTCGGGATCACCGTCCCGGGTTTCCCCAACCTGTTCATCACCTGCGGGCCGGGGACGGCCCTGGGGCACGGCGGCAGCTTCATCACCATCGCCGAGTGTCAGGTGCACTACATCCTCGACCTGCTGACGACGATGATCGAACAGAGGTTGCGTTCGGTGGAGGTGCGGGCCGACGTGGCACGGGCATATCGGGAGCGGCACGACGCGGCACACGACCGGATGCTGTGGACCCACCCCGGTATGACGAACTGGTACCGCAACGGTGCTGGCCGGGTCGTCTCGGTGATGCCCTGGCGGATCGTCGACTACTGGCGGATGACTCGCACCGCCGACCTCGCCGACTTCCGGACGGAACCGGCCCGGGCCCCTGCGGAGATCTGACCCACGGGCCGGCGGCACGCCGATCAGCGGCGGAGACCTCCGAGCACCAGGTCGAGATAGGTGTCAACGACGACCTGGACGTCGTCGTCCGAGTCACCGCGGATCCACCCGCTCACGCCGTTCAGCATGTCCATGAGCCCCAGCGCGACGATCGGCGGGTCGAGTTCCCGGAACTCACCGGCACGCATGCCGGCGGCCAGCAGGTCCCGCACCCGGCGGTGGTAGTAATGCCGGTAGTCGTCGATCCGGGCCTGGTGCTCGGCGGTGAGCGACGTGCGCTCGTGCAGTGCGACGAGATGCTCGACCCGTCGCCGCCGAAGGTGTCGGATGTGCGCCTCGATCAGCGCCGCAAGCCGCTCGGTGGGGGTGGCGGCGAGGTCCAGGAGAGGCAGGTTCTCCTCGACCGGCTCGCGCGTCACCGTCAAGGAGATCTCGTAGAGGATCTCCTCCTTCGACCCGAAATGGTGGTACAGACTCGCGCCGCGGATGCCGACCGCGTCTGCGATCTCACGCGTCCCGACGTTGGCGTATCCGTCCGTCGCGAAGATCCGGGCGGCGGCGGAGACGATCTCCGCCCGCCGCAGCCGCGTCCTGTCCTGACGGCGAAGCGGCTCCACGCCGTCCCCGGAACTCATGGCCCCAGTGTCTCTCGCCGTAGGTGCCCTCGGTGCCGGGGGCGTTGCGGAAGGATCGCGGACGAACGTTCAGGCCACCGTCGGGTACTCCGAGACCCTGCCTCCGCTGTTCGCCGAAATCCGGTGAGACACCGGCGCGGCCGGCCGCAACCGGCAGAGATCGGCACGACCCCTGTCCACGGGCCACCGGGTGTGTCGACGGCCCTCGGCCGGAGGAGATCACGCAGGCCCGCCCAGCGGCGGGTGCTCGAGCACGCGCGGCGTGTACTCGACCATCTGGATACGGCCGTCGAACGTCCGGTGATCGACCATCGTGAGGGCGACGTCCGGGTAGCCGTCGTAGATGCGTTCCGAGCCCGTGGCCCCGGTGATCACCGGGAACATCACCACCCGGAAGCGGTCGACGAGCCCGGCCCGTAGGAGGGACCGGCACAGGCTGAGGCTGCCGATCGTGCTGAGCAGCCCCGAGCGGTCCTCCTTCATCGCGCGGACCGCCGTCACCGCGTCGTCGCGGACGAGTGTGGTGTTGCCCCAGGTCAGCGGCTCCTCCAGCGAGGACGAGAACACCACCTTGGGTGCCCGGGTCAGCTCGTCGACCGACGCCTCCTCCTCGGCGCGGAACCCGTCCTGGCCGTCCGGGACCCGGCCGGCGGCGAAGCCGGACATCTGGCGGTAGGTGGTGGCTCCCATGAGGTGGGTGACCTCGGGCTGCTCACCGAGCCAGCCGAGATACTCCGGGCCCTCGAGGCCCCGCCACCCGGGCCAGCCCTCTCCCGATGCGTGGCCGTCCAGGGAGGTGATGAAGTCGACGAGCAGCTCTGCCATGACGGGGTCCTTTCCCGGGGTGTCGGGAGTGGGGACCGGCCGCGGTCGGCGGACTCATCGTCGCCGCGGGGGGTCGGCGGCGCTCGCTGTGGACGCCGCTCCTGATCTGGCAGGCCGTCCACGGCCGGCCGATCCTCGCGTGGCCGGATCGATCTCCGGTGGTGGCTCGACGTCGAGCGAGCCGTGGTGGCTGGTGGTGCCGTTCCAGTCCGTGCTGGTGAGCCCGTTGCTGCTCGCCGCCGGGACCGCGCCGGTGGCGCGGTGGGCCCATACGTCACGTCCCAGGGCGGTCCTGGTGAGCGCCGCGGTCGGTCGGTCCATCACGCGCTCACCGTTCGGGGACCGGTGGTCCGCGACGCACGGGGCCGACGACCAGCGCGAGCGACGCGAGCAGCACCAGACCGGCCGCCACCCACACCGGTCCGGTCGCGGACCGGGCCAGCCCCCACCCGCCGAGCAGCGGGCCGATCGTCGCACCGACGTTCAGCGCCGCCGTCGTGACCGCGCCGCCCAGGGTGCCCGCCTCGCCGGTGAGGCGCAGTGACCGGGCGATCGCGGTCGACCCGACGGCGAACCCGAGCCACCCCAGCAGCGCGACCGCGGGGACAGCGGGCCATCCGAGGCCGAGCAGGCCGGCGAACGCCGCCCAGCCGACGACGAGCGCTGCGCTGCCGGTGACGAGGACGGTGCGGAACCGGGTGTCACCGATCCGGCCCGCCGTCACGACCCCGGCGAACGCCCCCAGCCCGAACAGGGCGAGCGCCGGCGGGACGGTCCCCACCGGGAGCCCGGCCGCCCCGGTCAGCAACGGGGCGAGGTAGGTGTACGCGGCGAACGTGCCGCCGTTGACCAGCGCGCCCACCACCAGCATGACGACGACCGGCCGCCCGGCCAGCACGGCGAGCTCCCGTCGCAGCGGGCCCGGGGCCGCATCCGGTTCGCCGGTTCCGCCGCCGGGCAGCACCCGGAGCACGCCGACGAGGGCGACCGCGCTCAGCGCCGCGACCACCCAGAAGGTGGCCCGCCAGCCGAGCGCCTCCCCGACGACGGCGCCGGCCGGAACGCCGGCGATCAGGGCGAGGCTCGTACCGGCCAGCAGGGTGGCGGTCGCCCGCGCGGTCCGACCCGCAGGCACCGAGCGAGCCGCGGCGACGAGGGCGACCGCGAGGAAACCGGCGTTGGCGAACGCCGCGAGCACCCGGGTCGCGGCGAGCAGCCAGAACGTCGACGCGACCGCCCCGGCGACGTGCACGGCGACGAACACCGACAGGAACGCGGTGAGCGAGGTCCGGACCGGGAGGCGGTGGGCGACCACCGCCGTCAGGGGTGCGCCGAGGACCATCCCCACCGCGAACGCGGAGGTGAGGGCACCGGCGGCGGCCAGGGGGACGTCGAGGTCGCAGGCGATCGGGGACACCAGCCCGGCGAGCATGAACTCCGAGGTCGCCTGGACGAAGACGGCCGCGGCGAGGACGAGCAGCAGGATCGGCACCTGTGGGCTCCGGGGAGACGCGGGCGCACGAGCGCGCCCGGGACGGACGGGACCGGATCCGGTCGCCCCGTGCACCGGCCGGGCCCCGTACCCGTCGTCCGGGCAGGGTTCGGCGCCGCCACCGGAGGAGACCGGTGGCTACCGCCTGCTCGCCTCGGGGCCGCCCACGGCGCGAATCTAACAGCACCCCCGGTGCGTCCGCGCGGGAGAATCGCGGACGTTCCGCGTCCCGTCGAAACAACTTGACCTCGACCCGGGTTCAGCATCGACCATCGCCGGCATGAGCAACGATTCCGCCCTCCGCTGGGCCTACCTCTTCGAACACCCCGACGCGGACCCGCAGCGGGACCGGCTGGTCCTCGACTCCGGCGGGGTCCGGTCACTGATCGTCGCCGTGCCCGGCACGTCCGCGGCGCCGGAGGTGGCGCTCGCGTTGGTCCGCGACGAGGGGGTCCGCCTGATCGAGCTGTGCGGGGGCTTCGGCAGCGCCGAGGTCGCGGCGGTCACCGCCGCGATCGGGGACGACGCCCGGGTCGCCGTCGGGCACGTCGTGTTCGGCGTCGACCAGCTGACCGCGGCCGCCGCTTACGCCGCGGCCGCCTCCGGTTGAAACCCGGTGGGCCCCGTCCACCCGGGACGCTAGCGTCCGGCCCGCCACCGTCCGGGGAGCGTGAGTCCATGACCGTCCTGCCGCGATCGACGTCCGTCGATCACACGTCGCACCATTTCGTCCACGCCGACGTGAGGCAGCACATCCCTGATGGATCTTCCACGTAGCATCGTCGTCCGCGAGTCCGGTTCGCGGATCCTCAATCCGTTCGACGCGGGCAAGCTCGACACCCTCGGGCGCGCCCTGCGGCTGCCGGCCGGCAGCACCGTCCTCGATCTGGCCTGCGGCAAGGGCGAGATGCTCTGCACCTGGGCCCGCGACCTCGGGTTCACCGGCACCGGCGTCGACATCAGCACCGCGTTCCTCGCCGACGCCCGGGCCAGGGCCCGCGGCGTCGGTGTCGCCGACCGGGTCTCCTTCCTGCACGGCGACGCGTCCGGGCACGTCGCCCCCGACCCGGTCGACGTCGCCGCCTGTGTCGGCGCGACCTGGATCGGCGGCGGCGACACCTGGCAGGACCGGGTCGCCGGCACGGTCACCCTGCTGGAACGCAGCCTGCGGCTGGGTGGGCTGCTCCTGGTCGGCGAGCCCTTCTGGCGGCGCACCCCACCGGACCGGCGGACCGCCGAGCACTGCCACGCCCGGAGCGTGGACGACTTCGCGGAGCTCCCCGCGCTGCTCGACCATCTCGACGGTCTCGGGTTCGACATCGTCGAGGCGGTGCTCGCGGACCCGGACAGCTGGGACCGGTACACGGCGCCGCAGTGGCTGGCCGTGCGCCGGTGGCTCGACGCGCACCCCGACGACGAGCTCGCCACCCAGCTGCGGGCCGACCTCCTGGCCGGCCCCCGCAGGCACCTGCTGTACCAACGGGAGTACCTGGGTTGGGGGGTGCTGGTGCTGATGCGACGCTGACCGGGCCGTCCGATCACGCGGGATCGGCCCGGTCCCCCGGCCCGGGGCCCTGCGGGCCCGACTGCACCAGCAGCCCGGGACCGTCGACGACGGTTGCGAGACCCGGATGCGCGACCGGGCGCTGCGGCGGCTGGCCGCCCCGCACCGAGCCGGCCTGGCGGCGGGAGCTGCTGCGCGAAGCGATCGGCACGGCGGTGTGGGCGTACAAGGTGGCCGACGAGCGGTTCGAGCGCCAGGGGCACCGGATGGTGGCCGAGGCGCTCGACCCGCCGGGTCAGGGGCCGTCCGCCGCCTGCAGCCCGCCCGCCGGGAGCCGGTCGGCACCCCAGCTCCGCTCGATGTAACCGGTGATCCGTTCGACGTCGGCGGCCGGCACCTTCTCCGGTTCGCCGCGCTCGAGGGGGTCGACATGGAAGATGTAGAGCCGCGAGGCGAACTGGTCGAACGGCAGCGACGCCTCGCCGAAGCGTTCACCGTTGCCCGCGGTCCCGACGACGACGCCGTCGCCCCAGTCCTGCCCGCTGTCGTTGTTCGGGTTGTAGAAGTACACCCGCATCACGTCCTGCGGGTCCGGCGCGACGCGCAGGATCGTGATCGCGTGCCAGCCCACGTAGCGGGCCGCGCTGTCGGTGACGGCGACGCCGGCAGGCTGCGGGTGGATCAGCGGCTGCCCCCCGTTGTACGACGGGTGGTAGCTCGCGTGGAAGGTCCGCAGGAAGTCGTCGAGGTCGGTCAGGTTCCCGGTGGCGACGTCGACGTTGATGTGGAAGCCGCGGGCCGCCCACCAGCCGTGGAACTCCGGGTTCACCCAGCGGTGCGGGTCCCCCTCGCGATCGGCGCAGCGGCGCCCCATCTCGGCGTAGATCCGGTCCAGGTGCGGTACGACCAGCAGCGACACCGGGTCGAGGTCGATCGGCATCGCCGTCGCCACCCCGGCCGTGCTCTCCGTCGAGGAGATCGGCTGGCCCTCGAAGTGCATGGTGATCTCGTCGTCGCGGGCCGCCCAGACGACCATCTGCAGCAGGTAGTCCGGGTCGTTGTAGGCCCACATCGACAGCGCCCGCGCCGACTGGCAGGTCGGGTTGTCGCCCTGGCCGATGCCCAGCGGCTGGCCGAGCATCGACAGCACCCCGGCGAGCAGCCGGGCCTCCGGTTCCGGCTCGGTGCCGAACGCCTCGGCGAGCCGCTCGCGCGCGACCGGTGACAGCTCCAGCGCGATCTGGCGCCACAGCGCCGGCACGATCGGCGGCTCGTAGAGGATCCCGCGGTCGAGCAGCAGTGAGAGACCGTAGATGCACTGCGCCGTCTGCGGCGTGACGGCGACCTCGATCAGGCGGTGCACCAGGTCGCGGTAGCGGAGCAGGCAGTTCTTGCCGGTGTCGGACAGCCCGAGCGCCTCGGCGATCAGGTAGTCGCTCTCGTGCCGCAGGAACTGCAGGAGCTCCGCGTGGTACGGCGACACCAGGCCGGTGTCGTGCATCGCGCGGGCGAACCCGGACGCCTCGTACTGCAGGCCGCCCGAGTCCATCGCCTCCAGCCGGGACCGGAAGACCTCCAGGCCCGGGTCCTCCCGGCAGGCCTCGGTCGTCCCGAACAGGCTGGTGACCAGCCGGTCGATCCCGTTGCCGGGGGACGAACCGAGATCGACGTCCGGGTCGCCGCGGTAGATCGCGATCCGGGTCAGCAGCGACTTCACCTGGTCGACCTGGATGGGCCGCTGGCGCAGGATCCGCCAGATCTCGTCGACCAGTTTGTCGAGGACGCTGTCGTAGCCGATCTCCTCCACCAGGTGCGCGAACAGGTCGCGGATCAGCTGCGCGGTCCGCCCCTGCCGGGTCCGCTCGGCCTCGCTGGGCGGGGTGAACAGCAGCTCCAGGTTCATCGCGAGCACCTGGGAGAGGAACTCACGGGCGTCCTCGGCCGGCATCGTGGGGTGCTGGAACTCCCCGCGGGCGACGGCGAGCATGCGCAGCTCGCTGGTCGCCTCCATCACCACGGTGTCGGCGTCACCGCTGTGCAGGCCCGGCCCGACGAAGGACGGGACCAGGATCTCCGGCGAGGCCCAGTCGGTGCCGAGGAACAGTCCCGCTTCCTCCAGCGCCTGCGCGCGGGCCTGGACCGCCGCGGCTCCGCCCGGCTGCACCAGCACCCGCCGCAGCTGCTCGAGCACCCGTCGCAGCTTCGACGGCTTCCCGAAGTCCGGGGTCTGGGCCAGGGCCTGGATGGCGTCGTCGAGCGAGGCCAGGCGCTTGTCCAGCACCGTGGGCTCGCCCGGGACGTCGACGGTCGGTTTCAAAAAGGCTTCCCTCGTTCGCCGGTCCACGTCGGGGCCGGGTGACCTCAGACGTAGAAGTCGAGTTCTTCCTGCTTCTTCAACAGATCACGCATGCGGTACGGGTCGTCACCGAAGAAGTACAGCAGGCCCCAGTGCGTGCCGAAGGCGGTCCGCTTGGTGACGGTCTCCTCCAGCGGGGCCGAGAGGTCGTGCGACTCGTAGTAGTCGTCGTCCTCGGTCTCCTCCGGGATCCGCAGCTCGCTGACGACCCGGCGCCGGGGGTAGACGCCGAAGCAGCCCGCGACGCCCGAGGCGTCGGTGACCTCCGTCGGGAAGAAGGCGTCGATCTCCTCCTCCGTGGTCTTCGGGTCGAAGGCCAGCACGAGGGCCTGGTAGGCGTTGAACCCGTATGCCCGCTCCAGCAGCTCGAAAACCCTGAAACCGGGCGGCCGGTAGGCGACCTCACCGAAGTACATCTCGCCGTCGGAGGTCACGAAGTACTCCGGGTGGACGAAGCCGAACTCGATGTCGAACGTCTTGATCAGCTTCTCGATCTGGGCGGTGATCGCCGGCCGGTACCGCTCCAGCTCGGGCGTCGCGGGCACGAACACCGAGTAGCCGAGCGTGACGTACTCCGAGATGTTCAGGAACTTGATCTTGCCCTTGTGCACCCAGGCCTCGACGGCGAACTCCCACCCGTCGAGGTGGGACTCCATCAGGACCGGGAACTCCTCGTCCGGGATGGTGTCGACCTCGTCCGGGGTGCGGATCACCCGGTGCCCGAGGCAGCCCGCCTTGTCGAACGCCTTGAGGTGGATCGGGTCGTTCGGGTCACCGTCGAGCTTGAGCAGCGTCTGGTTGACGCGCTTGAGGAAGCGGATCACGTCGTCCCGGTCGTGGGCCTCCTCGAAGATCCCCACCCGGATACCGCCCAGCTGGGCCCGGCGCTTCATCAGTGCCTTGTCCCGCAGCAACATCGCCTGACCGAACAGACGCGGATTGTCGAGCAGTACCGAATTGATGGCGCCGGCCCATTCGACGGTCTCCTCGAACAACGGGATCGCGACGTCGACCTGCATTTCCTGGAGGGTCTCAGCGATCTCCATCGAGCGGTCGTTGAGCCGCTCGAAGTTCCAGGGAACGTAGGGGATGTCGTGTTCCCGGCAGTACTCCTCCGCCCAGTCCGGGGCCACGACGACGTACCGCCGGTCGAACCGGGCCAGCGCCTCGACCGCGCTCAGACTCCAGCCGAGGAGTGCCACGAAGCCCTTTTCTGGATTCTTCTCGACCGGACCGGCCTGAGGCATACAGCAGTTCCTCCCACATCAGCGCATTTCGCATTCATATTTCTCGATCGCCCCGACCATACCTGGCGCGAAAATCTCGGGGGGATCGTGGCGCTGATCAGCCCGGCCCGGCGCCCTCCGCTGCGCGCTGTTCGGCGCACCGCACGAGCCGCCGGAGCCGGCCGGCGACGGTGTCCTTCGACAGCGGTGGATCCGCGAGCGTCCCGAGCCGGGACAGCGACAGCGAGGCGTGCTCGACCCGGAGGAGCCCGGCCTCCCGCAGCAGCGGCGGCGCGTCCGGACCCAGTACGTCCAGCGCCCAGCGGACCCGGGCCACGGTGCGGTCGGCGGCCTCGGCGCTGCGGCGCGCGTTCACGGTCTCCAACGTGGGGTTCGGCGTGGGCGAGGGCCCCTCGCTCGGGGCGCAGCGCGCCAACAGGTCCGCCACGCCGGGTGCGCCGGTCGCCCGCAGCAGCGCGTCGATGCTGCCGGGATCGCGGATCAGGACCCGGTGCCCGGCCGCGGTCTCCTGGCTCGTGGCGAGCGCGCCGAGCGCGCGTGCCGCGCCCACCAGGGCCAGCGCGACGGCGGGCTCCGGGCAGTCGACCAGGATCCGGGTCCGGCCCGACGAACGGGCGATCCGGCCGCGGGCGAGCAGTGCTCCGCGCCAGACCCCGGCGGCGGCCGTCGCGCCACCGGCGACGACCGCCGGTGGCAGCCCGTGCACCGGGCGGCCGAGCCGATCCACCAGCCCGGTCGCCCTGGCCAGGTCGGAGCCCCTGGACGTCATCGTGACGAGATGGCGCCGGGCATCCCCCGCCGTGCTGGTCACGCCGCCGCGACCACCGGTGCGGCCGTAGAGCTCGGTCAGCTCACGGCGCATCCGGACGGCGAGCTCAGGGCTGTCGAACTCGGCACGGACGACGGTGCGGCCGCCCGCGGTCACCACCTCGCCGGCCAGCCGCAGCTGGGTGGCGACTCCCGCGTGCCGGACCGCGGGACGGTCGTCGCGGACGGCACCGAGCTCCCGGCGCAGCGCCGCGGTGAGTCGCTCGGGATCGGATGGCCCGGGATCGGACAGGTCAGGACGGGACTGGTCAGGATGGGACACGGTTCTCCTGCGGGTGCGCACGAGGGCGGGGTGGGATCACGCGTCCCCCGAGGTGACCCCACCCCGCCGGGCGGACGGGGCAGTGGGACAGCCCCGTCGTGGTCGTGGTCAGCCCCCGTCGGGGGCGGCGTGCATCGGGCAGCGCGGGTCCACGCACGGGTCCTCCACCGTGCCCGAGCGGTACGCCGCGTTGGCCAGCACCGAGCACAGGCAGCCCCGGGCCTTCGCCCGCGGCCCGCCGGGCGCCATGTCGTCCGGTCCGGCTCGTTCCGGGCGCCCCGCCTCCCGGTCGCTCGTCCCCTCGATCATGGATCCCCCTCCGCACGCGATGCACCGGGCATCCGGAAGGAGCCGCCGCATGTACACGCAGTAATCAACCGGCTTGCGAAAGTTGCAGACCGTGCCGACCGGGCGGGAGATTACTCTATACGCGGAGTAACGACTATCTCGGTCCACTGGCCGTTGGGAGAGGTGCGTCGGGGTCGAGCACGATGCCGTGCTGGCGCGCGATGCCGTCGATCTGCGCCCAGATCAGGACGGTCAGGTGCTCGATCACCACGTCACGCTTCATCGCCCGGTGCGCCAGCCACCACTCGGCCGTCGCCTGGACCGCCCCCACCAGCGACTGGCCCCACACCTGGATGAGCTCCGGTTCCTCGAACCCCAGCGACTCCAGATAGTCGGCGAGCAGACCGGTCAACGCGGCGGCGACGAACTCACGACCCGCGTCGACGACGTCACCGCCCTGGCCGGGCAGCCGACGCCGGAAGAGCAGGTCCACGTTCGGCGAGTCGTCGAGGAACCCGACGAACGCACCCACCGAGGCGCGGATCCGCGGCCGGATCGCACCCTCGTCGTAGAGGGCGGGCATCAACCGCTCCATCAACAGGTTCGTCGCCCGCTCGGCCATCGCGTCGAGCAGCGCCGCCCGGTCCCGGAAGTGCCGGTAGATCACCGGCTTGGTCACCCCGGCCTCGTGCGCGACCTGGTCGAGCCCGAGTTCACGACCCTCCCGGCCGAGGACGACCAGCGCCGCGTCCACCACCTGCTCGCGCCGGCGCGCGCGGTGGGCGTCCCAGCGGGTGCTCCGGCCGTCGACCGGCCGCTCCTGCTCACCGGGGCCGTTCACGTGGCGATCGGGGGACACGGTCGCGATGATCCTCCTTCGGAGCGGCTCCGCACGCCCCCCGGACGGACCCGATCGGGCGCGATCCCCCGGAGTGGATCACGCCCGGGTGCACGGCGCCCACCCGCCGTCGGGAAGCTCGTGCCCCCCTGGTCCCGGCCGCTGCTGGCAGGGAACCTGCGACGGCAGGCATCATGGATGTGGTGAACGAGCCGGTGCATCCTGATCACGTCCGGATCTCCGACGCCGACCGGCAGGCGGTCGCCGAACGGCTGCGCACCGCGCACGACGACGGCTTCATCGATCTCGCCGAGTTCGACGAGCGGATCGCCGAGGTCTGGCGGATGCGCACCCGCGGCGAGCTTGGCCGGGTCACCCGCGACCTGCCGCCGCAGCCGCGCCGGCGCAACGACGGACTGATCTTCGCCGACACCGCGGGCGGCGTCGCGATGAAGGTGCTGGCCGTCATCTGGCTGTGCCTGACCGCGGTGGCCGTGTCCGGCTGGGGGATCGTCGCGCTGACGACCGGCCTCGAGTACCCGTGGTTCCTCTGGGTCTCCGCGCCACCCGGTGCGGTGCTGCTGACGCTGTGGCTGACCGGGGTCGGCCGGCCGCGACGCGGGAACCGGTAGCAGGCCCGACCGTCCGCCGACGGATGAACGGCCGGTGTACGGACGTTCATCCGGACCCGATACGTTGCCGATCATGGGACACCGCGAGGAGCTGCTGGACGGGGCCGCGCAGTGCCTCTACGAGAAGGGTTTCGGCCGCACGACCGCGCGCGACGTCGTCGCCGCCTCGGGCACGAACCTCGCTTCCATCGGTTACCACTTCGGGTCCAAGGACGCGCTGCTCGTCGAGGCGCTGCTGCGCGCCACCGCCGCCTGGGGCGAGGAACTGGACCGGGCGCTGGCCGAGCCCGGGACCGAGCCGGGCCATCCCGACCAGCGGGTCGAGAACACCTGGAGCCGGGTGGTCGGGCTGTTCACCACGCACCGGCGGTTGTGGACCACCCACGTCGAGGCCCTCGCGCAGGCCGAGCGGCTGCCCGAGCTGCGGGCGAAGCTGGCCGAGGCCCAGCGCGAGATGCGCGAGGGACTCGCGCTGACCTTCCACACGGTGTCCGAGGAGGACCCGGTCGCCGCCGACCGCCGGGTGCACGTGCTCGGCGCGGTGTACCAGGCACTGCTCACCGGTGTGATGGTGCAGTGGCTGGTCGACCCGGACAGCGCGCCGACCGGCGTGGACATCGCGGAGGGCCTGCGCGCGATCGCCGAGCGCGCCGACGAGCTGGTCTGATCCGCACCGGTCAGTGCCGGGGCTGCACCCGGCCGATGATCGTCCCGCCACGCTCGGCCCCGGGTTCCGCGACCCGCACCGACAGCGTCCCCAGCGCGATGAACCGGACGGTGACGGTCCCGCCCGCGGTGACGTCGACGATCCGCCCCTGCTCGGGGATCAGCACCCGGCGGGCGACGTCGCTGCCGACGGTGAGCACCAGCGTCGTCCCGCGCGGAACGATCACGGTCGGTACCGGCCGACCCGGTTCGTCCGAGCGGTGCTCGAACCGGACGGGTGTCATCCCGTCGGCGCCCGCGGTCGCGACGGTCGTCGGTCCCGCAGGCCCCGCGCCCGCCTCCGGGACCCCGCACGCGGTCACCGCGAGCAGCATCCCGGCGAGCATCATCCCGGCCGCCCTCCGCATGACTCCATGCTGCCGCAAGGGGCGTTGCGACCCCCGCCCGGCACACCCGATCGTGGCATTCGGCACGATCGCGTGGTGACCCCCCACCCCGTCGCTCCGGTACCGGCCACGCTCTTCGACGACGAACGCGAGCAGCGCTGGCGTTCCCGGTTCACGGCCGTGCGGATGTCCCGGCCGTCGTGGGCGGAGGACGCACCGGACCGCACCGTCTACGTCTCCAACGTGACCGGCACGTTCGAGATCCACGCCTGGGACCGCGCCACCGGGGAACACCGGCAGGTCACCGACCGGCGCAACGGCACCACCTCGGCCGTCCTGCCCCCGGACGGGGAGCAGATCTGGTGGTTCGCCGACACCGACGGGGACGAGTTCGGGCGCTGGGTCGCGCAGCCGTGGACGGCCGGACCGGGCGGGCCGACCGAACCTGCCGTGCCGGGTGTCGGCGACGGCTACCCGGCCGGGCTGCAGATCGGGCGGCGCCGGACCGCGATCGGTGTGTCCACCGACGAGGGCACGACGTTGTTCGTGCACGAGCGGGACTCGGCGGGCGACGCCCGCGTCGTGTACCGGCACACCGAGGACGCCTCGGTCGGCTCCCTGTCCGAGGACGAGACGCTGCTGGCGATCTCGCACTCCGAGCACGGCGACTCCCGGCACCCGTCGCTGCGGGTGCTCGATCTCGACAGCGGGCAGACGGTCGCCGAGCTGCACGACGGGCCCGGCCGGGGCCTGGACCCGCTGGAGTTCTCCCCGGTCGCCGGGGACCAGCGGCTGCTGGTGGGGCACGAGCGCCGTGGCCGCGACGAGCTGCTGATCTGGAACCCGGTCACCGGCGAGGTCACCGAGATCCTGATCGACCTGCCGGGGGAGCTCGTCGGCGGCTTCTACCCGGACGCCTCGGCGTTGCTGGTCGCGCACACGCACGCGGCCCGCACCCGCCTGCACCGCTACGACCTGGACAGCGGTGAGCTCACCGAGCTGCCCACCGCCCCGGGCTGCATCGGTTCCGCCGACGTCCGCCGGGACGGCACCGTCGAGTACTCGTCGTCCTCCGCGGCCACTCCGTCGCAGATCCGGGCGTTGCACCCGGACGGCACCGACGACGTGCTGGTCGCCCCGCCCGGTGAGCGCCCGCCGGGCTCGCTGCCGGTGCGCGACGTGTGGGCCGACGGCCCCGGCGGTCCCGTGCACGCGCTGGTCACGGTCGCCCCCGCGACGGACGGGAGGCCGGCACCGGCGGTGTTCGTGCTGCACGGCGGCCCGCACGCGGCCGACCAGGACCGGTTCGACGCCGGCCGCGCGACCTGGGTGGACGCCGGGTTCACCGTCGTCGAGGTCAACTACCGCGGTTCGACCGGTTACGGCTCGGCATGGCGGGACGCGATCGAGGGCCGGCCCGGGCTGACCGAGCTCACCGACGTCGCCGCGGTGCAGGACGCACTGGTCGCCGACGGCACCGTCGACCCGGATCGGTGCGCCGTCGACGGCTGGTCCTGGGGTGGTTACCTGGCGCTGCTCGCCGCGGGCACCCAGCCGCAGCGCTGGGCGGCGGCGGTCGCGGGCGTGCCGGTGGCCGACTACGTCGCGGCCTACGCCGACGAGATGGAACAGCTGCGGGCGTTCGACCGGGCGCTGTTCGGCGGCTCACCGGACGAGCTGCCGGACCTGTACCGGGAGACGTCCCCGCTGACCTACGTCGACGCCGTCCGGGTACCGGTGCTGGTGCTGGCCGGGGAGAACGACCCGCGCTGCCCCATCCGGCAGATCGACAACTACCTCGACGCGCTGGCCGCCAGGGCCGGCCGCGGGGAGCCGGTCCACTACGAGGTCAGCCGGTTCGACGCCGGACACGGCTCGCTGGTCGTCTCCGACCAGCTCGACCTGATCGCGACCGAGATCGACTTCGTCCGGCGCGCGCTGGGCTGATCCCCGTCCTGGGAGTGCCGGCGCCCGGATCCGGCACCAGCGCTCCCAGGACGCGGATCATGACCGGGCGTCGAGCAGGGCCAGCACGTTCTCCGGCGGCCTGCCGAGGACGGCCCGGCCACCGGAACGCACCAGCGGACGCTCGATCAACCGCGGCTCGGCCGCCAGCGCGTCGAGCAGGGTGTCCCGGTCGGCGTCCTTGAGCCCCTGCTCGCGGAACGCCGGCTCACCGGTGCGGACGAGCGCCAGCGGGTCGTCGGTGCCCAGTTCGGCGAGCGCCCGCTCCAGCTCCGCCCGCGCCGGCGGGTCGTCGAGGTAGCGGCGCACGGTCGGCTCGACGCCGTGCTCCTGCAGCAGGGCGAGGGTGGCGCGGCTCTTCGAGCAGCGCGGGTTGTGCCAGATCTCCACGGCCCGAGCCTAGGAGGCCCGCACGGCCTGCTCGATCCGGTCGCCGATGGACTTGTCCACGTTGCGCCAGTACTCGAACGCGCGCTGCAGGACCGGCTCGGAGACACCGGCGGACAGGTGTCCCGCGACGTTGTTCACGAACCGCTCGCGGGCCGCGTCGTCGAACACCTCGCGGACCATGGTTCCGGCCTGCCCCCAGTCGTCGTCCTGCTCGTGCAGGACGTTCGCGGTCCGCACCATGTCGCCGTCGGCATGCCAGAGCGCCTCGGCGACCCGCTTCGGGTCCGCCTCCGGCCCGCCGTAGGAGTTCGGCGCGTAGATCGGGTCACGGGAGTTCGTGATCCGCATCGCGCCGTCCTTGGCGTAGTTGTTCACCTCCGACCGCGGCGCGTTCACCGGGATCTGCTTGTAGTTCACGCCGAGCCGGGCACGGTGCGCGTCGGCGTAGGAGAAACCGCGGGCCAGCAGCATCCGGTCCGGGGACAGGCCGGTCCCCGGAACCAGGTTGTTCGGCTCGAACGCGGCCTGCTCGATCTCCGTGTGGTAGTCCTCGACGTTGCGGTCGAGGGTGAGCCGGCCCACCTCGGTCAGCGGGTAGTCCGCGTGCGGCCACACCTTGGTCAGGTCGAACGGGTTGAACCGGTAGGTCTTCGCGTCGGCGAAGGGCATGATCTGCACGTACAGCGTCCAGGACGGGTGGTCCCCGGCCTCGATCGCCTCGTAGAGGTCGCGCTGGTGGTGGTCGGCGTCGGCGCCCGCGAGGTGGTCGGCCTCCTCCTGCGTCAGGCACTCGACGCCCTGGTCGCTCTTGAAGTGGTACTTGACCCAGAACAGCTCACCGGCGGCGTTGATCCAGCTGTAGGTGTGGCTGGAGTAGCCGTTCATGTGCCGCCAGGTCCGCGGGATGCCCCGGTCCCCCATCAGCCAGGTGACCTGGTGCGCCGACTCCGGCGAGAGCGTCCAGAAGTCCCACTGCATGTCGTGGTCGCGCAGGTTGTTCGCGACCCGGCGCTTCTGCGAGCGGATGAAGTGCTGGAACTTCATCGGGTCCCGGACGAAGAACACCGGCGTGTTGTTGCCGACCATGTCCCAGACGCCCTCGTCGGTCCACAGCTTGAGCGCGAAGCCGCGCGGGTCGCGCCAGGTGTCGGGGCTGCCCCGCTCACCGGCGACGGTGGAGAACCGGATGATCCCGCGGGTCTCGGTGCCCGGCTGCAGGAAGCCCGCCCTGGTCCAGGCGGTGACGTCCGCGGTGGTCTCGAACCGGCAGAAGGCGCCGCCGCCCTTGGCGTGCGGCTGGCGCTCCGGGATCCGCTCCCGGTTGAAGTTCGCCATCTGCTCGATCAGGTAGTGGTCGTTGAGCAGGAGCGGACCGTCCTGGCCGACGGTCAGCGAGTGCTCGTCGCTGGCGACCGGGCTGCCGGAATCGGTGGTGGTCGGCTTGCGCTGCGGGCTGGTCACTGCCGGGCCTCCTCGTGGTGGGGTGGGGCGTCATGGGTCGGGTACGGCGACGGGGTTTCCCACACCCTCTCGACCCAAACGGATCGGGCTGGCCGGTGACCGCTGCAGGACACGGCGCAGGATGGACACGTGCCCGACGCCCTCCACCCCACCGCTGCGCCCCGAGCCGGGATCGGCGCCTTCACCGACGTGCTGCGCCGTCCGGGAGTCGGCACCGTCACCGCGATCGGCATGGCCGCCCGGATCCCGGCGACCGCCGTCGGCGTCACCCTGACCCTGCACACCGTGCTGACCCTGGGCCACGGGTTCGGTGCCGCCGGGCTGGTGGCGGCGGCGGTCCCGACCGGGATGGCGGTCGGTGCCCCGCTGCTCGGTTCGGTGATCGACCGGTACGGGCTGCGTCCGGTGCTGTTGCTGACGATGGCGACCGGGGTGGCGTTCTGGTCGGTCGCCCCGCTGCTCGGCTACGCCGGGTTGCTGGGTGCCGCCTTCGTCGCCGGCGTGCTGACGCTGCCGGTGTTCTCGCTGGTGCGGCAGGTGATCGCGGCGATCGTCCCGCCCGGGCACCGTCGACCGGCGTTCGCGCTGGACTCGATGTCGGTCGAGATCTCGTACATGACGGGCCCGGCGATCGGGTCGCTGCTGACGCTCTGGCTGGGCAGCGCGGTCTCGATGCGGGTGATCGGGGCCGGGTTCGTGCTCGCCGGGCTGGCGCTGTGGTGGCTGAACCCGCCGGTCCGGTCGGACGGCCGCTCCCCCGGCCGGGAACGACGGCCACCGGTGCGGAGCTGGCTGACCCGCCCGCTGGTCGGTGCGCTGCTCACCGTGACCGCGGCGGTGCTCGCGATCATGGGGACCGAGTTCGCCTTCATCGCCGCGCTCACCGAGGCCGGTCAGGTGTGGGCGATCGCGGTCGTCAACGCCGTGTGGTGCCTGGCCTCGCTGGTCGGCGGGTTCGTCTACGGTGCCGCCCGGCGCACCGTCGCACTGCCGTTGTTGCTGGCCGTGCTGGGCCTGGCGACGCTCCCGGCCGCGCTCGCCTGGTCCTGGTGGAGCCTGCTGTTCCTGCTCGTGCCCGCTGGCCTGGTCACCGCGCCGACGCTGGCCGCCGGCAGCGATGCGATCGGCGAGCTCGCCCCCGACCGGGTCCGCGGCCTGGTCACCGGCCTGCAGGGTTCGGCGACGACGATCGGGATCGCGGTCGCCGGGCCGCTCGCGGGGTTCCTGGTCGACGTGGCCTCTCCCGCGGCCGCGATCATCGTGTGCGGGTCGGTCGCGACCGCGCTGGCCGGGGTCGCGGCGGTACTCATGCGCCGCGACGGACGATCGGTCCCCGACGGAGGGCGGCCGGCCACGCAAGCCGGTGACTGAGAGGGTCCACAGGCGATCGGCGCATCACATCCGGTGATCCCGGCGTGGGCACCACCGGCTCGGGCAGACTTGACTCTCGTGAGCGCGCCGCCCCACCCCGAGGCCGAGACCCAGCCGATCCGCCGCGAGCGGCCCCGCCGCCGGGTCGGGGTGCTCCGCTGGGCGTTCGCACTGCTGCTCGCCGCCGGGGCGGCCCTGGCCGTGCTGCCCGACCTGATCGGTCTGGATCGCCGGTCCCCGTTCGCGCAGGTCATCGCGTTCCGGCCGCTGATGGTCGCCGGGCTCCTGGTGCTGGTGGTGGTGGGCGCGGTGATCACCGTGTTCGCGCGGCGGTTCTGGCCGGTGCCGCTGGCGCTCGCGGTGGTCGCGCTGATCGGGGCCGCGCTCGTAGCGCCGCGCACCATCCCGGCCACGACGCAGCCCGCCGCGGGTGGCCCGGCGTTGAAGGTGTTCGTGGCCAACGTCTACGAGGGCCAGGCCGACGCGGACTCGCTCGCCGCGCTGATCGAGGCCGAGGCCCCGGACGTCGTCTCGGTCCCCGAGTCGGGTGCGAACTACGAGTCCGAGCTCGCCCCGCTGCTGGAGCCGATGGGGTACCGGACCGCCGCCAGCGTCGGCCCCTGGGAGCGCGACGTCACCGGGAACACGGTGGCCTGGGCCGACCGGCTCGGTGAGGTGCGGACGCGGATCGGCGAGGACACCCGCTTCCCCTACATCGAGATCAGCGGCGGCGGGCTCGGGGAGCTGCGCTTCGTGGCGTTCCACTCGGTCGCGCCGGTGCCGCGCTCGGTCGCGACCTGGCGGTCCGACCTGTCCGAGGTGCAGAAGTGGTGCTCGAGCGGGTCCCCGGCGATCATCGCCGGGGACTTCAACGCCACGCTCGACCACTCGGTGTTCCGGGACGCGACGGCCGGGTGCGGTGACGCCGCGGCGCAGACCGGCAACGGGCTGGCCGGCACCTGGCCGACCTGGGCCCCGCAGTGGATCGGCCCGCAGATCGACCACGTCCTCGCGACCGCGCCGATCACCGCGGAATCGTTCGAGACGCGGCTGGTGCCGGGCTCGGACCACCGCGCGATCATCGCGACGCTACGGCTGCCCTGACTCCGAGCGGGGCCGCTCGGTGGCCCCGCATCTCGTGCGGGGCTCCTCCGCACGAGGGCAGCAGACAGGGGGTGCACCTTGCTCGGAAACCGCTCACCTCGTGAGCGGTTCCCGAGCAAGGGACACCCCCTGCGCCCCGGCCCGGCGAGGGCGGACCGGGGCCCGCGCTGCGGGACTCAGCCTGCTGCCGCGACCGCCTCGGCGACCTCGTAGGTGTTCAGCGCGGCCCCCTTGCGCAGGTTGTCGCCGCAGACGAACAGCTCCAGGGTGTTCGGGAAGTCCAGCGACTGCCGGATCCGGCCCACCACGGTCGGGTCCCCGCCCACCGCGTCCGCCGGGGTCGGCCACTCGCCGGCGGCGGGATCGTCCTTCACCACGATCGTCGGCTGCGCGGACAGCACCTTGCGGGCCGCCTCGACCGACACCTCACCGGCGAACGTGGCGTGGATCGCCAGTGCGTGCGTGGTGACGACCGGCACCCGCACGCAGGTCGCGGAGACCTTGAGCTCCGGGATGCCGAGGATCTTGCGGGACTCGTTGCGGACCTTCAGCTCCTCCGACGACCAGCCGTCGTCCTTCAGCGAACCGGCCCACGGCACGACGTTGAGCGCCAGCGGGGCCGGGAACGGGGAGTCCGCACCGACCGGGACGCCGGCCGCCTTCAACGCCTCGGCGACGTCGCCGGAGACACTGCCGACCTGCTTGCCGGCCAGCGCCTCGATCTCGGCGTAGAGCTGGTCCACGCCGGGCTGGCCCGCACCGGAGGCGGCCTGGTAGGAGGAGACGACGAGCGCCTCCAGGCCGAACTCCCGGTGCAGCGCACCCATCGCCGCCATCATCGACAACGTCGTGCAGTTCGGGTTCGCGATGATGCCCTTCGGGCGGTCGGTCACCTTGTCCGCGTTGACCTCGGGCACGACCAACGGCACGTCCGGGTCCATCCGGAAAGCACCGGAGTTGTCGACGGCGACCGCACCGCGGGCGGCCGCGACCGGGGCCCACTCGGCGCTCACCTCGTCCGGGACGTCGAACATCGCGATGTCGACGCCGTCGAACACCTCGGGCTTGAGCTCGAGGACGGTGATGTCCTCGCCGCGGACCCGCAGGACCTTTCCGGCGCTGCGGGCGGAGGCGATCAGCCGGATCTCGCCCCACGGCACCGACTCGCGCGAGTCGATGATGTCGATCATGGTCGTGCCGACGGCACCGGTGGCGCCCACCAGAGCGAGCACGGGCTCGTGCATGGCCATCTCAGTTCACCGGCCCGTTCCCGCGGCGACCACCGCGTCGTCCTCGGCGCCCAGGCCGAAGGCCTCGTGCAGCGCCTGCACCGCGTCGTCCAGCTGGTCCGAGCGGCAGATGACCGAGATCCGGATTTCCGAGGTGTTCATCGTCTCGATGTTGATCCCGGCGTTCGACAGCGCCTCGCAGAACGTCGCGGTGACGCCGGGGTGGTTGCGCATGCCGGCGCCGACCAGCGACACCTTGCCGATGTCGTTGTCGTAGATCAGCTCGGAGAAGCCGATCTCGGCCTTCACCCGCTCCAGCGCCGCGACGGCCGTGTCCCCGTCGGTGCGGGGCAGCGAGAACGTGATGTCGGTCTTCTTGTCCGACACGTTGGAGATGTTCTGCAGCACCATGTCGATGTTGATCTCGGCGTCGGCGACCGTGCGGAAGATCTTGGCCGCCATGCCGGGGGTGTCCGGCACACCGGTGACGGTGATCTTGCCTTCGGACCGGTCGTGCGCGACGCCGGTGATGATCGGATTCTCCAACGGGATCTCCTCGATCGAGCCGGAGACCAGCGTGCCCGGCTTGTCGTTGTAGGAACTGCGCACCCGCAACGGCACCCCGTAGCGGCGGGCGTACTCCACGGCACGCAGGTGCAGCACCTTCGCACCGGAGGCGGCGAGCTCGAGCATCTCCTCGTAGGTGACGGTCTCGAGCAGGCTGGCCCGGGGGACGATCCGCGGGTCGGCCGAGTAGACGCCGTCGACGTCGGAGTAGATCTCACAGACGTCGGCGTCCAGCGCCGCGGCCAGCGCCACGGCGGTCGTGTCCGATCCGCCGCGCCCCAGCGTGGTGATGTCCTTCGAGTCGGCGCTCATCCCCTGGAAACCGGCGACGAGCACGATGTAGCCCTCGCCGAGCGCCTCCCGGAGCCGGTACGGGTTCACCTCGGTGATCCGCGCGTCGCCGTGCCGCGAGGTGGTCAGCATCCCGGCCTGGGAACCGGTGAACGACCGCGCCTCGGCCCCGAGCGAGTGGATGGCCATCGCCACCAGCGCGTTCGAGATCCGCTCCCCCGCGGTGAGCAGCATGTCCATCTCACGGGCGGGGGGTTTCGGGGAGATCTGCTCGGCGAGGTCGGTCAGTTCGTCGGTGGTGTCCCCCATGGCGGACACGACGACGACGACGTCGTGCCCCTCCTTGCGGGTACGGACGATCCGTTCGGCGACCTTCTTGATGCGCTCTGCGCTCTCGACCGACGATCCGCCGTACTTCTGCACGACGAGGGCCACGCCGACCTCCTGTCCTGGCTCCGCTTCTCGAAGCCGTCGGGTGCTCTCTTCGGCCGCGGACGAGCGTGGGTGGAACGCCCGCGGCGCTGGTCGGAACGGCACACTACCGGCGGACGGCGTCCGATTTCAGGCTCTGAGCGGAACACGATGACTCAGGACACACGGGCGTGTCCGCGCGTCGCCCGTCCGGTATCCCGCGGCGCGCGCGGCCACGGACGACGAGGTCGCGCGCGGCCCGTCAGGCGACCCTTCCGGCCTGCCGTACCCGGTGCCGCCGGACGGCGTCGGTGTTGCCGCAGCGGGAGCTGCAGTAGCGCTGTCTGCCGTTGCGCGAGACATCGGCGAAGACCCGCTCGCAACACGGTGCGGCGCACCGGCCGAGCCGGTCCATCCCCCGGGTCGCGAGATGGGTCGCGGTACCTATCGCGATCAGCACGTGCAGCACCGCGGCCAGCCCCAGGCCCTCGGCACGGTGGTGCAGGTGCCAGTGCCCGTCGTGGTCGGTCAGCCGGGGCGGCCCGGCCCCCTCGGCGAGCAGTGCGTTCAGCAGCCTCGCCCGTTCCCGGGGCTCCTGCGCGTCGACCACCTCGACCCAGCGGGACAGCAGTGCCCGGACGGCGTCGAGATCACCGGGCACCGGGACCCACTCACGAGCGACACCGGCCGCGACACTCCGGTCGGCCAGCTCGGCCACCGACGACGGCGGGTCGTTCACCAGGTCCGCCGCGAGCAGCACCGGATCCCGGCCGTAAGGGTTGATGTGCACAAGTCCATTACAGCAGGGTCGGCCGGGTGAGCACATCCCTGGAACACGAGTGGGTCACGGTGTCGCGGCACCGCACGTCCGACGGCACGCTCAGCTACCGACGCTGCCGGTGCGGGGCATGGCGGATCGAGCCGGGAAGCGGCCTGCCACCGGCGGTCGTGCTGCCGGATCAGACCCGGCGCAGCAGCCGGACGACGACGGTCGTGAGCACCAGCCACAGCACCGCCGCGACGCCGTAGTTCAGCGTGACCGCCAGCTTCGGCTGCTCGGGCGTGAAGAGGTCCCCCAGCCCGAGGTTGAACTGCGCGGCCCAGCCGGCGACGAACTCCGTGAGGAAGTTCGCAGGGTTGGCGTCGAGCAGCGTCAGGACGATGTGGGCGACCAGGATCCCGACGATCACCAGACCGACCACGCGCACGATCGTCGCGATGAAGCCGAGCCCCTGTCGCAGCGTCGTCCCCACGGTTGCCGCCATCGCGCACCTCTCCCTCGTGACGGACGCCATGGTCGCATCCGGGCGTCCTCGCCACCTGTCCAACGAGGCAGGCGACCCCCAGTTGTGATCTCTTCGTTGCGACCGTACATCGATCCACCCGGGCAGCGGGGTTGCCGCACGGCGGGGGTGCCGGGCTACGGTGGACACATGGCGCGCCTGCTCCTTCGTCGCCGCGGCGGGGTCTGACCGACCGGCCCCTCGTCGCGGGGTCTCGCGTGTCCGCCGGTCGCCACGACCGTCCAGCGAACACCGCGACATGACAAGCGACATCACAGGAGCATCCCCGTGACCACGTCACCCGACGCGTTCGAGTCCCGCGCCCGCAGCAACGTCCGCACGCCCGAGGGCGCCCCGCACGCCGCCCAGCCGGCCTGGAACCGGCAGCGCGGCTCGCAGATGCCCTTCCATCGGTACAAGCCGTTCCATCAGCTGGTCGAGCCGGTCTCGCTGCCCGACCGCACCTGGCCCGACAAGGTGATCGACACCGCGCCGCTGTGGTGCGCGGTCGACCTGCGCGACGGGAACCAGGCGCTGATCGACCCGATGAGTCCGCTGCGCAAGCGCCGCATGTTCGACCTGCTGGTACGCATGGGCTACAAGCAGATCGAGGTCGGCTTCCCGGCCGCGAGCCAGACCGACTTCGACTTCGTCCGCGAGATCATCGAGCAGGACGCGATCCCGGACGACGTGCAGATCCAGGTGCTCACCCAGGCCCGGCCCGAGCTGATCGAGCGGACCTTCGCCGCCTGTGAGGGTGCGCACTCGGCGATCGTGCACCTCTACAACTCGACGTCGATCCTGCAGCGCCGGGTGGTGTTCCGGACCGACCGGCCGGGCATCACCAAGATCGCGACGGACGGCGCGGAGGAGGTCGCGAAGTTCGCCGAGAAGTACCCGTCGACCGACTGGACCTTCCAGTACTCGCCGGAGTCCTACACCGGCACCGAACTGGAGTACGCGGTCGAGATCTGCAACGCGGTCAGCGCGATCTGGCAGCCGACCCCTGAGCACCCGATGATCGTCAACCTGCCCGCGACGGTCGAGATGGCGACCCCGAACGTCTACGCCGACTCCATCGAGTGGATGCACCGCAACCTGGAGCGCCGCGACGCCCTGGTGCTCTCGCTGCACCCGCACAACGACCGTGGCACCGGCATCGCCGCCGCCGAGCTGGGCTACCAGGCCGGCGCCGACCGGATCGAGGGGTGCCTGTTCGGCAACGGCGAGCGGACCGGCAACGTCGACCTGGTCGCGCTGGGCATGAACCTGTTCACCCAGGGCGTCGACCCGCAGATCGACTTCTCCGACATCGACGAGATCCGGCGGACCGTCGAGTACTGCAACCAGCTGCCGGTGCCCGAGCGTCACCCGTGGGGCGGCGACCTCGTCTACACGGCGTTCTCCGGGTCGCACCAGGACGCGATCAACAAGGGCTTCGCCGCCATGCAGGCCGACGCCGCCGAGGCGGGACGGCCGGTCGACGACCACCCGTGGGAGGTGCCCTACCTGCCGGTCGACCCGCGCGACATCGGCCGCACGTACGAGGCCGTGATCCGGGTGAACTCGCAGTCCGGCAAGGGCGGCATCGCCTACATCATGAAGACCGAGCACCACCTGGACCTGCCGCGGCGGCTGCAGATCGAGTTCAGCCACGTCATCCAGGCCTACACCGACACGGAGGGCGGTGAGGTCGAGCCGAAGGCGATGCGGGACGCGTTCGACGTCGAGTACCTCGGCCGGGAGACCCCGCTGAAGCTGGTCCGCCACCGCGTCACCAGCGACGGCGAGGGTCGCGACGACATCGTCGCGACCGTCCGCGTGGAGTCGGACCTGCACGAGATCACCGGCTCCGGCAACGGTCCGATCGCCGCATTCGTCGACGCGCTGGCCGGGATCGGGTTCGACGTCCGGGTGCTCGACTACCACGAGCACGCAATGGGCGGTGGGGACGACGCCCGCGCCGCCGCCTACGTCGAGTGCGCGGTCGAGGAGAAGGTCTTCTGGGGGGTCGGGATCGACAGCTCGATCACCAGCGCGAGCCTGAAGGCCGTGGTGAGCGCGATCAACCGCGCCCTGCGCTGACCGGGCGCCGGGTGCGGTGCGGTGCGGTGCGGTGCGCGAGCCCCGCACCGCACCCCGGCCCGCCCACGTCAGCCGAGGGTCCGCTCCAGGTCGTCGAGGATCAGCCCGGCGCCGGTGGGGCCGATCGCGAGCATCCATGTGTCGTCGTCGACGGTGAACGCGCGCCCCTCCCGCACCGCCGGCAGGGTCTCCCACAGCGGCGCCACCTGTGCGAACGGTTGGTCGTCGTCGAGTCCGTAGGACGTCACGTAGACGATGTCGGCGTCGGCGGAGCCGATCTGCTCCGGCCCGATACGGACCGCGATGTCCGTCTCGTCGCGGACGATCGCCGGTTGCGGGAAGCCCGCGTCGGCGAGGACCGAGCCGACGAACGAGCGGGGGCCGTAGAGCCGGATCTCGTCGGGCATGAAGCGCACCACGCTCACGGTGCGCTCGGCCGCGCCGAGCCGGTCGCCCACCTCGGTGGCGCGGGCGGTGTAGGCGTCGAGGAGTTCGCGTCCCTGCTGCTCGCGGTTCAACGCAGTGGCGTAGAGCGCCACGTTCTCCTTCCAGGCGTCGCCGGTGCGCTCGGCGAACACGGTCGGCGCGATCGCCGACAGCTGCGGGTACAGCGCCTCGTGCCGCACCTTCGAGGAGAGGATCAGGTCCGGATCGAGCGCGGCGATCGCCTCCAGGTCCGGGGTGGTCATCGGGCCGACGACGGTGATGCCGTCCGGGACCTCCAGGTAGGTCGGCAGGGCACCGTCCGCGGCGGCGCTCGCCACGCCGACCGGCTCGACGCCCAGCGACAGCGCCACGTCGAGCTCCTGGCTGTCGAGCACGACGACCCGTTCGGGCACCTCCGGGACGGTGGTCGTTCCCATCGCGTGCGCGACCGGGCGCCCGCCCGGCTCGGTCGCCGGCTCCTCGGGAGCCGCGGAGCAGCCGGCGAGCAGCACCGCGGCGAGCACGAGCAGGACGGGCCGGAACGAACGAGCGGTCACCGCCGGAGTGAACCAAGACCCGCCAGGTTCGGCAAGCCTCGCCTACTCCGCGCGACGCCCTCCGGGGTCACCCGGCGGTTGCGACCGCGGCGGCGCGGTGCCGGTCCCGGTGGTGCGTGATCAGCTCCCGGGACGCCTCCGGTTCCAGCGCGTCCGCGCGGGCGTCGGCCAGCACCCGGCGGTAGGTCTCCAGGTCCCGCGGCGAGTCCAGGAAGGACTCACCGGCGTGCCCCTCGGTGTGCACGAGGTCCGAGCCCAGCTCGTCCGGGATCGCGAGGACCGAGAACCGGCCGGCGTGCGCCCGCTGCACCCCCGCGGAGAACGGCAGCACCAGCAGGATCACGTTGGGCAGCCGGGACAGTTCCAGCAGCCGGTCGAGCTGGTCGGCCATCACCGACGGTCCACCGGTCGCGCGCACCAGCACCGACTCGTCGATCACCGAGCGCAGCCGTAGCGGGGGATCCGAGGTGAGCGCCTCGTGCCGGCGGCGGCGCAGGTGCACCAGCTGGTCGATCTCCCACCGCGCGTGGTCCGGGAGCCGGGCGACGAGCACCGCGCGCGCGTAGTCCGGCGTCTGCAGCAGCCCGTGCAGTACCGAGAGGTCGAACGCGTCGACGCCGGTCGCGTCGGTCTCGACGGCGGTGTACCGGCCGGGCGCGGGCAGCACGTAGCGCTCGGTGCGCAGACCTTCGGTGAAGGGCTCCCACCAGCCGCGGGTGCGGCTCTGCGCGACGAGCCGGTGGAGCATCTCCGCTTCCAGCTCCGCCACGCCGCCGTAGAGATCCAGCAGGGTGTCGACGTCGGCGGGCCGGGGCACTCCCTTCCCGTTCTCCAGCCGGCTGATCTTCGAGGCGGAGCAGGCCAGCCCGCGCGCCGCGTCCTCGAGCTTCAGCCCGGCATTGACGCGCAGTCGACGCAGCTCCGCACCGAGTCGGCGCCGCGCGCCGGTGGGCTCCTGCTCCACCACGTCCTCCCGCCTTCCGGATCACCGACCCCAGTGCACTGCAACGCCGACCCACCGTGCAATCCGCCGCGCCGTGCAAATTTCATCAACAATGCAATCGCACGACCCCGTCGACTGGGGCACGCTGGACGTGACACACAACACAGCTGGCGACACCTGGGAGGAACGACCGGCACGACCAGCACGCAGAAGGGGGACGACAGATGATCGGTACAGCACGGACCAGCACGACAGCGCGGGTGGGCACGGGGCGGTGGTCGACATGACCGCGCTGGTGGTGCTCGCCGTCGTCGGCATCGCGGTGCTCGGGGTCACGGCGATCGTGATCGGCGTGATCGACTCCCGGCGGGCCGGGGCCCGCAGGCGGATCGCCGCCGAGCGACGGCAGGCCTGGGAGCGGCGGCAGCATCAGCTCCACGGCGGCCCGTACGAGGTCGACGCGTGGGGCGACGAGGACACCGACTGACGGACCGGGGGCGGTGCGGCGGTGGGGGCCGGATGCTCCGCCCCACGGGCGGTCAGAGGGCGCGGCGGCCCGCGAGTGCCCGGCCGAGCGTCATCTCGTCGGCGAACTCCAGATCGCCGCCCATCGGCAGGCCGGAGGCGAGCCGGGTCACGGTGAGCCCCGGGAAGTCGCGCAGCAACCGGACCAGGTACGTGGCCGTCGCCTCACCCTCGGTGTTGGGATCGGTGGCGATGATGACCTCGGAGATCTCGGTCTCGTCGGACGCCGGGCCGGTACCGCCGAGCCGGGCCAGCAGCTCCCGGATGCGCAGCGTGTCCGGTCCGATCCCGGCCAGCGGGTCCAGCGCGCCGCCGAGCACGTGGTAGCGGCCCTTGAACTCCCGGGTCCGCTCGACGGCCAGCACGTCCTTGGGCTCCTCGACCACGCACACCAGCGTCGGGTCGCGGCGCGCGTCGGCGCAGTACCGGCAGCGGGTGTCGGCCGAGACGTTGCCGCAGACCTCGCAGAACGCGACACCCTGCTTGACCGTCTGCAGGACCTCCTGCAGCCGGGCGATGTCCGCCGGGTCGGCCGCCAGCAGGTGGAACGCGATCCGCTGGGCGCTCTTCGGGCCGACGCCGGGCAGCCGGCCCAGTTCGTCGATCAGGTCCTGGACCGGACCCTCGAACACCTCAGGCGCCCGGGAGGCCCAGGCCGCCCATGTCCAGGCCGCCCGCGAGCGGGCCCATCTTCTGCTGCTGCAGCTCCTGGGCGCGGCGGACGGCGTCGGCGAGGGCGCCGGCGACCAGGTCCTGCAACGTCTCGACGTCCTCCGGGTCGACCACCTTCGGGTCGATCTTCACCGACCGGGGCTCCAGGCCCGCGGTGACGGTGACCTCGACGAGACCGTTGCCCGCCTGGCCCGTCACCTCGGCGGCGGCCAGCTCGGCCTGCGCCTCCTGCAGCTGCTGCTGCATCTTCTGTGCCTGCTGCAGGATCATCTGCATGTCGGGCTGACCGGGTTGCACGACTACCCCTCGCTGTTGCTCCCGGCTCGCGGTCACGGGGAATCCCCGACACGGCCGGCGCGGACGTCTCCGCACACCAGGGTAGCCGTGTCAGGCTCTCCGACCGTGCACGCCCCGATCCGCCCTGTCGCCGTCGTCCTGGCCGCGGCCGCGCTCTGCGCCGCCTGCGCCGGGGCCGCTCCGGCTGTTCCACCCGACCCGCCCGGCACCCCGGGGCCGGTCCCGCCACCGGTCGTCGTGCTCGATCCCGGACACAACGGCGGGAACGCCGCGGCGCCGGCCGCGCTCGCCCGCCCGGTGCCGGACGGGCGCGGCGGGACGAAGGCCTGCAACACCACCGGGACGTCCACCGACGACGGCTATCCCGAGCACGCGTTCAACTGGGATCTCGCCCAGCGGGTCCGGCAGCGGCTGGAGGCCGCGGGCGTTCGCGTGGTGCTCACCCGTCCGGACGACGACGGTGTCGGCCCCTGCGTCGACGAGCGCGGAGCGGCAGGTGGCCGGGCCAGGGCCGCCGCGGTGGTGTCGCTGCACGCCGACGGGGCGGCGGCGTCGGCTTCCGGGTTCCACGTCGCGCACGCCGATCCGCCGGTGCACGGCACCGGCCCGCAGGCGCTGCGGCTCGCGACCGCCCTGCGCGACGCGCTGCGGAGCGGGGGCTTCACCCCGGCCGGTTACCTCGGGCAGGACGGGTTGCACGGCCGCCCCGATCTCGCCGGCCTCAACCACTCGACGGTCCCGGCGGCGCTGGTCGAGGCCGGGAACATGCGCAACGCCGCGGAGGCGCGGCTGCTGGCGAGCCCGCAGGGCCGGGACCGCTACGCCGGGGCGATCAGCACCGGCGTGCTCGAGTACCTCGGGCGCTGACCGGGGCGCTCACTTCGGGTCGATCGTGCGGGCGCCCAGGTGCGTGGTCAGGATCTCCAGCGCCGCGGCCTCCGGATCCCGGCGGGCCCCGGGGTTCACCGGTTCGGCCGCAGCCTCGGCGAACATCGACTCCTCCATCTCGGCCTCGCTCACCGGCCGGGCCGGGCGCGCGCCGCCACCGGACCGGCCCTCGTTCGGATCGGGCGGGGCGTCGTCCGGAGGGGGCTCGGGGGGCAGCGGGATGTCACCGTCGGGGCCGGCGGGGCGACGCGCCGGACGACCACCGTCGCCCTGCTGCTCCCCGCCGGGGTTCCGGCGCTGGGAGGGGCGTTGCGGCACGGCGCGCTGGGGGCGCTCCGCGGCGGGCCGGCTCCGTGCCGCGGTCGCTTCCCCCTGGTCGCAGCGGACCTGCCACTGCACGCCGAGGACCGCCCGCAGCGCGTCGCTGATCACGTCGGTGTTGCGCTGCTCGGAGAGCCGCCGGGCCAGCGGGGGCGCCCCGATCGCGAGCACGAGCGTGTCCCCGTCGACGGCCCGGACGGTCGCGTTGACCAGGAGCGCCTCGGTGCTGCGGCTGCGCTTGCGCACCGCGGCGAGGATCTCGGGCCAGACCCGGCGGACCGCGGTGGCGTCCAACGAGGCTGCTGTGGGGGCAGGCTGCGCCGATGCCGGCGGGACGGCGTCCGGCGGTGCCCCGTCCCGCGGCGGGGCCGGTGTCGCGGCCACCGGCTCCCCGGCTGCCGGCCCGGCCGATCCGTCGGCGGCGGGTGCGGCGCGTCCCGCGGATCGCCCGGCACCCGTTCCGGTGGCGCCTCCCGGCTCCGTGGAACGCGCCGCACCCGCCGCGGCCGGTTCCGCGGAACGCCCGGCGTTCGCTCCGGCGGCGCCGCGGGCAGCCGGGCCCGGGTCGGCGGAGCGCTCGGCCGGCACCTCCCCCGGTCCGGGAGCGGCGACCCGGGGGCGGGCTGCCGGGGCTCCGGGAGCGGTGACGGTGGCCGGCGGGCCATTCGCGACGGTGTCACCTGCCGCGGCCCGTTCGGGTCGGGCCGGCACCGCACGGTCGTCGGCGGACTCGGCCGGGTGCTGTCGCCCGGCCGCGCCACCCTGCTCGGCGGGCCGCTCGCTGGGCCGCACGAACTGCCGGGACCGCGCTCCCTCCTCGCCCGCTCCCGAGCCTGCGGGGCCGGCGGAATCGGTGGCGATCGCGTTCCGCCGCTCGATCCGCTCCAGCCGTTCCAGCACGCCGCTGTCGGAGGTGGTCGCCGCCGGGAGCAGCATCCGCGCGCACAGCAGTTCCAGGAGCAGGCGCGGGGCCGTCGCACCGCGCATCTCGATCAGGCCCTGGTGCAGGATCTCGCCGTAGCGGGTCAGCGTCGCCGGACCGATCCTGGCCGCCTGGTCCGCCATCCGGGACAGCTCGTCGGCCGCGCCGTCGACCAGGCCCTGCTCGGCGGCGTCGGGCACCGCCTGCAGGAGCATGAGGTCGCGGAAGCGCTGCAGCAGGTCCGAGGCGAAGCGGCGCGGGTCGTGACCGGCCTCGACCAGCCGGTCCACCGCGCCGTAGACGGCTGCACCGTCGGCGGCGGCGAGCGCGTCCACCGTGTCGTCGATGAGGGCCGCATCGGTGACGCCGAGCAGCGCGACCGCGCGCTCGTAGGTGACGCCCTGCGGGCCGGCGCCCGCCAGGAGCTGGTCGAGCACCGACAGCGTGTCCCGGGCCGAGCCACCGCCGGCCCGGATGACCAGCGGGAACACCGGCGGCGCGACGGTCACCTCCTCCTCGCCGCAGATCTTCTCCAGCAGCGAGCGCATGGTGCCCGGCGGGATCAGCCGGAACGGGTAGTGGTGCGTCCGCGAGCGGATCGTCGGCAGGACCTTCTCCGGCTCGGTGGTCGCGAACACGAACACCAGGTGCTCCGGCGGCTCCTCGACGATCTTGAGCAGCGCGTTGAAGCCCTGGTTCGTGACCATGTGCGCCTCGTCGACCACGAACACCCGGTAGCGCGACTCGGCGGGGGCGTAGAACGCGCGGTCGCGCAGCTCGCGGGCATCCTCGACGCCACCGTGCGACGCCGCGTCGAGCTCGACGACGTCGATGCTGCCCGGCCCCTCCGGCGCCAGCGCCACGCACGAGGAGCACTCGCCGCAGGGCTCCGGTGTCGGCCCCTGCACGCAGTTCAGCGAGCGCGCCAGGATCCGCGCCGACGACGTCTTCCCGCAGCCGCGCGGGCCGGAGAACAGGTACGCATGGTTGATGCGGCCCGCGGTCAGCGCCGTCGACAGGGGCTCGGTGACATGCTCCTGCCCCACGACGTCGGCCAGCTTGGCCGGGCGGTACTTGCGGTACAGAGCCAGAGCCACGTCCGCGAGGCTACCGAGGAGGTCCGACACCCATCGAGGCGCGGGACGGGCCGCGACGCGGCCCGGGACAGAAGGGGACCCCGCGCACCCGCCAGAGCCTGTTGACCCTTGCTGCCTTCCGGCCCTGGGGGAGTTCACAGGATGGACGCCGCACGGGGTCCACGGACAGTGTGCCACGGCCGGGCACCCCGGACGCGAGGGGGCGGTGCCCGATCGCGGGGAGCGGCGGGTAACCTTCTTCGCGGAGGATTCGCCTAGTGGCCTAGGGCGCACGCTTGGAAAGCGTGTTGGGAGCAATCCCTCACGGGTTCAAATCCCGTATCCTCCGCCAGCGGTGAACAGGCAGAACGCCGGGTGGCTCCCTAGTGGGCCCCCGGCGTTCGTCGTTCGGTCTTGTTCGCCGGACGTGCGCAGGGAGGTCCCGGCACGAGCCGCCCCCGTGGCGCACACCGGGTCCGACGCCGACCGCGGGGCCGTTCGAGGCGACCCACCTCGCGTCAGGCGTGCCGACTTCACCGCCCTGGACCACGATATGCCGGTGAAGGACCGATGACTGACGCCGAGCGCACCGTTCGAGAGCGTGAGGACACCGACCTGCCCGAACTCGCCGCAGTACTTCGGGGGGTCTACGCCGCGGACGGTTACCCGGTCGAGGGCATCGCCGATCCCCCGGCCTGGTTGGAGCACCCCCACGCCATCCAGCACTGGACCGCGGTGGTCGACGGCACGCCGGTCGGTCAGGTCACGCTCGCCGAGGCGCATCCGGATGACGACGCCGCCCGGGCCTGGGTCGAGCACACGGGCGGGTCGGTCACCGACATCGCCGTCATGGCCCGCCTGTTCGTCGACCCGCAACATCGGGGTCAGGGGCTCGCGGACCGCCTGATCCTCGCCCTTCGCCACCACGCCCACCTCCTGGGCCGGGCCGTCGTCTTCGACGTCATGGCCAAGGACACGGCCGCCGTCCGGCTCTACGACCGTTCGGGCGCCGAGCGGATCGCCGAGGTCACACACCGCTTCAACGACGGCCTCACCGAACCCGCCCTCGTCTACGCCTTCCCCGAGCCGAGGGGCGCAGGCTGAACAGCCGGTCTACGACGAATTCGGACGCCGTACTCGGAACCGCCGCCGCTGTGCCCGGCGGAGTTCGACGAGAGGCCGGTCGATCGGGGATAGTCGGGGCCAGCGCGACTGGCGGGACGAGGATGGGGAACCATCAGGAAGCCGGATCGCGGGCGCCGACCGCCTGGGTGCCCGCCGAGGCGGTCGATACCCGTGTCATCCTCCCCCGCACGCATGTTGCCCGGCGGCCCGGTCGCCGAAGCGGTGCTCACCTCGGTGCACGCCCGGACCCGGGCACTGCGCGAGCGCGGCACGATCCCCTCGCTCGCGACGATCCTGGTCGGCGACGACGACGCGAGTGCCGGCTACATCCGGATCAAGCAGCGGCAGGCCGCCGCGCTCGGGTTCCGGTCCCCGCACGTGCACCTGCTCGGGCACAGCACCCAGGAGCAGCTGCACGACGCGATCCGCGCGTTCAACGACGACCCGGACGTGCACGGCGTCCTCGTCCAGTATCCGGTCCCCGCACATCTCGACTCCGGCGCGGCGCTCGCCGTCGTGGACCCGGACAAGGACGTCGACGGCATGCACCCGATGAACCTGGGTCGGCTGGCGGCCGGGCTCCCCGCGCCGAAGCCGTGCACACCGGCCGGGATCGAGGCGTTGCTCGACCACTACGACATCCCGGTCCGGGGGCGGCACGTCGTCGTCCTCGGGCGGGGCGCGACACTCGGCCGACCGTTGTCGATCATGCTCTCGCAGAAGCGTGAGACCGCCGACGCCGCCGTCACCGTCGTGCACACCGGGGTCCCGGACTGGAGCACCCACACCCGGGCCGCCGACATCCTGGTCGCCGCCGCCGGCGTCCCGGGGATCGTGCGGCCCGAGCACATCCGGCCCGGCGGGGTCGTCATCGGCGGTGGGGTGCGTTACGACGGGCGCCGTCTGCTGCCCGACGTCGACGAGTCCTGCGCCGCGACGGCCGGGGCGATCACCCCGCGGGTCGGCGGCGTCGGGCCCACGACCGTGGCGATGCTGTTCCGGAACACGGTCGACGCCGCGGAGGCCGCCGCCGGGAGGTGAGACGACGGGTGCGCCGGGCACCGAGGCCCCTACAGCAGGCAGAACTCGTTGCCCTCCGGGTCCCGCAGGACGATCCACTCCACGTCGTCGCCCTGCCCGATGTCGGCACGGGTGGCGCCGCGCGCCATCAGGTGCTCGGCGGCGGCCGCCCGGTCCGGCGCGCGGAGGTCGAGGTGCAGCCGGTTCTTCGCCGCCTTGTCCCCGGTCGCCGGGACGAAGAAGAGGCTCGGACGCCGCCCGTCCGGCGGGCGGACCTCGATCCCGTCGGGGGCGAGCTCCCAGCCGAGGGTCTCGGCCCACCACCGGGCGCAGCCCTGCGGGTCCCGGGCGTCGACGGTGAGCGCTTCCCACGTGAGGTCCATCGCGGGGACGGTAGGGGTCAGGGCCGGGCGTTGCCCAGCCGGATCCCGCTGAACCCGAGGGTGCTCGCGGTCACGGCAGCCCAGAAGGCGCCGAGGTGGGGCAGCACCCGCAGCCCGATCCCGGCCGCCTCGTGCAGTGCCAGCAGATCGCCGACCGGTTCGGGCGGGCCGAGCGGCCGAACCGTGCGGGTCGAGACGTGTGCGTACGGCTCCGGTTCCCCGAACGGCTCGAACGGCTCGGCGGGGAACCGGTAGGCGTACAGCTCGACGGTGCGGATCCGGTCCAGCCACGCGTACTCGACGGCGTGCACGCGCGATCCCGCACCGGGCCCGATGATGTGTGCGGCGTCGGCGTCGGTGGTGTCCGGTGTCGCCCAAGCCAGCACGCGGGGGCACTGCCGTGGGAACCAGTAGGCGGGTGCCCGCGCGGCGTCGACGGCCCACACGTAGGCACCGGCCTGCCGCGAGGTCGGCGCGACGCGCGGCGCGAACCGGGTGATCGTCGGGTCCTCGGAGAAGTGCAGCACCTGTCCGGTTCCGGGACGCATCGGTTCATCCTGCCGCGAGTGCTCGCGCGGTGCGCGGAACCCGCGCGGGTCGCGCGCGTTCCGCGGAACGCGGGGGTTCGGCCCGGGTGGCGACTCAACCGGCCTGGTTGACCCGGATGAGATTGCCGGCCGGATCGCGGAAGGCGCAGTCCCGGACGCCGTAGTCCTGCTCGATCGGCTCCTGGACGACGTCGGCGCCCGCGGCCTGCACCCGCTCGAAGAACCCGTCGAGATCGTCGGTCGCCAGCGTGACCGCCGCGTAGGCGCCCTTCGCGATCAGCTCCAGGATCGTGCCGCGCTCGGCGTCGGTCACCCCGGGATCGACCGCGGGCGGGTGCAGCACAATCGACGTGCCCGTACCGCCGGGCGGGCGACGGTGATCCAGCGCATGTCCTGGTAGCCGACGTCGTTGCGGATCTCGAAGCCGAGGGCGTCGCGGTAGAAGCCGATGGCCGCGTCCGCGTCGGTGTGCGGGAGGAAGGCGTGGTGGACGGTGAGGTTCATGCCCCGGGACCCTAGGGACGCCCCGGTGCCCCGGGCTTCTCGAATCCTGACCGGTTCCGCCGCGGCCTCGTCACCTGTCTGGCCAGGCAGGGCGGGATGCCCTCGGCGGCCTGCGCGTGGTCCCGCCGGTAGACGCTCGGGGGCACGCCGACCAGCTCGGTGAACCGTGTGCTGAAGGTGCCCAGTGACGAGGAGCCCACCGCGAAACAGACCTCGGTGACGGTCAGGTCACCGCGGCGCAGCAGCGTCATCGCCCGCTCGATCCGCCGGGTCATCAGGTACGAGTAGACGGACTCGCCGTAGATGCGGCGGAACTCCCGGCTCAGGTGCCCCACCGACATGTGCGCCCCGCGGGCCAGCGCCTCGACGTTCAGCGGTCGGGCGTACTCGCGGTCGATCCGGTCGCGCACCCGCCGGATGACGACGACGTCGCGCAGCCGCTGCTCCTGCGCCCGGACCCCGCCCATGACCGTCATCGTGCCACGAGCGGACCGGCACCCTCCGTGACCGGACACCGTCATCCACCCGAGACCTCCCGATCGGGGAATGCGGTCGCCGTAGGTCGCCGAGATCACCGGTCGCGCGACGATTCCGCCCGGACATTCTTCACCCCATCGCGCGAGTATCGAAACCGTCGGTAATTCATTAGCTCGATGGGGTTGCGCGCATTGCTTTGCAGGCCAAGGGATCGCGATCATTCTCCGCAGTCGGTACGGGCTCCCACCTGTTCGTTGTGCCGACACGGAGGGGCGCGCTCTCGGGCACGGCCACAACACATCAGGAGCAAACTGTGCTGAAGAAGGCTGGAATCGTCGTTGCGGGTTCGGCGGCGGCCCTGCTCGCCATGAGCCCGATGGCGTTCGCCTCGGACGGCGGCAGCGAGATCGACAAGGACGCCAAGGGCCTCATCGCCGGCCTGAACGGCAACAACGTCAACGTGCCGGTCCAGGTCTGCAACAACAACATCCCGGTCAACGTGCTGGGCGTGCAGGTCCCGATCGAGGACGCGGCGGCGGCCAACGGCCTGACCGGCGCCCTCGGCATCCTGGGCAGCGCGTCGGCCAAGAGCGGCGACTCGGTCACCGACCAGTCCGACGCCTGCGCGCAGTCCTCCGGGGCCGGCGACAGCATCGGCTGACAGCTGAGCGAGATCCGCATCCGCGGACACGAGACGGGCCCCGGGGCGAACACGCCCCGGGGCCCGTCCCGCGTTCCGGTTGCCTCGATGTGGGTGACATCTCGTCGGCGTGACAAGTCAACGTGGTTGGTGTCGCACGGTGTGGCGGCGGGATCGCACCGCCATGTGGTCCCGCCGCCGCCCCGCCCGCTTCGACCCCGGTGACGGTGACGACGATGCCCCTGCCCGAGACCTCCGGGACCAGCACGGTCCCCACCTTCCGGATGGCGACGAACGCGCTGTGCGCGACGGCGTTCCACCGGCCCGGCGGCCGGCTCGTCGTGTGCTGCCTGGGCGCGGTCGACAACGCCTCGGCCGCCGCGCTCGGCACGTTCCTGCAGGAGCTGTGTGGCCCGTCGAGGAGCGTCGTGCTCGACCTGTCCGGGGTCGACCATCTCGGCACGGCGGGGATCGAGGCACTGGTCGCGGTCCGTCGCGGCGGGGCCCGGTTCCGGTTCCGCCGCGGACGCACCCGGGCGGTGCACCGGGCGCTGGCCGGCAGTGGCGCGCTGACCGTGCTGGAGGACGGCTGAGGGCGCTCAGGTGTCCGCGGCGACCGGTTTGCGTGCCGTCCGGTACCGGGCGATCACGCCGTGCCGGGGCCCGAACAGGTAGGCCAGCACGAACGCGACGGCGAGGCTGAGCACGACCGACCCGCCGGTGGAGACGTTCGCGTAGTAGCTGACGTAGCTGCCCACCACACCGGCCAGCACGGCCACCGCGACGGCGACGGCGAGCATCGGCTCCATCCGGTCGGTCAGCAGGTACGCGGTCGCGCCCGGGATGATCAGGACGGCGACGACGAGCACGATCCCGACCGCCTGCAACGCCACCACGACGGCCAGCGCGAGCAGCCCCAGCAGCAGGGCCTCGACCCGCCGCGGATCGACCCCGATCGCGTGCGCGTGCACCCGGTCGAAGGCGACCAGCGTGAAGTCCCGGTGCCGCGCCAGCACCACCGCCACGGTGACCAGCCCGAGCACCACGATCTGCACCACGTCACCGGTGGAGAGCCCGAGCAGGTTGCCGAACAGGATGTGCGACAGATCGGTGTCGCTGGGCGTGCGCGAGATCAGCACCAGTCCGAGCGCGAACAGCCCGGTGAAGACGACGCCGATCGCGGCGTCCTCCTTCACCCGTGACGTGCGGCGCACCAGCCCGATCAGCCCGACGGCCCCGGCGCCGAAGACGAACGCGCCGACGCCGAACGGGATACCGATGATGTAGGACAGCACCACGCCGGGCAGCACGGCGTGCGAGACCGCGTCGCCCATCAGCGACCAGCCGACCAGGGTCAGCCAGCAGGACAGCAGCGCCCCGACCGTGCCCGCCACGACGGCGACCAGCAGTGCGCGCTGCATGAACCCGAACTGCAACGGCTCCAGCAGCCAGGCGATCATCGTGCCTCCCCCTCCCGGACCGGCGGGATGCCGAACACCCGGCCGAGCACCTCCGGGGTGACGACCTCGGCCGGTGGGCCGTCGGCCAGCAACCGGCCGGCGAGCAGCACCGCCCGGTCGCACAACGTGTCGACGCCCGCGATGTCGTGTGTGGACACCAGCACGGTCCGGCCGTCGTCGCGCAGCTCGTGCAGCACCGTCGTCATCGCGTCCTGGGTACCGCGGTCGACCCCGGCGAACGGCTCGTCGAGCAGCAGCAGCGGGGCGTCCTGGGCGATCGCCCTGGCCAGGAACACCCGCTTGCGCTGCCCACCGGACAGCCGCCCGATCTGCCGCCCCGCGAGATCGGCCAGCCCCACCCGGGCCAGCGCGTCGTCGACGGCCTCGCGGTCCGCCGCCCGGGCGCGCCGGGTGATGCCCATCCGGCCGTAGCGCCCGGTCAGGACGACCTCGCGGGCGGTGATCGGGAAGTCCGGGTCGACCGCCTCGGCCTGCGGCATGTAGGCGATCGCGGCGCTGCGACGGGCCGTGCGGACGTCACCCTCACGGATCCGGACGGTGCCCGCGTACGGGCGGATCAGCCCCATCGTCGCCTTGAACAGGGTCGACTTGCCGGAACCGTTGGCGCCCAGCAGGCCGCACACCGTGCTGGCCCCCAGCTGCAGGTCGACCTGATCGAGTGCGATCACCTCGCCGTAACGCACCGAGAGGCCCCGGACGTCGAGGACGGTCACCGCACACCCCCGGTGAGCCCGTCCGCGATCACCCGCGCGTCGTGTCGGAGCAGTTCCAGGTAGCTGGGCACCGGCCCGCCCTCCTCGGACAGCGAGTCCACGTAGAGCGGGCCCGCGAACCGGGCGCCGGTCTCGGCTGCGACCTGACGCTGCGCGGAGTCGTTCACCGTGCTCTCGCAGAACACCGCGGGTACCGCGTTGTCACGGACGAAGGCGATGGTGTTCGCGATCTGCTCCGGGGTGCCCTCGGCGTCGCTGTTCACCGGCCAGAGGTACGCCTCCTGCAGGCCGAGGTCGCGGGCCAGGTAGGAGAACGCACCCTCACAGGTCACCAGGGCGCGCTGGGTCTCGGGCAGGGCACCGAGCTCGGCGCGCAGATCCTCTCCGACCTGGCGGATCTGCTCGGCGTAGCGCTCGGCGTTCGCGGTGTAGACGTCGCGGCCGCCGGGATCGAGCTCGATCAGCGCGTCCCGGATGTTCTCCACATAGCGCACGCCGGCCACCGGCGACATCCACGCGTGCGGGTTGGGCCGGTCCCGGTACTCCCCCGCCACGATCGGCAGCACCTCGACACCGTCGCTGACGGTCGCCGACCTGGCCTCCGAGCGGTCGACGAACCGCTCGAACCAGCGTTCCAGGCCCAGACCGTTGTCCAGCACCAGATCGGCCCCCGCGCCGCGGACCAGGTCCCCGGGCACCGGGTCGTAGTCGTGGATCTCCGCGCCCGGGCGGGTGATCGACTCCACGCGGACCCGGTCGCCGCCGACCTCACGCGCCATGTCGGCGATCACCGTGAAGGTCGCCAGCACCAGCGGCCGCGGATCGTCGTCGACCGTGTCCTGCCCCTGGCCGCACGCGCCCGCCAGCAGCGCGAATGCGGCCAGCACGGCCACGAGCACTGGACTTCGCCTCAACAACGGGCGGGAGTTAGGCATGGCGAACACTATAGGTCGCGCGGGCCACCGCTCGCCACGACGGGACGGCTCAGCGGGGGAGCCCCCCGAGCACGCGCTCCAGCTCGTCGAGGCAGGCGAGTCCGGCCGAGACCGAGTACCCGTCCCACCAGGCGAGCGGATCGACCTGCGCGACCCGACCGGCCCGCACCGCCGGCAACTGCTCCCACAGGCCGCCTGCGGTGTAGCGCTCGAACGTGGTGTCGGCCTCGTCGACCAGGCCACCACCGCCGAGGAAGTAGAGCAGCACGTCGGCGTCGGCGAGCACGCCGACGGTCTCGTCGCCGATCGGCACGTACGTCTGCTGCGGCGAGGCCAGGTCGGTGGACGGCGGCCGGGTCATCCCGGCGTCGGCCAGGACGGCCGAGCCGAACACCTGACCGCGCACGATCCGCAGCTCGTCGGTGGTGAACCGGAGCAGCGCGACGGTGTACCGGTCGATCACCTCGGCGTGCGCCGACCGCACCCGGTCGACGCGTTCGGCGTAGGCGGCCAGCCTGCGGTCGATCTCCGCGCCCGCGCCGAACACGTCGCCGATGGTGCGGACCGCGTCCTGCCAGACGGCACCGCGCCCGGCATTCTCGTAGGCGACGGTCGGGGCGATCGCGGCGAGCCGGTCGTAGTGCTCCTCGACCCGCTGGGTGTTGCCGATGATCAGGTCCGGCCCCATCGCGACCAGCTGCTCCAGGTTGAGCTGGTTGAACCCGAGCGGCGTGAATCCCGCCGCGGGCGCCGGCAGGTAGGGCGGCACCGGGGCTGTGCCCTGCAGCGTCTCCGAGGCGATCAGCGGCACCCCCAGTTCGAGGCCGACCTGCAGGCCGCCGTTGCTGTCCAGCGACACGATCCGCTGCGGTGCCTCCGGGACGACCGCCGTCCCGAGTGGATGTTCCACGGTCCGGCCGCCGGCCGCGGGCTCACCGCCCGGTCCCGCCGGGGAGCACCCGGCCGCGGCGGCCACACCGGCGAGCACACCGGCGGTGAGGAATCCGCGCCGGTCCAGTGCGGAGCGCGCAGCGGTGCGGACGGGACGGGGGCGGTCCGGTGCGAGCAACACGATCCGGACGGTAGAGGTGGGGCCTACCCCCGTCCAGCCAGGTCGGAGGCGGCCCACTTCCTCGCCCGTTCCTCGGCGTCGAGCACCGGGCAGGTCAGGCACATCCCGTGGGTGCCGTCGGTGAAGTCCAGGCAACAGGCACCGCGCACACCCCACACCTGGTCGTCGGTCGCGCCGTAGCGGACCAGCGCCGGTGCCGACCGGCGCGGCAGTCCGGCCTCGAACAGGTGCCCGGCCAGCGCCTCGGCCCGCTGCCAGGCCTCGGCCCGGTCCCGGCCGAGCTGGCGGGCCAGGTTCATCATCCCGAAGTGCAGCATGTCGACGACGTAGCTCCACAGCGTCCGCGAACCGACCCGGGTCCGCTCCCCCACCAGCTCGACGAGCGGGGCGAGGGTGCCCACGAACGCCGGGGCCAGCTCGCGGTCCCGGACCGAGGCCCGGTCCACGACCAGGAGGCGGTCCTCGATCCCGCCCGGACCGACCCGCACGAGGTAGCGCGACGGCGACGGGGGCGGGGCGGCGCCGAACAGGTACACCGAACCGGCCGTCGCGAACAGCAGCTCGCGCACCAGGTCGCGCAGCGTGTGCACCGCGCGCGGCCCGGGCGGCCGGTCGCGTCGGGCGTCGAGCAACCGGTCCAGGGTCGGGTCACCGGGATCGACGATCCGGGCGATCGGGATCCAGCCGGGGCCGCCGGGCGCTGCGGTCGCGAACCCGGGGAGCGGGGCGAAGGACAGCGGGGCGCAGCGCTCGCGGAGGGCGGCCATCGGTCCACCACCGGATCCCGGGCCGGACTCATCGGGCTGGGCGGTCATGGCACCAGGGTCGCACGAACCTCCCGGGCGGCCGGTCCGATCGGTCACCATCGCGTGCTCCCCGCCGGTCGCTGCGGCATCCTGGACCCGGGCCGCCGGACGGCGGCACCCCGGACGAGACGCGCCGTACCCGGACCGCCAAGACGACGCAGCCTTCGAGGAGGACCTGCGTCATGGCATGGGTGTATCTGTTCGTCTCGGGCCTGTTGGAGACGGTGTGGGCGGCGGCGCTGTCGCAGAGCCGGGGGTTCTCCCGGCTGGGACCGTCGGTCCTGTTCGGCGTCGCGCTGTTCCTGAGCATGGGCGGGCTGGCGCTGGCCCTGCGGGAGCTGCCGGTCGGCACCGCGTACGCCATCTGGGTGGGGATCGGTGCGGTCGGCACCGCGGTCTACGGGATGGTCGCGCTCGGCGAGCCGGCGACGACGGCGCGGTTGTTGTGCCTGCTGGCGATCGTCGCGGGTGTCGTCGGCCTGAAGGTCCTGCACTGAAGGACCGGCACTGGGCAGCCAGGTACCACGGCGGGACCGCACCTCGGCGAGGTGCGGCCCCGCCGCCCGGGGAGCCCCTTACTCGAAGGGTCCGTTCTTCAGCAGCCCGCCGACCGGGCCCTCGACGTAGCCGGGGGTCAGCGCCGGGAACTCGGTCTCGGTGCCGTTGACGCCGTCGGGGCGGTTGCTCGGCAGGTAGCTGTCGGCGGCGTCGACGAGGCCGTACTGCGCGGTGCCGGCCAGCGAACCGACGGCGCTGACCGCCTGGGTCGGGCTCTGGGTACTGGGGTAGCCGTGCTCGGCGTTGTCGTCGGCCGCGGCCATCCCGGCCAGCGGGAACGCCACGGCGCCCAGGGCGCCGACGGCGATCAGCGAGCGTCGCATCGGGTTCTTCATCGAATCCGTCCTTCGTCTGGGGAGCGAGCAGGCCGTCACCCTGACGACCTGGTGACGTGCGGCGTTCGGACCACGCCGCACGACGATCACATGGTGTCGGCGCCGGCCTTGATGGCCTCGCGGATCCGGTTGTAGGTCCCGCACCGGCAGATGTTGCGGATCTCGTCCAGAGCCGCGTCGTCGATCTTGCGGCCCTCCTCCTTCGAGCGCCGGACCAGGGCGACCGCGGCCATGATCTGGCCCGGCTGGCAGTACCCGCACTGGGCGACGTCGTTGTCGATCCAGGCCTGCTGCATCGGGTGCAGGTCGTCGCCGTCGGCGAGGCCCTCGATCGTCGTCACCTCGTCGGAGTCGGAGAGCGCCCCGACCGGCGTGGCGCACGGGTTGAACGCCTTGCCGTTGATGTGCGACGTGCAGGCCTTGCAGACGTTGATCCCGCAGCCGTACTTCGGGCCGGTCACCCCGAGCAGGTCGCGCAGCACCCAGAGCAGGCGCACGTCGTCCTCGACCTCGACCGAGACGCGCTCACCGTTGAGCGTGAAGGTGTGTGTGGACATGGGGAAGCTCCTGCTCTCAGCGGGCCAGCTCGAGACCGTTGGTCGGCGACGGCGGGATCGGCGGGACCGTCGGGTACGGCTCGAACGGCAGCGGGTCCTTGTGCATGATCGGGAAGTACTCCGGCACCGTCCCGGTCGCGCGGGCGTAGGCACAGGCGATCGCCCCGCAGGTCGCGGCGACGCCGAACTCGCCCGCGCCGCCGGGCTCGGGTGCCTCGGAGTCGTCGATGATCACGATGTTCATCTCGGGCGGGGTGTTCCACTGCCGGGTGTAGAAGTAGTTGTCCCAGCTCGCCTCGACGAAATGCCCGTCGGTCAGGTGCAGACCGGACGTCAGCGTCATCGCGATGCCGTCGTTGATCCCGCCCATCATCTGGGCCTCGAGCCCGCGCGGGTTGATCACCAGGCCGATGTCGACGACGTAGGTCACCTTCGTGACCCGCGGCCCGGTCCGCGCCTCGCGGATCCGGCGGTTCACGGTCTCCGGGCGGCAGTCGAGCTCGACGACCGCGCAGGCGATGCCCTTGTACTCCTGATGGATCGCGATGCCCTGGGCGGTGCCCTCGGGCATCGACTTCCCCCAGTCGGCCTCCTGCGCGGCCCGGTCGACGACCTTCTTGAAGCGGTCCAGCTTCACGAATCCGGACCGGAACTCGTACGGGTCCTTGCCGAGCTTCGCGGCGACCTGGTCGATCATCAGCTCGCGCGCGGTCGCCGTGTCCGGCGAGTAGATGTTGCGCATCGAGCAGGTGTTGAAGCGCATGTCGACCTCGTTGAGCAGGGAGGTCGCGACGCCCACGTTGTACGGGTTGGTCTGCGTCGTCAGGTAGATCGCCTGGGACACCGAGTAGTTCCCGAGCGGGAGCTTGGCGACGGCCGCGGTGATCCCCTCGGAGAAACCGGGGTTCACCTCCGTCGACACGCTGGTGTGCCGGATCTCGAAGCTGGACACCGACTCGCCGGTGACCTGAGCCCGCACCCGGGTGGTCGCCAGCGGGTGCACCCGGCCCTGCCGGGAGTCGTCGGCGCGGGTCCACATGAGCTTGACCGGTTTGCCCATCACCTGGGAGACCTCGGCGGCCTCCTGCAGCGCGTCGAAGAACAGCCGCCTGCCGAACGACCCGCCGCCCTCGGTGACGTGGATGGTGACCGCGTTCTGCGGCAGGCCCAGCTCCTGGGCGATCTCGGCCTGGGCGGCGATCGGGCTCTTGGACGGGCCCCAGAGCTCGGCCGAACCGTCGCGGACGTCGGCGATCGCGCAGTTGGTCTCCAGCGCGGAGTTGCTGCGGAAGTAGAAGACGAACTCGCCCTCGACGGTCTCGCCGGGGGTCTGCGGCACGGCCAGCGGCAGCTCGGCCCGGCGCACGGCGGCCAGGATCGACTCGTCGTCCTCACCCTCGACGGTGCCGCCGTCCCAGCTGACGTCGAGCGCGTTGACCGCGTCGACGGCCTGGCCGAAGGTGACCGCGCGGACCGCGACGCCGGTGCGGACCTGTGCGACGTCGGTGACGCCCGGCATGCTCCGGACCTCGTCGAGGTTGGCGACGCCCCTCGGCGCCGAGTTCAGGTTCGGGCCGCGGCAGATCACGGTGGGCAGGGCGTCCGGGATCTGCAGGTCGGTGAGGAACTTCTTCTTCCCGGTGACCATCGCCCGCGCGTCGGACTTGGTGCGCGGGGTACCGATGACGGAGAACTCCTCGCGCGGTTTGAGCACCACCTCGACGGCGTCGTTCACCGGGCTCGCCGCGGCCTCGGTGAGCTCGCCGAACGGCAGCTCCTCACCGTTCTGGCCGAGGATCAGACCGGTCCGGCTGGTGAGCACGCTCTTCTCCTGGCCCAGCTGCGCGGCGGCCGCGTCGAGCAGGCGGCCCTGGGCCAGCGCGGCGGCGACCCGGATCGGGGTGTAGGTGGAGAACGTCGTCGTCGAGCCGCCGGTGAGCTGGTTGAACACCAGCTCGGGGCGGGCGTCGGCGAGGGTGACGACGACCTGGTCCGGGTCCAGGTTCATCTCCTCAGCGATGATCATCTGGGTGGAGGTGATGATGCCCTGTCCGTTGTCCGAGCGGGGTAGCGCGAACGAGACCGTCCCGTCCCGGTTGACCTCGATCCTGATCAGGTTGGCGGTCGGCCGGGCCGAGTCGCGGATGAGGTCGAGCAGGTCGTAGACCTCGGCCGGCAGCGGGGGCGACGGGATCGCCGTCGCGCTCGCCTGCGGGACCCCGCCGCCGAACAGGGTCTGTCGCCCCATCTCGGCGGCGACCACGAGGGTCGGTGCTGCGACGAGGTAACCGAGGAATCGGCGCCGGCTGACGCTCGACCGGGCTCCGTCGGACGCCGGGCGCTCAGGGGCGGGGGCGTGATGAGCGGGCATCGTTGTCCTCTCCGGGGTGCTGCGGTGACCCGCGTGACGCCCGCGTGCGGGGAGCAAGGGCGCCATGGGCTCTCGGGGCAGGCAACGAGGCCGATCGTTCGACGGTTACGCGCCGGTAGACCTTTCCCGTGTCGATCGAATCCGCGCGCCCGCTCGTGGGCGATCAGGTTCTTCGCAGGTCAACGCGGCACCGGACAGGTGACCCTTACCCGCATCTGCGGCACGAAAGGCACCTCCAACTCCGCACCGGGGCGCTTCACCCGGAAAGGTGGACCACCCGTCCGGGTGACGATCACGGATCGGCGCCGAACCGCTGAGCCGTGTCGCCCGAAGGGGGCCGCGGCCGCCGCCGGGAGCCCTGGCGGCGGACGCGACCACCCCGGCGCGTCACCCGGAGAACTCACATGGCGTCGGCGCCGGCCTTGATGGCCTCGCGGATCCGGTTGTAGGTCCCGCACCGGCAGATGTTGCGGATCTCGTCCAGGGCCGCGTCGTCGATCTTGCGGCCCTCCTCCTTGCAGCGACGCACCAGTGCCACCGCGGCCATGATCTGACCCGGCTGGCAGTACCCGCACTGCGCGACATCCTTGTCGATCCAGGCCTGCTGCATCGGGTGCAGGTCGTCGCCGTCGGCCAGACCCTCGATCGTGGTCACCTCGTCCGACTCCGACAGAGCGCTCACCGGCGTCGCACACGGGTTGAACGCCTTGCCGTTCACGTGCGACGTGCAGGCCTTGCAGACGTTGATCCCGCAGCCGTACTTCGGGCCGGTCACCCCGAGCACGTCCCGCAGCACCCACAACAGGCGCACGTCGTCCTCGACCTCGACCGAGACGCGCTCACCGTTGAGCGTAAAAGTATGTGTGGACATGAGGAAACTCCTGCTCTCAGCGGGCCAGCTCGAGACCGTTGGTCGGCGACGGCGGGATCGGCGGGACCGTCGGGTACGGCTCGAACGGCAGCGGGTCCTTGTGCATGATCGGGAAGTACTCCGGCACCGTCCCGGTCGCGCGGGCGTAGGCACAGGCGATCGCCCCGCAGGTCGGCGCGACGGCCAGCTCACCGACCCCGCCCGGCTCGGGCCGCTCGTTGTCGACGATGAAGATGTCCATCTCCGGCGGGGTGTTCCACTGCCGGGTGTAGAAGTAGTTGTCCCAGCTCGCCTCGACGAAATGACCGTCGGTCAGGTGCAGACCCGACGTCAGCGTCATCGCGATCGCGTCGTTGATGCCACCCATGATCTGGGCCTTGTAGCCGAGCGGGTTGATCACCAGGCCGCTGTCGCTCGCGAAGACGACCTTGGTGACCCGCGGCCCGGTGCGGGCCTCGCGGATCTCCCGGCCGACCGTCTCCGGCCGGCAGTCGATCTCCACCAGGCAGGCGGCGAAACTCTTGTACTCGACGTGGAACCCGAGGCCCTGGGCGGTGCCGTCCTTCATCGACCGGCCCCAGTTGCCCTCCTCGGCGACCTTGTCGAGCACCGCCCGCATCGCGTCGTTGCGCAGGAACTCGCGGCGGAACTCGTAGGAGTCCTTGCCCATCTTCGCGGCGATCCGGTCCACGATCAGATCGCGGGCGGTCCCGACGTCCGGTGAGTACACGTTGCGCATCGAGCCGGTGTTGAACCGCATGTCCACCTCGGACAGGGTGCGGGTCTGCACGCCGAAGTCGTACGGGGTGTTCTGGGTGAGCTCCCAGATCGCCTCCGCCACGCCGACCTGCCCGAGCGGCGCCTTGGCCGCGGCGGCGGTGACCGCGTCACCGAAGCCGTGCCCGAAGTCGCAGGCGACGCTGGTGTGCCGCTGCTCGAAGCTGACCACCGACTCGCCGGCGACGACCGCCCGGATCCGCGAGGTGGCCAGCGGGTGCACCCGGCCCTGGCGGGAGTCGTCGGCCCGGCTCCAGATCAGCTTGACCGGCTTGCCGATCTTCTGCGAGATCTCGGCGGCCTCCTTCGCCGCGTCACCGAAGAGCCTGCGGCCGAACGAACCGCCGCCCTGGATGATGTGGATCGTCACCGCGTTCACCGGCAGCCCGAGCTGCTCGGCGATGTCGTACTGCACGGTGATCGGGATCTTCAGCGAGGTCCAGATCGTCGCCTTGCCGTCGCGGACGTCGGCGATCGCGGTGTTCGTCTCCAGCGCCGAGCTGCTGCGGAAGTAGAACGCGAACTCGCCCTCGACGGTCTCGCCGGGCACCGAGGGGACGGCGAGCGGGAGCTCGGCGGCGCGGACCTTCGCCAGGATCGACTCGTCGTCCTCGCCCTCGATCGTGCCGGCGTCCCAGCGCACGCGCAGCGCGTTGACCGCGTCGACGGCCTGCCCGTAGGTGCGCGCGCGGACCGCGACACCGGTGCTGACCACGACGACGTCGGTGACGCCCGGCATGGCCCGGACCTCGTCGGCGTTCGCGACGCCCAGCGGTGCGGAGTTCAGGTTCGGGCCGCGGCAGATCAGGGTCGGCAGCGCGTCCGGGACCTTCAGGTCGGCGATGAACTCCTTCTTGCCGGTGACGATCGCCCGGGCGTCGGACTTGGTCCGCGAGGTGCCGATCACCTGGAAGTCCTCGCGCGGCTTGAGCGCGACCTGGACCTCGCGGGTGACGTCGCTGGCCGCCGCCTCGGTGAGCTCGCCGAACGGGATCGCGCTGCCACCGGCACCGGTGATCAGGCCGGCCCGGCTGGTGAGCGTGTCGACGTCCTGCCCGAGGAGGTGCGCGGCCGCGTCGAGCAGCCGGCCCTTGGCGAGCGCGGCGGCGACCCGGATCGGGGTATAGGTGGAGAACGTCGTGCTCGACCCGCCGGTGAGCTGGTTGAACACCAGCTCGGGCCGGGAGTCGGCCAGGGTGACGATCACCTGCGAGGGATCGAGGTCCATCTCCTCGGCGATGATCATCGCTGTCGAGGTGACGATCCCCTGGCCGTTGTCCGAGCGGGGCAGCGCGAACGAGACCGTCCCGTCCCGGTTGACCTCGACCCGGACCAGGTTCGCGGTCGGCCGCGAGGAGTCCCGGATCGCGTCGAGCAGGTCGTAGACATCGGCGACCTGGGGCGGCGACGGGATCGCCGCGGCGGACGCCCCGGGCGGGGCGAACAGCTGCTGGCGGCCCAGCTCGGCGGCGACGACCAGGGTGGGCGCGGCGACCAGGTAGCCGAGAAAGCGGCGTCGGCTGACGTCGCTGCGTGGTGTGCGTGCACGTGTCGGGGCAGACATCGTCGTCCTCTCCATCACCTCCGGCGGCTGTGATGCAGGGGAGCCGCTCGCCGGAGTCCGTCGAGGGCGAAACGATGTGCCGTTCACCGAGGTGCGCGGGGCGGTCCGACCCCGATCCGGGCCACTTCTCCGCAGCACGTTCGGTCGTTCCGGCTGTTTTCCCAGCTCAACGGACGATCGGGCGCCACCGCAATTCCGCAGATGCGGATGGCAGCCGTCACGTTAATCCGCATTAACACGACGTCGAGGAACTTTGCGATGACCTGTTCGTGTGAGCGTGGGCACCTTCTTCGGTGGGTAGGGCCCCCGCTCGGCGTCAGCGACGCCCGGCCCTCAGCAGCCGGACGAAGGTCCACGGCAGCACGACCAGGACCGCCACCGCACCGAGCACGAGCCCGACCCCGATGGTCCAGGCCGGCGCGCCGCCCGATCCCGACAGCACGCCGAACACCGGAACCGCCGCCGGAACGACGACGACGGCGGGCCACACCAGCGTGCCGAGCCACTTCTCGCCGACCGTCCACGCCCGCCCGGTCCAGAGCATCACCACCCCGGCCAGCCAGCCGACGACCGGCAGCACGAAGCCGCCGAGCATCAGCATCAGCACGGTCAGCACGGGATAGGTGTCCGGGTCGCCCACGCTGCGCGGGGCCGGGCCGTTCGGATCGTGGGTCACCGTGGTCATCTCCTGCTCCTCCACTTCGCGCCACCTTCCGGCGCTGCACGCCCAGCGTCCCGCCGAACCGGGGTACGACACATCGGAGCAGGGGACGATCGTGGGCGTCGGACCGTGGTCGGACACCGGGAGCCGGGGACCGACCCCGGGCGGTCGGCGCGCTGCCGAGCCCGGTGACCTTCGACGGCCGCACCCAGGAGCTCACGTACCGCCCCGTCCTGCACGCCTGACACCGACTCCGTCCAGCGTCCCGACACCCTCCGGAGGCACACGGGCACGGCGTTCCACTCCGGCCGACAGCGCGTCGACGAAGCCGGGCGCCCACCCCTCGCCGAAGCGGGCGTGGAAGGGGCCTGTGGCGACCAGCCCGCGAGGCGCAACTGCCACCGGAACCGCGACCAACGACGGAGGGCCGGACCCCCGACCCGGGGATCCGGCCCTCTGACCTGGCGGTAGCGGTGGGATTTGAACCCACGGAGGCGTGAACCTCACGCGCTTTCGAGGCGCGCTCCTTCGGCCGCTCGGACACGCTACCGCCGAGAAGGCTACTAGACGGTCGCGCGCGGAACGGGCGGGGGGTCAGCCGCGGTGATCGGCGAAGAACGACTCCAGCAGGGCCGCCGCCTCCCCCTCCCGGACCCCGCCGACGACCTCCGGACGGTGCGCCAGCCTGCGGTCCCGCAACACGTCCCACAGCGATCCGGCGGCGCCCGTCTTCGGTTCCCAGGCGCCGAACACCACCCGCTCGATCCGGGCGAGCCCGATCGCACCGGCGCACATCGTGCACGGTTCGACGGTCACCGCGAGCGTCGAACCGGTGAGCCGCCACGAACCGACGACCCGCGCGGCGGCGCGCAGCGCGAGCACCTCGGCGTGCGCGGTGGGGTCCCCGAGCGCCTCGCGGGCGTTGCACGCGGCGGCCAGTTCGGAGCCGTCGGCGGCGAGCACGACGGCCCCGATCGGGACGTCACCGGTCGCCGGTGCCGCCCGCGCCACCTGCAGCGCACGGGCAACGGCTGCCTCGTCGGCCGGCCGGAACACGCTCAGGAGTTGACGATCTCGTCCAGCTGGCCGGCGAAGCCGCAGCGGCGGGCGATCGTGTCGAGCTGCTCGTCGGGGTAGAGCTCCAGGTCGGAGACCAGGACCTCCAGCTCGTCGGCGGGCAGCCCGAGATCGGCCAGGATGGCGAGGTCGCCCTCCGGCCAGGGGTCGTCGAGCAGGTCGTCGTCCGGCGGGAGCTCGACGCGCAGCAGATCGAGCACGTCGGCCGCGACGTCGTAGTCCAGTGCGGCGACCGCGTCGGAGATCAGCAGCCGCACCCCGCCCGCGGACGGGCGCAGCAGGACGAAGAACTCGTCGTCGACATCGAGCAGGCCGAGCACCGCCCCGGTGGACCGCAACGCGCGCAGCGCGCTGATCGCCGCGTCGAGGTCGACGAGCGCCTCGGCGTCGAGCCGGACGCAGCGCCACCGACCCTCCTCGCGGATCGCGGCGACCGCGAATCCGGGCAGGGCGGAGCCCCGGGTGTCCGGGGCTGCCTCGACGCTCTGGGTTGGCACGGCGACAACGGTACGTCCAGAACGGCGTGTGAGCCACGCCACGACCAGGTATGCGTGGTCACATCGGTCCCGCGGGTCGCCCGGCGGACGGCGGTGGACGACGATCGGTCCATGCCCATCACCCCCACGTCGGTGTCCCGCCTGCCCGGCGGGCTGCTCGCGCAGGCACGCGCGCTCCAGCCGCGGACCGTCGCGCTGCGCCGCGCGCTGCACCGGGCGCCCGAGCTGGGGCTGGACCTGCCGCGCACCCGCGAGGCCGTTCTCGACGCGCTGGGGGACCTGCCGCTCTCGGTGCGGACCGGCCGGTCGTGCAGCTCGGTGGTCGCCGTCCTGGAGGGCGCGCGGCCCGGGCCGACGGTGCTGCTGCGCGGCGACATGGACGCGCTGCCGCTGCAGGAGGACACCGGTCTGGAGTTCGCGTCCGGGATCGACGGTGCGATGCACGCCTGCGGGCACGACACGCACACCGCGATGCTGGCGTCGGCGGCCCGGCTGCTGGCCGGGTACGCCGATCGCATCGCCGGCCGGGTGCTGCTGATGTTCCAGCCCGGCGAGGAGGGGTTCCACGGGGCCCGGCACATGATCGACGAGGGACTGCTCGACGACGGCCCGGAACTCGCCTACGCGCTGCACATCTCCTCGACCGTCCCCAGCGGCGAGCTGCACCACCGGCCCGGCCCGATCATGGCGGCGGCCGACGTGCTGACGGTGACGGTGACCGGCCGGGGCGGGCACGCGTCCGCACCGCAGGACGCCTGCGACCCGGTCCCGGCGGCCGCGGCCATGGTCGGCGGGCTGCAGACGCTGCTGAGCCGGAGGGTCGCCCCGCACGACGCGGCGGTGCTCACCGTGGCCCGGATCCAGGCCGGCACGACCGACAACGTCATCCCCGAGACGGCCGAGCTGACCGGCACCCTGCGCACGCTGTCCGAGCCGGTGCGGGCACTGCTGCACTCCGAGATCACCCAGCACTGCCGCCATGTCGCGCTCGCGCACGGATGCACCGCCGAGGTCCGGATCGTCCGGGGCTACCCGGTCACGGTGAACGACCCCCGGGCGGCGTCGGCGCTGGCCCGGGTCGGCGAGCAGGTGCTGGGCCGCACCGCCTGCGTACCCATGGCGAACCCGTTGATGGGCTCCGAGGACTTCTCCTACGTCCTGGCCCGGGTCCCGGGGGCGCTGGCGTTCCTCGGGGCGCGACCGCCCGGGATCGCCGCCGCGGACGCGCCGCCGAACCACTCGAACCGGGTGGTGTTCGACGAGGCCGCGTTCCCCGCCGGGGTCGCCGTGTACGCGGGCCTGGCGCTGGCCGCGCTGTCCTGACGGTGCGCGGGCCGCTTGTCCGTACCGGCCGGTGACGGCAGGCTGGGCCGGTGCTGCCGCTCCCCGACCTGGTGCGGGCCCTGGACTCCGGTGAGCTCTCCCCCACCGACCATCTCGACGACGTCCTGGCCCGTCTCGACGCCGACCGGACCGGCAGCGTCATCGGCCTCGACCGTGCGGGCGCGCGCGCCCGCGCCGCCGGGCTGACGGCGCTCGCGCGCCGCGGTGAGCGCGCCGGTCCGCTGCACGGCGTGGCCGTCGGCGTCAAGGACGTCGTCGACGTCGCCGGGCTGCCGACCCGCTGCGGGTCGCGCCTGCTCGACGACGCACCGCCCGCCCGGACCGACGCCCCGGTCGTGGCGATGCTCCGCGCGGCGGGGGCGGTCGTCGTCGGGAAGCTGCACACCCACGAGTTCGCCTACGGCCCGGTCGGTGACGTCGCGGCCACCGGCCCCGCCCGCAACCCGCACGACCTCACCCGGGTGACCGGCGGGTCGTCGTCCGGGCCGGCCGCGGCGGTCGCGGCCGGGCACCTGCCGCTCACCGTCGGGACCGACACCGGGGCGAGCGTGCGCACCCCGGCCGCGCTGTGCGGGGTGGCCGGCTGGAAGCCGCGCCGCGGTGTGCTCCCCGGGGCCGGGGTGTTCCCGCTGGCGGACTCGTTCGACACCGTCGGGCTGCTCGCCGCCGACGCCGCCTCGCTGACCCTCGCCCGGTCCGCCCTCACCGGTGCGGCGGCGTCCGGGCCCGGACGTGGCCGGCCGCTCCGGGTCGGGGTGGCGACCGGCCCGTGGTGGCGCCCGCACGATCCGGTGATCGCCGACGCGGTCCGGGTGGTGGCCGACACGCTCACCGGTCTCGGCGTGCAGGTCTCCGAACAGGACACACCCGGTGTCGACGAGCTGGCCGCCACCTACCCGGTGATCACCGGCGCCGAGGCGTACGCGACACACCGGCAGTGGTTCACCACCCGTCGTGACGAGTACCAGCCCGCCACCGCCGAACGGCTCGCCCCGCACGCCGACGTCCCGGCGCACGTCTACGTGGACGCGCAACGGACCCGGCGCCGGCTCGCCACCGCGCTGCGCGGGCACCTCGGCTGCGACGTCCTGCTCTGCCCCACCACCCGGCTGCGTGCGGTGCCGATCGGCGTCGACCAGGTGTCCACACCGGACGGGGACGTCGCGGTCCGGCAGGCCCTGCTGGAGACCACCTCGCCGTTCAACCTGATGGACCTGCCGGTGGTGGCGCTGCCGGTCCCGGTCCCGGGGCTCCCGGCGGGCGTGCAGCTGGTGGGGGTCACGGCGGGCGACGAGGCGCTGCTGGGCCTGGCCCGCGAGATCGAACAGGCCCTGCGGTGAGGCGGCGGCACCGCGGTGGTCCGGGTGCTCCGGCGACGCGGGGGCCGCGGTGATCCTGCCGGTCGCGGTCGCCCGCGGCGTCGCGGCCGGGGAGATCGACCGCGCCTACCGCCGCTGGTCGACCTCCCGGGTGCGCCCTGGTTCGACGCTGCGCACCGCCGCCGGCGTCGTCGAGATCGTCGCGGTGGACGAGATCGACCCGTCGTCGATCACCGATGACGACGCGCGCGCCGCGGGCGCCGCCTCCGCCGCGGTGGTCCGCGGGTCCTTCCGCGGCTCCCCCGGTGACCCGGTCTTCCGGATCCGGCTGCGCGCCGCCGGACCCGACCCGCGCGTGGCGCTGCGCGACGAGCCGCCGACCGGCCCCGGGGAGCTCGACGAGCTCGTCCGGCGGCTGGACCGGTTGGACCGGGCGTCCCGGCACGGGTCGTGGACCAGGGCGACGCTGCGGTGCATCGCCGCCCATCCCGGGGAACGGGCGGCCGATCTGGCGCGCCGGCTCGGGCGGGAACGGGACCCGCTGAAGCTCGACGTCCGGAAACTCACGAACCTCGGGCTGACCGAGAGCCTGGGTACCGGGTACCGGGTCTCACCGCGCGGCGAGTCGTTCCTCGCGACGGGCCGCTGAGGCACCCGGCCGGGCGGCCTCTACCCTCCGGACGCATGCGAGCGGTGTGCGTGCTGGGGGCCGGACTGATCGGTGGGTCGCTGATGCGTGCCGCGGCACGCGCCGGCCGTGACGTCTGGGGCACCGCCGCCTCCGACTCCACCGCCGCAGCGGCCGCCGCCGACGGTTTCGACGTCACCACCGACACCGACGCCGCACTGGCCCGGGCGGCCGCTGCCGACGCGCTGGTCGTCGTCGCGGTCCCGCTGACCGCGCTCGAACCGGTGCTGCGCCGGATCGACGCGGTCGCCCCCGCCTGCCGGCTCACCGACGCGGTCAGTGTGAAGGTCGCGGTCGCCGACGCGGTCGCCGAGTTCGCCCCCCGCGCCCGCTACGTGGGCGGGCACCCGATGGCGGGGACCGCGGAGTCCGGCTGGGCGGCGAGCGATCCGGACCTGTTCGACGGTGCCGCCTGGGTGGTCGCCGCCGACGACGGCCTGGATCTCGACGTGTGGCGCGACGTCGCCGAGCTGGCCTGGGCCTGCGGCTCGCGGGTGGTCCCCGCGGCCGCCGACGAGCACGACATCGCGGTCGCCCGGATCTCGCACCTGCCGCACCTGTTCGCCGCCGTGCTCGCCTCGGTCGGCGCCGGGGACCAGGGGGACGATCTCGCACTCGCCCTGTCCGCGAGCTCGTTCGCCGACGGGACCCGGGTCGCCGGCACCCGGCCGGAACTGGTGCTGGCGATGTGCGAGGGCAACCGCGCGTCGCTGCTCGCCGCCGTCGACGACGCGCTGGGCCGGCTCGGCGCGATGCGCGGCGCACTGGCCTCCACCGGCGGTCTCGCCGCGACCGTGCGGGCCGGGCACGAGGCGCGGATGCGCTGGGCGTCCACCCGGGAACCGCTGGAGCTGCCGGTGTCCCTGGACGGGGAGCCCTCCGCGGTGCTGGCCGAGCTGCGCGAGCTGGGACGGCGCGGCGAGGTCGTCGAACCCTGGAAGTAGCCCGCGCTCACCCGGCGGGCAGCTCCGTGCGGGCGGCCAGCCCCGGGTAGTCGATGACGAATCCGTCGTCGTCGACGGTCATCTGCGTCATCGTGCCGGCCGCCTGCGCCGACACCCCGCCCGCCTCGAACCCGACGACCGCGGGCTCGGCGGCGGTGCCCGCCCGCACCGTCCGGTAGACCTGCTCGGTCGCCTCCACCCGCAGTGTCGGGAGGTCGACGACCACCATCGGGACGACGTGCTCGCCCCGGTCCCGGTGCAGCCCGAGCCGCCGGATCGGCAGCGCGTCGAACACCGGGCTGAACGCGAGATCGACGTCACGGGCGCCGTGGAACTCGCCGCGGGTCCCGCCGGAGCCGTCGTCGACCAGCCACACCCCGTCGGTGCTGCGGCTGATCGTCAGCTGTTGCTCGCCACCGGCGGTCGCGACGTCCACCGCGAGCCGGGACAGCGAGCCGTCACCGGCCACGACCAACCGGTACGACGCGGTGAGCACGCCACCCGGGAGGCCGGGGACCCCACGGATCATCCGGCCGACCGCCCGGAACCCGCCGCCGGCCGTGGTGATCCGGGCGGACTCCAGACCTCCCCCGGTGTCCGGTTCGGAACGCCAGCTGAGCATGATCGCCATGCACACCTCCGCATCGGCTCGACGTCGCGGGACCCTCGTTCCACACCGCCGCGCCGCGCGTGCAGAAGCGTGGTGATCGTGTCATCATCCCGGTTCCCGGCGCACGTCGGCCGGGTCGACGTCGTCGCGCACCCCGCGGAACACCGGCTGGCGCAGCCGACCCGCCTGCGTCCACCCCAGGTGCGCGATCTCCACCACGACGGCCGGGGTGCACCATCTGGCCCCGGTGGCGTCCACCCGCCCGATCGGTGCCGCGAACGGCGACGCGGTGGACTCCACCGCCGCGAGCCGTTCGGTCAGCACCTGTTGCACCGCCGTACCGGCGAGGCCGGATCCGACCCGCCCGGCGAACTCCAGCCCGCCCGGGCCGGGCACGCCGAGCAGCAGCGCACCGATCCGTTTCCCGCTGGTCCGCTCCGGCCGCCAGCCGCCGACCAGGCAGCTCTGCGAGTGCCGGTGCGCGACCTTCACCCAGTCGGGGCTGCGCCGCCCGGGCCGGTACACCGAGGTCTCACGCTTCGCGACGACACCCTCCAGCCCGCGCCGCGCGGTGACCTCCAGCAGCGCCGCACCGTCCGGGTAGCGCGGGGACACCTCGACGTGCGGGACGCCTGCGAGGTCCAGCCGGTCCAGCGTCGCGCGGCGCTCGGCCAGCGGCCGGTCGAGCAGCGGCACCCCGTAGAGCCGCAGCACGTCGAACACCATGAAGGTCACCGGGCGGCGCTGCGCGGCGGCCGGGCTCAGCACTCCCTGCATGCGGTGGGCGAGCGCGGCGAAGCTGGGGACGCCGTCGTCGAGCAGCACGACCTCACCGTCGAGCACCACGTCGGGCGCCAGATCGACCAACCCGGTGAGCTCCGGGAAGTTCGCGGTGACATCCCGGCCGGAACGGGTACGGAGCTGCAGAACAGGTGCCGGATCGCCGGGCCCGCCGGGGCCCTCGGTGACCGACGCCAGCACGCGCATGCCGTCCCACTTGACCTCGAACGACCAGTCCGGGCCGGTCGGGAGCGGTCCGGGGGTGGCGAGCATGGGCAACACACCGTCATGCTGTCACCGAACGCCGGGGCGAGGGGGACGAGCCAGTGCGAGCCATCTGGAGCGGGGCCGTGTCGTTCGGCCTGGTCAGTGTCCCCATCAAGGTGTACTCGGCGACGTCCAGCCACGACGTGCGGTTCCACCAGGTGCACGGCGAGGACGGTGGCCGGATCCGCTACAAGCGGACCTGCGAGGTGTGCGGCGAGGAGGTCACCTACGCCGACATCGTGAAGGGCTACGAGACGCCCGAGGGTGAGCTGATCACCCTCGACGAGAACGACCTCGCCTCGCTGCCGGTGTCCACCGGCCACGAGATCGACGTCGTCGAGTTCGTGCCGAACGACCAGATCGACCCGATGCTGTTCGACAAGACCTACTACCTGGAGCCGGAGACGAAGGCCGCGAAGCCCTATGCGCTGCTGCGCGAGGCGCTCAACGAGACCGACCGGACGGCCGTGGTGAAGGTGGCCCTGCGCCAGCGCGAGACCCTCGCGCTGCTCCGGGTGCGCGGCAAGGTGATCGTGCTGCAGACCCTGATCTGGACCGACGAGGTTCGCGAGCCCGACTTCGACGTGCTGGAGACCGACGTCGAGCTGCGCCCGCAGGAGCTGAAGATGGCGGCCTCGCTGGTCGAGTCCATGGGTGCCGACTTCGACCCGGCCGAGTTCCACGACGAGTACCGGGACGCGATGATCGACCTGATCGAGGCGAAGCGCTCCGACGGCGACGCCCGGCCCGCCCCCGCCGCGGAGCGGTCCGACGACGGCGCCGACTCGATGAGCGACCTGCTCTCCGCACTGCAGGCGAGCGTGGACGCGGCCCGGTCGTCGGGCGGGAAGCAGGGTTCCGGCTCCTCGGACGCGGAGTCCGGTACCGGGTCGCGGTCGCGCACGAAGTCGGGTCGCTCGAGCTCCCGGTCCGGCAGCTCCAGCGGTGGAACGGAGGCCGGATCCGGCTCGTCCGGCTCGTCCGGCCGGAAGTCGGGGTCGGCCGGCCGCTCCCGCAGCACGTCCCGCGGGAAGAGCGAGTCCGCTACCGGCACCGGGAGCGGTACCGGGTCGGGCAGCGACGCGAAGCCCACCGGCACCCGCCGTCGCAGCCGCAAGACCGCCTGAGCTCAGGGGCCGAAGCTCGACTCGGGCGGGCGCTCGCCGTTCTGCAACGCCCCGAACAGCGCCGACGCGCGTTCCCGGTCCCAGCGCAGGTTCGACCCACCGGCGCTGCCGCCGATCGGCACCGTCGTCTGGATCCCGTCGGTGCCGGACGCGCCGCGCATCGCCCAGGCCAGGCCGGCCACGTTCCACAGCCGGTCCGACTCGTCGACGGTGATGGTCTCGGTGATCGCGGACGCGAGCGGGACCGTGCGGAACGGGTTGGCCAGCGTCAGCGGGCTGGTCGCCTTGCCGAGCAGCGCCGAGAGGAACTCCCGCTGCCGCTGCACCCGGTCGAAGTCGGAGCCGGGCGTGGCCCGTGTCCGGACGTAGCCGAGCGCGGTCCGGCCGTCCATCTCCTGGCAGCCGGCTTCGATGTCCAGCCCGGCGAGCGGGTCGTTCATCGCCTCGTCGAGGCACATCTCGACCCCGCCGACGGCGTCCACCGCGCCGACGAAGCCGCCGAAACCGACCTCGACGTAGTGGTCGATCCGCAGACCGGTGGCCTGTTCGACGGTCTGCACGAGCAGCGGCGCGCCGCCGATCGCGAACGCGGCGTTGATCTTGTTGCTGCCGTGCCCGGGGACCGGGACGTAGGAGTCGCGCGGCAACGAGATCAACACGTCACCGGATCGGCCGCTGTGCAGCAACATGATCGTGTCGGTGCGCTGGCCCGCCACGTCACCGGTCGCCAGCCGCTCCTCGTCCTCGGCGGAGAGGCCGTCCCGGCTGTCCGAGCCGACGATCAGGTAGTTCGTGCCGGAGCCGCTGCCCGCGCTCTCGGCCGGGAGAGCCTCCACCCGGGTCATGTTCTGGTCCAGGTAGACCCCGAAGCCGACGAACGCGACGAGCAGCACGACCAGGACGGCCTTCCAGCGGCCGCGCAGCATCCCGCGCGCCCGCCGCCAGTCGGGAAGCGTGGGGCCCTTGGTGATCCGCCCGTCCCGGGGGGCGAGCGAGGCCGGGTGCACACCCGGACCGGGACCGGCGGGGCCGGCCGGGCGGGGCATCGCGGTGCCACGCTGCGGCCGGCCCGCCCGGGACGTCCGGCCCGGGGGCGGCGAGCGGAGCGGGCCCCGGCCGCGCACCGGCGGCGGCTGACGGGGCCGCCGGGGCGGTTGCGGCGGCTGTGGCTGCTGTGGCGGCGGCATCGGGCGTCCGCCCCGCCCGGGGAGCGGGCGGGCGCCGCGCCCCGGCTGGTTCGCCCAGCCCGGGCTGCCCGGCCGGCCGCCCTGCGGCGGCGGGCCACCACGCGGGGGCGGGCCGCGGAACTCTCCGGCCATGCCTGCTCCACCGTCCACCGGCCCCGCGGTCCGCGGGCCCTCACTTCCCCCGACCATACTGCCCGGGCCCCCTCGCCCGTTCCGGAGCGGCACGCCCGCCCGGCGGGCGCCGTGTTCACGAGGGGTGATCACCGGGCAGGATCTCCCTCCGTGGACCTGCCGCTGACCGAGGACGACCTGGCCGAGGAGGGCGTCCTGCGCGCCGCGTCCGTCGTGCGCCGGCCGCCGGACATGCCGGGGACCGCGGTGCTCTGCTGGTTCCCGGAGGTGGTCGACGCGCTCGGCGACGCCCGCGCGCTGTCGGTGTTCCGGACCGAACTGGGCCGCACACCGGTCCGGCTCACCCACGGCCCGACCGGGCATCCGGTCGCGGTACTGCACCCCGGTCTCGGGGCACCGCTGGCCGCGATGTTCCTGGAGAACCTGGCCGCCATGGGCGTGCGGCGGGTCGTCGGCGTCGGCGGGGCGGGTGCGCTGCGCCACGAGCTGACGGCGGGGCACGCGGTGGTGCTCGGCAGCGCGCTGCGCGACGAGGGCACGTCGTTCCACTACCTGCCGCCCTCCCGCACCCTGGACGCCGACCCGGCCGGGATCGCGGTGCTCGAACGGGCGCTCGACGACGCCGGCGTCCCCTGGACCGTCGGGCGCTGCTGGACCACCGACGCCGTCTACCGGGAGACCCGTGGCCGGATCGACCGCCGCCGGGCGGAGGGTTGCGCGGTGGTCGACATGGAGGCGTCCGCGCTGGTGGCCGCCGCCCGGCGGCTCGGGATCGGCTACGGCCAGGTGTTCCTGGCCGCCGACTCGCTGGCCGGGGAGAGCTGGGAACACCGCGGCTGGACGACGGCCCGCGCGGCCCGGGCGGGACTGTTCGGCGTGGCACTGGCCGCGGCCGAGGCGTGGGGCCGGTCGTGAGCGGCCCGCTGTTCGACGAGCGCGACCAGCTCGACACGGTCGCCGCCGCGCTGCTGCCCGGTGAACGGATCATCGCCGTCTACGACGCCCTCGACCCCTCGATCGGCTTCATCGGCCTGACAGAGCTGCGAATCCTCTTGCAGGACAACGCCTTCGACGGGGCGAGAACGGCGCTCACCTCGATTCCGTACGGCCGGGTCGGATCGGTCTCGCTGCTGTCCGGTCGCACCGTGACCGGCGGTTTCGTCCCTTCCGACCGGCTCGCCCTCACGGTCGGCCCGCACACCTACGAGCTGGCGCTGCGGGACCCGGGGCGGGCCCGCCACGTCCACGACGTCGTCCTCGACCGATGTGTCCGGCCGTGACCGGGGGCACGCTCGGCGGCGGGCCTCACCGCCGGATTGCGACACTGGGGCCATGAGTTCCGTCCCGTCGCCCACCGTCCCCGACGCCCCGGAGCCGCCCGCCCCGGAGCGCACCGACGTGCTGGTGGTCGGCGCGGGACCGGCCGGTGCCGCGGCGGCGGCGTGGGCCGCCCGGCACGGCCTCGACGTCGTTCTCGCCGACGCCGCCCGGTTCCCGCGGGACAAGGCCTGCGGTGACGGGCTGACCCCGCGGGCGATCGCCGAGCTGGCCCGGCTCGGCCTCGGCGACTGGGTGGACGGTCACGGCACCAACCAGGGCCTGCGGGCGCACGGGTTCGGACAGGTCCTGGAGCTGCCCTGGCCGGGCGGTTCGCTGCCCGCGCACGGGTCCGCCATCCCGCGCACCGAGCTCGACGCCGGGATCCGCCAGGTCGCGCTCGACTCCGGCGCGGTCCCGCTCGACGGCGCGAAGGCGGTCGACGTCGTGTTCTCCGGCGACCGGGTCGGGTCCGTCGTCTTCGCCGACGGGCGCACGATCGCCTGCCGGCGCCTGGTCGTCGCCGACGGGGCACGCTCCACGCTGGGCCGCGTGCTCGGCCGGGAGTGGCACCAGGACACCGCCTACGGCGTCGCCGCCCGCGGATACATCCGCTCCGGGCGGCACGACGACCCGTGGATCAGCTCGCACCTGGAGCTGCGCGGCGAGAACGACGAGGTGCTCGCCGGCTACGGCTGGTTGTTCCCGCTGAACGACGGCCGGGTCAACATCGGCGTCGGGACGCTGGCGACCGACCGGCGCCCGGCCAACATCAAGCTGCGCTCGCTGATCGAGCACTACGCGAACGCCCGCCGCGCCGACTGGCAGCTGGACGGGAAGGTCGATCTCCCCCGCTCGGCGCTGCTGCCGATGGGCGGGGCGGTGTCCGGGGTCGCCGGCCGCAACTGGGCACTGATCGGGGACGCCGCGGGCTGCGTGAACCCGCTCAACGGCGAGGGCATCGACTACGGCCTGGAGACCGGCAGGCTGGTCGCCGAACTGCTGACCGCGGGCGCCGACCTGGACACCGCCTGGCCCGCCACCCTGCGCTCGCACTACGGCCTGGCGTTCTCGATAGCCCGGCGGCTCGCCGGGCTCATCACGATCCCGCGGCTGCTCCCGATCGCCGGGCCGGTCGGGATGCGCTCACGCAGCCTGATGACGGTCGCCCTGCGGGTGATGGGCAACCTGGTCACCGACGAGGACACCGACCTCACCGCGCGGGCCTGGCGGGCCGCCGGGAAGCTCTCGGTCCGCCTCGACGACCGCCCCCCGTTCCCGGCCGCCGACCTGCGGACCCCCGCCGTCGCGCGCTGATCCCTGGCGTGCACCGAGCGGCGCGGGGCAGGATGGCCGACCGTGGCTACCGGGGATCCGACCGTCGTACTGGTGCACGGCATGGGGTGCAACGCCTCGTCCTGGAACGGTGTGGTGCGTGAGCTCGCACTGCGCGGGGTCCGGGCGCTCGCCGTCGACCTGCCCGGGCACGGCGCCGGCGCGCGCATCCCGCGGGGCTACCTGGGCTCCCAGGACCCGGCGCTGCTCGGCTCCGAGCCCAGCGGGATGAAGGGCATCGGCACACCGGACGACGTCGCCCACATGGCAGAGGTGCTGCGCCGCGCCAAGGAGCACGGACCGGTCGTCCTCGCCGGGGTCAGCCGGGGCGGGCTCACCCTCACCGCCGTGGGGAACAGCCACCCCGAGCTCGTGGACCGGCTCGTCTACATCTCGGCGCACTGCCCGGTGAACACCGACTCCGGCGCGTACCAGACCGCCCCGGAGAACGCGGACAGCCTGCTGCACCGCACCACCGCGCTGGTCGTCGCGAACCCGACGACGATCCGCGGGCTGCGGCTGAACTGGCGCACCGCGGACCCGGACATGCTGGACCTGCTGCAGGAGGCGCTGCTCGCCGACGGCACCCGTGACCAGCTGCTGGCCTACCTGCACGTGCAGGACCCGGACGAGTCGATCCTGATCGACGACTCCCTGGTGCAGGCCACAGCCGAGCAGTGGGGCCGGATCCCGCGGCACTACGTCCGGTTGCCCGCCGACCGCGCACTGCCGGTCGCGCTGCAGGACCGCTACATCGCCGAGGCCGACGCGCTGACCCCCGACAACCCCTTCACCGTGCACGAGCTGGGCGCCTCGCACATCGGCGTCCAGGTGCATCCCGGCCCGACCGCCGAGCTGCTCGCCCGGATCGCCGTAGCCGCGTGATCCTGGATCGGGAACCGGAACGCCTCCTGGGCGAACGCCCCGGTGCCCGATCCGGGATCACCTGTCGCACCGCGGATCCCCCGGATCGGGGGGCGCCGCACCGCGCGCCGTCGAAGGGTGCGCCCTGCCCGGACCGGTAGCTTCGTACCGGCTCCGTCGCGGAGCCGGTACACCGGGGAACATCGGGAGGGCCAGTGCAGCGCGGTGACGACCGGGACGCGGCCCGCCGCGGTGACGACCGGGACGCGGCCCGCCGCGGTGACGACCGGGACGCGACCCGCCGGGGGGCGCCCGACCCGTGGCGTACCGGCAACCACCGCCGCGGTGGGGCCCGCCCCGCCGATCCCGCCCCCACCCGCCGGGCGGCCCTGCCGCCGCAGGGCACGGGCGCCGGGCACGGTGGTCCCCAGGACCCGACCCGCCGAGCCGCCGCGCCGGGCCGGCCCGGCCCCGAGCACACCCGCCGGACGGCCGCGGACGACCCGACCCGGCGGGTCGGTCCGCCGCCCACCGCCGTCTACGGTGCCGCCCGCCCGCAGCGCCCCGACGCAACCCGGATGATGCCCGCTCCGGTCACCGAACCGGAGCTGCTCGGTGGCCGCTACCGGCTGGAGGGCCTGATCGGGCAGGGCGGCATGGCGGACGTGCACCGGGCCACCGACACCCGGCTCAACCGGCCGGTCGCCGTGAAGATCTTCGGGCCGGGCAACGACCCGACGGCCGACCAGCGCTTCGAGCAGGAGGCGCAGGTCATGGCGAACCTGCGCCATCCCGGCCTGGTCGCGGTGCACGACTTCGCGGTCGAGCCCGAGCGGGCCTACCTGGTGATGGAACTGGTCGACGGCCCCTCACTGAAGGACGTCATCGCCACCGAGGACCTCCCGCCCGACGACATCCGGCGGATCGGCTCCGAGATCGCCCAGACCCTCGCCTACGTGCACGGCCAGGGCGTCACCCACCGCGACGTGAAGCCGTCCAACATCCTCATCGACTCCGACGGCCGGGCCCGGCTCGCCGACTTCGGGATCGCCGCGCTGCTCGGCGTCGACGGTCACACCGCCGCGGGTGAGATCATCGGGACGCCCGCCTACCTCGCCCCGGAGCAGGTCCGCGGCACCCACGTCGGCCCGCCCGCCGACATCTACGCGCTCGGCCTGGTGCTGCTCGAGGCGTGGACCGGCCGCCAGGAGTACCAGGGCGAGGGTCTGCAGGGCGCGACCGAGCGGGTGCACCGGGCGCCGGTCGTGCCCGCCGACGTGCCGGAGCCGCTGCGCTCGACGATCTCCGCGGCCACCGCCACCGACCCGCACCGCAGGCCGGACGGCCACCGGGTCGCCGAGATGCTCGCCGCGGCCGCCCCCGCCCCGGCCGCCCCGGTGCAACCCGAGCCGGAGCCCGGCACGGCGGACCTGGGTTCGTCCGGCGCCGGGAAGTGGATCGCGATCGGCGCGTTCGCCGTCGCGCTGCTGGTGCTGCTGATCAGCTACCTGCTGTTCAGCGGGGGTGACGAGGACGCCCCGGCGCCGCCGGTCGAGACCAGCGAGACCAGCGCACCGGTCACGACGACGACCGAGCCCGAGGAGACCACCGAACCGGCCCGGACCACCGAGGAGACCGGTGACGGCGGGTTCCCCATCCCGACGAACCTCCCCACCGAGCTGCCGACCCTGCCGACGGCCATCCCGACCGAGCTGCCGGACCTGCCCACGAACCTCCCGAACCCGGACGAGATCACCGAGAGCGCGCAGGGTTTCTGGACCAGCGTGCAGCGGTGGTGGCAGGACCTCATCGGCGGCGGGAGCTGACCGAGGGCGTCGTCGCGGGTGGCCTCCGCTACCCGGGGCGGCGGCACGGGCAGGCCATCGGGGACCATCGTGGGTGAGACCACGGGCCGCATCCGAGGATCGGCCCGTCCGGCACGACCTGCGGAGGAACATCGGTGAGCGCGAGCACGGAGCCGGCGCCGGCCACGGTGCGACCGGATGCCGGTGACCGCACCGGTCGGCGCGGCCGCGACCTCCGCCCGTTCACCACGGCAGCGACCCTGCTGGTCGTGGCGATCTGCGGTGGCGTCGCGGTGGCCCTCACCATCGGCGACGACGGCTACTGGGCCCAGGGCGGGCTTCCCGTCCCCGACGATGTGGTCCGGATCGGGAACGTGCTCGCCCGGGTTGCGACGGTGGCCGCGATGGCCGTCGCGGCCGGGTCCCTGCTGGTCGCCGGTCTGGTCGCGGCACCGCAGGCGTCCGGAACCGTGGACGTGCAGGGCTACCGGGCGCTGCGCCGCGGTGCGCTGGCCGCGCTGCTCGGCGGTGTCACCGGGATCACCGCGGGCTGGCTGTCGGTCGCCGACATGTCCGGAACCGGCCTGAGCGACCTGGCCGGCGCCGGACCGTTCGGCTGGCTCGGCGCGGCCGCGACGCTGGACGAGCCGATGGGCTGGACCCTGGCCGGGGCCGGATTGCTGCTGGTCGCCGCCGGGGCCGGTTACGCGCTGAGCTGGAAGGGCGCCGCCGCGCTCGGCGTGTTCGCGGCGGCCACCGCCCTGTTCCCCGCGGCCGTGCACCCGGCCGCCACCGGCATGGCCCACGACTGGAGCGGTGACGGCTCGATGCTGCGGGCGCTCGCCGGGGTGGTGTTCCTCGGTGTCTGCGCAGCACTGACCGCATACCGGATCCACGGCGGCTCGCTCGCCGGTGCGGCCGGGCGTCGAGGCGGGGCGCTGCTCGCCGGCGCCGGGTCGGTCTACCTCGTCGCCGAGATCGTCTTCCAGGTCGTGGTCGTCTGGAACGGGCCGTGGGCCGGGTCGGCGTACGCCACGACCGTCGCCGTGTCCGCGGTGCTGCTCGCACTGCTGGTCGCCGGGACGGCGGTGCTCGTCCGCGTGCTCTCCTCCCCCCGCCCGGACGCCGCCGGACGGCTGCTCCCGGTACTGGCGGTGGCCGGCGCGGCGGTCGCCGCGCTGGGTGTCGCCGGGACCCGGCTGGTGCCGCCCCGCTTCCTGGTGCGTCCGGACACCGCGCTGGAGACGCTGATCGGTTGGAACATCGACCGGCCGTTCAGCGCGCTGACGATGCTGGTCGAGTGGCGCTGGAACATCGTCTTCGGCACCGGGGCGCTGCTGCTCGCCGGGCTGTACGCCCTCGGGGTGCGGCGGCTCGCCGCGCGCGGGGTCCGGTGGCCGGTCGGCCGGACGTGGGCGTGGATGCTGGGCTGCGCCGCACTGCTGTTCGCGACGTCGTCCGGCCTCGGGTTCTACTCCCCCGCCATGTTCAGCGTCCACATGATCAGCCACATGACGCTGAACATGCTCACCCCGATCCTGCTCAGCCTGGGGGGAGCGGTGACGCTGGCGCTGCGGGTGCTGCGTCCGGCGGGCCGGGGCAACCCCCCGGGGCCCCGGGAGTGGCTGCTCGCCGCGGTGCACTCGCGGGCCGCCCGCGTGCTGACCCATCCCGGGTGTGCCGCGGTGCTGTTCGTCGGATCCTTCTACGTCCTGTACTTCACGTCGCTGTTCGACGGTGCGCTGCGGTTCCACTGGACGCACCAGCTGATGAACCTGCACTTCGTGCTGGTGGGCTACCTGTTCTTCTGGCCGCTGATCGGTGTCGACTCCGCACCGCACAGGCTCCCGCACCTGGGCCGGCTCGCGGTGCTGCTCGCGACGATGCCGTTCCACGCGTTCTTCGGGATCGCCGTGATGAGCTCGTCGACCGTCCTCGGCCGGAACTTCTACGCCCAGGTGGGGTTGCCGTGGCTGGACCTGGCGGCCGACCAGAGCGTCGGCGGCGGGATCGCCTGGGCGACCGGTGAGCTGCCGATGCTGCTGGTGATGGTCACCCTGGTCGTGCAGTGGTCCCGGGACGACTCCCGGGAGGCGGCCCGGAAGGACCGCCAGGCCGCCCGGGACGACGACGCCGAACTGAAGGCGTACAACGAGATGCTGGCGAAGCTACGTCAGGGCGGCTGAGTCCGGCTCACACCGCGAGCCGGGCGTTCACGCCGAGGGCACGCGCCGGTCCGCCCGACGCGTAGCGCCGGTTCTCCGGGTCAGTCGCGGGCCTCGACGTAGGCGGTCTCGTCGTCCTCGGCCCGGACGCGGGTACCGGCGAGTGTCTCGTCGGCCCAGCTCGCCGCCCGGCGCAGGCGCAAGCTGTTCGTCACGACCAGGAACGACGAGACCGCCATCGCCGCCCCCGCCAGCAACGGGTTGAGCAGCCCGGCCATCGCGACCGGGATCGCGGCGGTGTTGTAGCCGAACGCCCACCACAGGTTGCCGCGGATCGTGCTCATCGTGGCCCTGGCCAGCTCGACGGTCGCCGGGAGCACCCGCAGGTCGTCGCGCACCAGCACGACGTCGGCCGCCTCCAGCGCCACGTCGGTGCCCGACCCGACGGCGATGCCCAGGTCCGCGGCGGCGAGTGCGGCGGCGTCGTTCACGCCGTCGCCGACCATCGCGACCGTCCGCCCCTGGGCCTGCAGCGCACGGACGTGGTCGACCTTGTCGTCGGGCAACGCACCGGCGACGACGTCGTCGATACCGCAGGCCCGTGCGACGGCGTGGGCCGCGGCGGGCCGGTCACCGGTCAGCAGCACCGGCCGCAGGCCCATCGCGACCAGCTCGGCGACCGCGACCGGGGCGGACTCCTTGACCGGGTCGGCCAGCGCGATCGCCCCGGCGAGCTCGTCACGCACCCGCACCGCCACCACGGTGTGCCCGGAGGACTCCCATCCGGCGATCCGCCCGGCCAGCTCACCGGTGTCGGCGGGCGGGCGTCCGACCGTGATCTCGACGCCGTCGACGGTGCCCCGGGCACCGAGCCCGGGCAGCGCGACGAAGTCCTCGACGCCCGGGACGGCGAGGCCCGCGTCCCGGGCGTGCCGGCGGACGGCGGCGGCGATCGCGTGCTCCGAGCCGGCCTCGACGGCCGCCGCCCTGGCGAGGAGCAGATCGGTGTCCGTCCCGGGTGCGGCGGCGATGTCGGTGACGGTCATCCGGCCGGTGGTCAGCGTGCCGGTCTTGTCGAGCACCACGGTGTCGGCGGCCCGGGTCGTCTCCAGCGCCCGGTAGCCCTTGACGAAGATGCCCAGCTCGGCGCCGCGCCCGGTGGCGACCATCAGCGCGGTCGGCGTGGCGAGCCCCAGCGCGCACGGGCAGGCGATGATGACGACCGCGATCGCCGGGCCGAGCGCGCCCGCCCACCCGGCGCCCGACAGCAGCCAGCCACCGAGCGTCACCACGGCGAGCACGAGCACCACCGGCACGAACACCGACGACACCCGGTCGACCAGGCGCTGGGTGGCCGACTTCTCCACCTGCGCCCGCTCGACGGCGGCGATCATCCGGGCCAGTCGGGTGTCCGCGCCGACCTGCTCGGCGACGACCACCAGGCGCCCGCCTGCCGGGATGGTGCCGCCGGCGACCGCGTCACCGGGGCCGACCTCCACCGGGACGGGTTCACCGGTCATCGCGCTGGTGTCGACGGCCGCACGACCCTCGACGACGACGCCGTCGGCGGCGATCCGCTCGCCCGGCCGGACCAGGAAGCGGTCGCCGACCCGCAACCGGCCCACCGGCGCCCGGGTTTCCGTCCCGTCGACGAGAAGCGTGACCTCGTCGGACTCCAGTGCCGCGAGCGACCGCATGACGCGTCCGGCCGTACGCCGGGCACGGGCCTCGAAGTAGCGCCCGGCCAGCACGAACGTCGTGACGCCCGCCGCGACCTCCAGGTACAGCGGACCCGACGGGTGCAGCACCGCGTCCCACCCGGTGAGCGTGACGCGGGTGTCGAGGAAGGCCATCTCACCCAGCGACCAGGCCGACGCCGAGATCACGCCGAGCGAGACCAGCGTGTCCATCGACGTCGTGCCGTGCCGCAGGTTCACGAACGCGGTGCGGTGGAACGGCCAGGCCGCCCACACCACCACCGGCAGCGCCAGCGCGACGACCACCCACTGCCAGTACGGGAACCGCAGCGACGGGACCAGCGACATCGCCAGCGACAGGTCGGCGAGCGGGATGAACAGCACCAGCGCGACGGCCATCCGGGTCCGGAGCCTGCGCAGCGCGGTGTCGTCCTCGGTGGCCGCGTCACCGGTGTCGGTGACGCCCCGCCGCAGCTCGGTCGCCCCGTAGCCGGCCTTGCGGACAGCACCCAGCAAGGTCTCGACGTCGGTGTCTGCCGGGTACTCGACCGTCGCACGCTCGGTCGCGAGGTTGACCGTCGCCCGGACACCGTCGAGCTTGCCCAGCTTGCGCTCCACCCGCCCGACGCAGGCGGCGCAGGTCATGCCGTCGATCCGCAGCTCTACCGTGCGGACGTCCACGGCGCCGTCGATGCTCACTCCTCCATGGTTCTACACGAGGTCAAACCTGGGCCACCCGGGACCGCGGTACCCCGGAGCGGCGTCGAGCACAACCGACCAGTACAAACAACGGTGTGACGACCACCCCCGAGGAGGACCGATGATGGCCGGAAAGAGGAGCGCGGCGAAGAACAAGAACCCGCTCACCGCCAAGAAGGGGCCGTCCCAGGCGACGGTGCTCGGCATCATCGTGGTGGTCGCGTTCGCCGCTCTCGTCGGGTTCGGGGTGTACTGGAACAGCAGCTCGTCCAGCACCCTGGTCCCGGCGAACGCGACGGCGTCGGGAGTGCCCGTGGGTAACGCCGACGCGCCCACGACCATCGACGTCTACGTGGACTTCCAGTGCCCGCACTGCGCGACGTTCGAGGAGCAGGCCGGCCCCACGCTGGAGGAGCTGCGCAACTCCGGGCAGGCCCAGGTCGTCTACCACCCGGTCGCGTTCCTGGACCGGGCCTCCACGACCCAGTTCTCGACACGCGCCGGAGCCGCTTCCGGCTGCGCCGCGGAGGCCGGCGTCTACCCCGAGTTCGAGAAGCTGCTCTTCGCCAACCAGCCGGCCCAGGGCGGCGAGGGCCTGAGCAACGACCAGCTCGCGCAGCTCGGTCAGCAGGCCGGTGCCGGGCCGGAGTTCGCCGAGTGCGTGGAGGACCAGCGGTTCGCGCCCTGGACCCAGGAGATCACCCAGCAGGCGCTGCGCGACAACATCTCGGGCACCCCCTCGGTGCGGGTGAACGGTCAGGACGTCGAGGCCAGCCCGCAGGCGATTCAGCAGGCGGTCGCCGCGGGCTGAGCCCCCGGTGTGGTCGCGGACCGGCCCACCCGTGCCGGTCCGTGACCCTTCCCGGGAGCATCGGGCTCCCGGTGCCCGCCCCGCCGGTCCACGGTCCGGCGGCGGGATCGTGCGCCCGGCCGGCCTCCGTGCATCTCTCGGCACGGCGCCGGACGACCCTCACCTGCGCAACGGACATTCGATGCAGAGGTCCTCGGGTTCGCGCGGGCGCCGTTCCTCCCGGCGCTCCTCCCAGGCGGCGCGGCGCTGCTGCGCCACCCGCCTCCACTCGCGGCGCTGCCCCTGGGTGTCCAGGGAGACGCCGATCAGCATGGCGAACCAGAGCATCAGGACGAGGCCGCCACCGGCGACGAGGTAGGTGGTCATCGGGACCACCCCCGCTCGCGGATGGCCGGACCGTGCTTCCGGAGACTGACTGTGGTGCCGTCATGGTCGTGCATGGCGCACCCCCTTCAGCGACTGTTGTCGCTGCTCAGGATCAGGAGCACAGTATGCGGTGCGAATGACCGCATGCACCAGACCCGATGCAATTTCTGTTCGATGCAATTGCACAGCCTGCCGACCGGTATCCTGAACCGGAGACCGGGGACACGAGGAGTGGACATGACCGTCACGCACGGCCCGGTCGTCATCCGGCGGCGCCTCGGTCACGTCCTCAAGCGCCTGCGCAGCGACCGCAACCTGCAACTCGCCGAGGTCGCGAAGCGCCTCGAGATCTCACCGTCGAAGCTCAGCCGGATCGAGACGGGCGCGGTCGAACCGAAGTACCGGGACGTGCGGGACCTGCTGGAGATCTACGACGCCCCGACAGAGGAGCGGGACCGGGTCCTGGACTGGGCGACCGAGGCCAAGTCACCGGGGTGGTGGGAGCGACACGACGTACCCTCGGACGAGAAGCTCAACATGCTCCTCTCGCTCGAGAAGGAATCCCGCTCGAAGCGAACCTACGCGATCGCTGTTGCCGGCCTCCTGCAGACGGAGGCGTACGCGCGCAGCATGCTCGGTCCGACCCAGCTGGATGTGCCTGCCGACATAGTCGATCGCCTGGTGGAGATCCGAATTCGTCGGGCACACGTTATCGAATTGGGCCGGACCGACGCTCCCCCGCTCGAGACGCACATCGTGCTCGACGAAGTGGCACTACACCGGGTCACCGGCCCGGAGATCGCACGAGAACAGGTCCGCCTGCTCCTCGAGCGCATGAGCCAACCGAACGTGACGCTGCAGATCCTGCCGTTCAGTGCTGGTTGGACTAGGGCCTCGAGCACGTTCTCGATCTTCGACCCCCGTGATCCGGCCACCGACTGGCCGGTCGTCAACGTCGAGAGCACCGAGAACGACGACTACTACGACAGCGAGCCGATGGTCGCGAGTTACGAGTCCGTCTGGCGCGACCTGCTCACGAAGGCACTCGACGAGGCGAGCACCCGCCGGGTACTCCTCGACCGACTCGCTGCCTGAGGTATCAGGTCAGCTGCGCAGACGCTCCACGTCGAACTCCCCGTTCCGTACGCCGGAGACGAACGCCTCCCACTCGGCATCGGTGAAGCGCACCTCGGCCCCGCTGACCGTGGATCGGACGACCACGCCATCCGCAGGTGCCGCGACGGCGACACACTCCCTGGCGACGCAGAAGGAGCTGGTGACGAACCGGTTCTCGGACAACGACGACCTCGATCTCGCTGGGCCTACGGGGGAGCACGCCTGCCGTCGGGTCGGCCCCACCCGGGCCCGCGCAGCGACGACGCTGCGGGACAGTGTGGCCAGGAACACCGACGGCGGAACAGTAGTGCACCCCGTTCGTGGCGCCGGAACACACCCCCGTGGAAGGGGCTCACACCCTTTCGCGCCGCCCCACACCCCGTGCAACGGGTGTGCGGCGCCGGAAAGGGGTGTGGGCTCCCGCCGCCGATGACGAGTCAGCCCTCCACCGCCACCTCGCTCGGCGTCGCGGCCGCCCGGTTCTCCGCCCGCCGGATGAGCACGATCCCGCCGAGGATCAGCACCCCGCCCAGCAGCTGCATCAGCGTCGGCTGTTGCGCCACCAGCAGCCAGGCCGCGAGCACCCCGAACAGCACCTCGGAGAGTCCCACGAACGACGCGACACGGGTGTCGAGCCGCCGGATCGCGAGGATGCCGGTGACGTAGGGCAGCGCCGTCGCGAGCACGACGAGCATCCCGAGCAGCAGCACCCAGTCGAGCTCGGCACCGCCGAGGGTCCCGACCGGTGCGCCGGTCGCCCACGGCGTGACCCCCAGCAGCCCTGTGACGGTCAGCGAGACCGCGCCGACGATCATGCCGCCGGAGATCATCAGCAGTGGTGGGACCTGACCCTCCCGGTTCCCACCGGGCAGCGCGAAGTAGACGCAGACACAGACCGCCGAGGCGAGACCCCAGAGGATCCCGGCCGGCTCGACGCGCTGCGGCCCGAACGGGTCGACGACGAACACCAGACCGGCGAGTGCGACGACGCAGCCGGCAAGGGTGATCGCCGACGGGGTGCGCCGGGTGGTGATCCAGGTCCAGCCGACGAGCAACACCGGGGCGAGGAACTCCAGCAGCAGCGCGACCCCGACCGAGAGGTACTGCAGGGCGTGGAAGAAGCAGAGCTGCACACCCGCCACCGCGAGCAGTCCGAAGATCACGATCTTGCGCCGGGCAGCCCGGTCCGGCCGGTGCCGGCGGGTCAGCACCACCGCCACCGGCAGGAGCAGCAGCGCAGCACCGGCGATCCGCAGCAGCGTGGTGAGACCCGGTGACCAGCCGGCCTGCAGGAAGGCGGCCCCGAGCGGGCCGGAGAATCCGTACGCGGCCGCCGAGACCAGCGCCCACGCGAGTCCGCGGACCAGGTGGTCCCGTGTCACGACCGAAGTACTCATAGACTCCTGACACTAGGAACCGATGATGTCAGGGGTCAACGTGGAATTCGCCCATGACACCCAGGTCGTGCTGGCGGCGGCCGCCGCGCTGGTCAACACCCGGCTGACCGAACCGGACGTCCTGGGCGACGCGGCGCTGTTCGAGGCCTGGATGGACGAGCAGCCCTACACCGGTGAACGGGCCCGCACCGACGACGAACGGGCCGCGGTCCGTGCGCTCCGGGAGCGGCTCGTGGCGCTCTGGCCCGCCGGTGCAGGCTCGGCCCCGCACTCAGGAGCGGCACCGGCCGCAGCGGGCTCGGACCTGGCCATGACCCCGGGCAGCGGCAACGGCAGCGGCACCGGGAACGGCAGCGGCAACGGGAACGGCAGCGGCAGCGGCACCGAGGGGCCGGACCGGGACCGGACGGTGGAGCTGGTCAACGCGATCCTCGCCGAGACCGACGCACGCCCCCGGCTCGCCCGGCACGACGGCTGGGACTGGCACCTGCACGTCACCCCGCGTGACGCCCCGCTGGCCGACCGGATGGGCGCCGAGATCGCGATGTCGGTGGTCGACCTGGTGCGTGCCGACGACCTGTCCCGGCTGCGCCGCTGTGCCGGCGAGGACTGCGACGCCGTCCTCGTCGACCTGTCCCGGAACCGGTCGAAACGCTTCTGCGACACCGGCAACTGCGCGAACCGCGCGCACGTGGCCGCCTACCGGGCCCGGCGGGCGAGCCGCGCGTGAGCGCTCACATCCGGGACAGGTGCCGGTCGAGCAGCGCGTTCACCTCGTCGGGACGCTCGTAGTTCAGCAGGTGCGCCGCGTCCGCGACCTCCGCGTACTCCGCACCGGGGACGGCATCGGCGATCTCGCGCACGGTCTCCGGCGGCGTCGCCGGGTCCTCGGCACCGGCCACCACCAGCGTGGGGACCGACACCGAGCCCAGCTCGGCGCGGATGTCGAAGGTGCCGATCGCGGCGCAACAGGCCGCGTAGCCATCGGGTCTCGCGGCACGAAGCATGTCCAGCAGCCGCTGCTCCCCCGCCGGGTCGCGGCGCGCCCAGTCCTCGACGTACCAGGTGCCGGGGCGGGACACGACCATGGCCTCGGTGCCCTGCTCGCGCACCGTGGCGGCCCGCTGCGGCCACGCCTGCGGGTTCGGGAACCGGGCGGCCGTCGCCAGCACCGCGATGCTGCGGACCCGCTCACCGCCGTGCACGCCCAGCCACTGCCCGATCGCGCCGCCGATCGAGACGCCCACGTAGTGGAACGCGGTGTCCCCGACGACGGCCAGCGCGCCCTCGGCGAGATCGGCGATCGTCAGGTCGTCGATGACGTCCGGCGAGCCGCCGTGCCCCGGCAGGTCGAAGCGGACACATCGGTACCGGTCGGACAGCGCCGCCACCTGGGCGTCGAACAGGTGCAGATCGGTGCCCAGCGACGGTCCGAACAGGATGACCGGGGCCGACTCCGGCCCGTCGGCGACATGGTGCAGCTCCCGTGCCATGCCCCCATCGTGCACCTCCGCACTCCCGGCTGCGCCGACCCCGGCGCCCGGTCAGTCGATCTCCTCCCAGCCCAGCCGGTCGGTCCAGCGCTCACCGCCGTCGGCGGTGTCCTGGTCCTGCTCGCGGGACGTGCTCGCCTCGCTGCTGCCGTGCACGGGTGCCTCCGGGATCAGGGGGACCCGTCGTGCCCGGGGTCGCACCGACGGAGTTGCTGCGCGGGCAGAAGCCACCGCGGGCAGTGCGGATCCCGATCAACCGCCTGGTGGTCTACTCCAACGAGCGGGAG
>NZ_JBFAON010000008.1:0-226161 GCF_040659795.1 Pseudonocardia sp. NPDC049635
TCAGGTTGCCGTGCCATCGCCCACCTCCGGCGACAGCTTCTCAGCCCACCAGGCCGACCCGGCTACGACGCCAACGTTCTGCGACGAGGCACTAGTTCGGTGCCGGGTTCGAGAGCGTGAAAGACACGATGTCGACGGGGTCCCCGGCTTCGAGTCCGGGGTAGTGCTGCTCGAGAGCGGCATCGAGCTGGTCGAGGTCGGTGAACCCGTCGCGACGGGCATCCTCGTCGCTGAGCGCGGCGCGCGTGGTCGTCTCGACGGACTCGATGACCGCGGTGAGGGTGACGACCTCGCCGGAGCCCTTCTCGAACACGATCGACGCAGCACCGGGGCGGAAGGGATCATCGACACGAATGGTCTGCCGCTTGGCGCCCGAGCGGATGAGCTGTTCGTAGCCCTCCCACATGTAGAGGCGCTGTGGAGCACCTGCGGCGCGCCAATCGAACGCGTGCGGCAGCAGCTCGGTCATCGGGCGCGCGGCCAGACCGTTGGACCCGCGCACGACCGCGCGGATGTTCGGGTCGAGGTCGAACAGGACCTGGCGGCACTTGCCGCACGGAGCGATGACCTCACCGGTCGGTCCGTAGACCGCGACGACGGATCTGATCGGGTCCCCGGGGTGTGACGCCGCGCGGTTGGACAGTGCGCTGACTTCCGCGCAGGGGCCGCCCAGGAAGTGGTAGGTGTTCACCCCGAGCACGATCACGCCGGTGTCGAGCCGCAAGGCGGCGGCGACCGTGTGGTCACCGCCGTCATTGACGGTCGTCGCATGTCTGCTGGCCGCGGCGACCAGTTCGCGGTCGTCTGGTGAGAGCACCGATGCACCGTAGCCCGCGGCTTCGCGCCGTTCATTCCCTTTGCCCACGCGAACCCGATGTTGCCGTTGACCTTCGACGACCTCAGATGTCTGACGGACACGACCGGCAGCGGTGATACCGCCCGCACGAGGTGCCGGGGACACACCCGCGTGACCTAACCTTCGCGCGTGTCCGGATCCCGCTCCACGCTGCCCGCCGCCGATCTCGCGCGGGTCGTGGTGTTCGCCGCCTTCATCGCCGTGCTCGGCCTGTTCCCCGGTTTCGGAGGCGTCGCCGGTGTCCCGATCGTCCTGCAGAACGTGGGTCCGATCATCGCCGGTGCGATCCTCGGCTGGAAGCTCGGCACGGCGTCGGTGGCGCTGCTCCTCGCGCTGACCGCGATCGGCCTGCCGCTGCTGTCCGGCGGCCGTGGTGGGTTGGCGCCGTTCGTCGGCCCCAGCGCCGGCTTCCTCGTGGGCTGGCTGCTGTCCGCGCTGGTCACCGGCCTGATCGTGCAGCGGGCACGAACGCGGACGCTGCCGGTCCTGCTGGTCGCCTGTCTCGCCGGGCTGCTCGCCGACTACCTGATCGGGATGCCGGTGGTCGGCCTGGTGGTCGGTGACCTGTGGGCCGGCATCGTCCAGTCGCTGGTCTTCGTGCCCGGCGACCTGATCAAGGTCGTCCTGGCGGCGATCATCGCCACGCTGGTGCACCGGGCGCTGCCCGATCTGCTCCCGCCGTCCACCCGCGAGCCGCAGGTCCGGTGAGGGCAGAGCAGCGCCGCCCGGAGGATCAGCCGACTGGTCCGACCGCCCGGCCCGGCGCGACACCGCCGACCGGAACGAGGCCGCCCGGTGCGATACAGCCGACGGGCGCGGCAGGCCCGACCGGACCGACACAGCCGACCGGCGCGGCAGGCCCGACCGGACCGACACAGCCGATCGGCGTGACGCAGCCGACCGGCGCGACGCGGCAGGTCGGTGCCGGCCCGATCATCTCCCCCGCCCGGCTCCCGCCGGAGCTGGCGGACGTGACGGACCTCGCCGCTGCACGCCTCCGCGTCCGAGGGATCGGGCCCGGCGACCGCGTCGTGATCGACGCACCGGGCCGGGCCCGATGGGATGCGCTGCCGTACCTGCTCGCCGTCGACCGGGTGGGCGCAGCGACCCTTATCGCCGACCCGGGTTGGTCGGACCGGGAGCGCGCGTCCGTACTCGCCGATGCGGCGCCCGACGCGGTGCTCCGCACCGACGCCGGTGATCGGCCCGGCAGCACCGCAGCGGCCGGCACGACCGGCCGCGGCGGACACCACGCCCCCGAACCGGGCAGCACCCCGGTCACCGACCCGACCGCACCGTTCCTGCTCCCCACGACGTCCGGCAGTACCGGGCCGCCGACCGTCCTCGCCCGCACCCGCGACTCGTGGTTGATCGGCTTCGACGCGCTCGGGCCGCTACCGGGCCCCGTCCTGGTCCCGGGGCCGCCGTCCTCGACGCTCTACCTGTTCGGTGCACTGCACGCCCTGCACCACGGCCGTCGTCTCGTCACCACCGACCGGTTCGATCCTGCGGATCTCCCCGACGGCGGCACGGTACACCTGGTCCCGGCGCTGCTGTCCTCGCTGCTCGACGACCGGGAGCGCCGTCCCGGACGGCCCGCGCCGGCAGTGGTCGTCTGCGGCGGGGCGCACCTCGCGCCGACACTGCGCGAGCGCTGCGCACGGCTGCTGCCCGGTACCGTCCTGATCGAGTACTACGGCTCGGCCGAGCACTCGCTGATCGCGCTCCGTCATGACGCGGGTCCGCTCCGCGCCGTCCCGGGAGTGGAGCTCGCGGTGCACGACGACGTGCTGTGGGTGGACAGCCCGCAGACCGTCCTCGGCCGGTTGCGCGACGGCGTCCTCCGGCCGATCGGCCCCGGCCCCAGCACCGTCGGTGACCGTGCCCGGCTCGACCCCGACGGTACGCTCACCGTGCACGGTCGGGCCGCCACGACGATCACCTCCGGGGCCACGCTGGTCGCGGCCGAGGAGGTCGAGCAGGTGCTGCGGGCCGTCCCCGGGGTCGCCGACGTCGTCGTCGCGGGCACCCCGCATCCCGCGCTGGGCATGCTGGTCACCGCGGTGGTCGAACTGCGGGACGGTGTCCCGCCGTCCCGCCGCGAGCTGCGCGCCGCGGCCCGCGAGGCACTGTCCCCGGCGAAACGCCCCCGCCGGTGGCTGCTCGTCCCGGCGCTCCCGCGCCTGGGCTCCGGCAAGCCGGCCAGGGCGCTCGTCCACGCGGGCCTGCGCGACGGCACCCTCGATGCGCAACCATTCCCCCTGTCGGACGACGTGCGGCCCGGTGTCGGTCGATGACCGGCGACGACACCCCGGTCGTGATCGCCGCCCGCCGCACCCCGATCGGTACCGCGGGCGGTGCGCTGCGGGCGCTCACCGTCGACGAGCTGGCCGCCCCCGTCCTCGCCGCGCTCGTGGCGGGTGTCGACACGCCCCCCGGCAGGTCCGCCGCCCCGGCGCCCGGCGAGCCGCTCGACGGCACCGGTGGCGACCGTTCCGGGCGCCCCGGCTCCGGCCGCACGACACCGGGCATCGGGATCGACGACGTCCTGCTCGGGAACGTGTTCGGGCCCGGTGGCAACCCCGCGCGGGTCGCGGCGCTGCGGGCGGGGCTCGGCGACCGCGTCCCGGGGACGACCCTCGACCGGCAGTGCGCGAGCGGACTCACCGCGATCATCGCCGCGGCCACCGCGATCCGGGCCGGCGAGGGCTCCGCGTACCTCGCCGGTGGTGTCGAGTCGCCCTCGACGGCACCGGTGCGGCTCCGGCCCGACGGCACCCCCTACACCCGCGCCCCCTTCACACCCGCCGGGTGGCCGGACCCGGACATGGGCCCGGCCGCCGACACCGTCGCCGCCCGCGCCGGCGTCTCCCGGGAGCGTCAGGACGCCTTCGCCGCCCGTAGCCATGCCCGCGCCGTCGCCGCGCAGCGGGCCGGACGGTTCGCTGCGGAGATCGTCGAGGTCGACGGCGTCACCACCGACGAACGCCCGCGCGACCGGTTCACCGTGCAGCGACTCGCCCGGTTCCGGCCCGCCTTCACCCCGGACGGCACCGCCACCGCCGCGAACTCCTGCGGCGTGAACGACGGCGCCGCCGCCGTGCTGGTCGTCCCCGAACGGCGGCGCCGCGAGCTCCGCCTCCCCGGGCTCGCGCTGGAGGCCGCCGCCACCCGCGGTTGTGATCCCGCGCTGCTGGGACTCGGCGCGGTTCCCGCCCTCCGGGCGCTGCCCGGCCCGGCCCCGGACGCGGTGGAGTTCACCGAGGCGTTCGCCGGTCAGGTGCTCGCCTGCCTCGACGCCGTCGGCATCGACGAGCGGACCGTGAGCCCGGACGGCGGCGCCCTCGCGCTGGGCCACCCGTGGGGTGCGTCCGGCGCGGTACTGGTGGTGCGGTTGTTCCACCGGCTCGTCGTGCAGGGCCACGGTGAGACCGGGTTGGCCGCGCTGTCGTCCGGCGGCGGACTCGGTGTCGCGACCCGGTGGCGGGTCGTCCGGTGAGGGGCAGGCGATGATCGAGTTCACCGGGGTCGGGCACCGCTACGGCGAGCGGACCGTGCTCGACGGCGTCGACCTCACGCTGCCCGAACGCCGGGTCGCGTTGATCGGTTCGAACGGTTCCGGCAAGTCGACGCTGGCCCGGACGGTCAACGGGCTCGTCACCCCCACCGCGGGCTCCGTCCGGGTCGACGGCCGCGACCCGGCCCGACAGGGATCAGCTGTCCGTCGCCGGGTCGGGTTCGTGTTCAGCGACCCGGACTCGCAGATCGTCATGCCGACGGCGGTGGAGGACGTCGCGTTCTCGCTGCGGCGGACCGTCCGCAACCACGCGGAACGCACCCGGCGGGCCACCGAGGTGCTCACCGAGTTCGGTCTCGGCGACCACGTCGAACATCCGGCGCACCAGCTCTCCGGCGGGCAGAAGCAGCTGCTCGCGCTGTGTTCGGTACTCGTTCTCGACCCGGACGTCCTGGTGTGCGACGAACCGACCACCCTGCTCGACCTGCGCAACAAGCGCGCGTTCGCGCAGCGCCTCGCCGGCCTGCGTCAGCAGGTGCTGCTCGCCACCCACGATCTCGATCTGCTCGACGGCTTCGACCGGGTGGTCGTCCTCGACGAGGGCCGGGTGGTCGCCGACGACGAACCGGGCCCCGCCGTCGCCTTCTACCGGAAGATCTGCGCGGCGTGACCCCGCTCGGTCTCTACGAGCCCGGCACCAGTCTGCTGCACCGGGCGCCCGCCGGACCGTCGCTGCTGGTGCTGCTGGTGTTCGCGGCGGGCACCGTCGCGGTCGCCGATCCGTGGTTGCTCGCCGCGGCGTGCGGGTTGGTGGCGCTCGGGTTCGTCGTCGCCCGGATCCCGTGGCGGCGGGTCCGGCCGTTGCTGCGGACGCTGCTGCTCGTCCTGGTACTCGTCGGCGGCATCCAGTGGTGGCTGCTCGGCCCGGACCGGGCACTGGTGATCGCGCTGCGACTGGTCGCGGCGATCGGCGCGGCCAGCCTGTTCACCCTCACGACCCGGGTGGACGACCTGGTCAGCGCCGTGCAGCGAGCGTTGGGGCCGCTGCGACGATTCGGCGTCGACCCGGAGGCCGTCGGGCTTCTCGTCGGCCTGACCATTCAATCGGTGGGCACGCTGTCGGGGATCGCCGGGCAGGTCAGAGCGGCGGCGAAGGCGCGCGGAGCGGGCGGATCGGTGACGGCGTTCGCGGTGCCGTTCATGGTCCGCACACTGCGGCACGCCGACGCGCTCGGTGAAGCCCTCGTCGCACGTGGGTGGGGTGAGGGCGGCACCGACGACGAGGGCGGTGCTGCCGACAAGAACGGTGCTGCCGACGAGAGCGGCGCGGTCGACGAGAGCGGCGCGGTCGACGAGGACGACAGCACCGACGGAGACGAGTCCGGCCGATCCCCCCGCCGCCCCACCGGGGCCGCCTGATCCGGCACCGGGACCTGCTGCGCGCCGCCGTGTGGTCCCGCACCGGGACCTGCTGGGTTCCACCGCTCCCGCCGAGCAACCCCGGTCGCGGCGAGTTCGGTGATGCCGATGCCCACCACGCGACCCCGCGGGGCACGCGACCAGCCGTGCAGCGTTTGCAGTCAGTACTGCAATGACTGTACGGTCGTCATCGTGTCGCCCACCGAGAGCGAGCTGGACTTCGTCGACGAGGTGGCCACGTCGTTCGAACGGGAGGGCATGCCGCTGATCACCGGCCGGGTGATCGGCTGGCTGTTGATCAGCGATCCGCCCGAGCAGTCCGCCGCTGATCTGGCCTCGGTGCTGGGGGTCAGCCGCAGCTCGATCAGCACCGCGACCCGGATGCTGACCCCGGGCGGGCTGGTCGAGCGGGTGCGCCGCCGGGGTGATCGGGTCGAGCTGTTCCGGATCGCGCCGGACGGCTGGAGCCGGATGCTCGCCGCCCGGTACGCGCGGGCCACCGAGTTCCGTGCCGTCCTCGAACGCGGCCTGGGCACGTTGGCCGGCACCCCGGCGGCCCGTCGCGATCGCCTCGCCAACGTGCACGAGCTCTACCTGTTCCTGGAGTCCGAGCTGCCGGCGCTCTGGGAACGCTGGGAGCGCCACCGCGCCGGAGGCGCGCAACAGCAACACCGCGCCGGCGCGCAGCAGCACCGCGCCGGAGAAAGCCGATGACCGCGGTGCGCGACCATGTGATCGACCGCCCGGAAGGGCGGTTGCACGTCCGGCTCGCCGGTGACGGGGGCCCGCCGGTTCTGCTGCTGTCCGGCGCCGGGATCGACAACGCGACCCTCAGCTGGGCGCGGATGATCCCGGACCTGGCCCGCGACCACCGGGTGATCGCACCGGACTGGCCGAAGCAGGGCCGTAGCCGGCCGTGGAACGGTCGCGCTACGCACGAGGTGCTGCTCCGCACGATCACCGACGTGCTCGACGACCTGGGGATCGAACGTGCCGCGCTCGTCGGGCTGTCCCAGGGCGGTGCGCTGACGCTGGCCTACGCGATCGAGCATCCCGAGCGGGTGGAGCGCCTGGTCGCCATCGCCCCGGCCGGGACGCTGTCGTTCCCCCCGGTCGTCCACCAGCTGTTGTGGTTGACCGCGAAGCTGCCGCTGCTGAGCCGCACGCTGCCGAACCTGGTCTTCCGGTACCGGCCGGTCGTCGCGTGGTTCGTCCGGAAAGCCCTGTTCGGTACGGAGCAGCCGGATGATGTCGATGCGATCGTCGACGAGTGCCTGGCGGAGGCCCGCCGGGGCGGCGCAGGCAGCTCGGACTGGCAGAACGGTTCGATCGGGTTCCGGCGGATGCGGGTCGACCTGCGGCCGCAACTGGGCGAGATCCGGTGCCCGGCGCTGTTCGTGCAGGGCGACCGGGACGCCGGGGTGCCGGTCGCGCGGACCCGGGAGGTCGCGGCCGCCGTTCCGGGTGCCCGTATCGAAGTACTTCCCGGACGCGGTCACTGGGCGAACCGGGAGTCCCCGGACGAGGTGAACGCGCTGGTCAGGTCCTTCCTCGCGGAGGGCCGCTGATCAGATCAGGTCCCAGGTGAGCGGAGTCCCGCGCGCGACGTCGCGGGTGAACGTGCGCCCCAGGACCGTCCCGATCGTGTCGGTCGGCAGCCCACCTGCGGGCCGGATCGAGCGGACGTTCTCCTCGGTGACCTTGTCTCCGGCGGCGACGTCGGCGACGACGTAGAGCGACCGGCGCAACGCCAGGGTGTCCCGCTCGGACTCGCGCGGACCGAACCGGGCAGGCCCCATCGCGCGCCGGGCCACGTCGGTCTCGGTGACCAGAGCGGCGAGCTCGGCCGGTTCCAGGGAGAAGTCGGAGTCGACACCACCGTCGGCACGCTGCAGCGTCACGTGCTTCTCGATCGCCACCGCACCGAGCGCGACGGCGGCGACCGGGACGCCGATCCCCGGTGTGTGGTCGGACAGTCCGATCGGCACCCCGAACGCCTCGCGCAGCGCCGGGATGGTCTGCAGGTTCGCGTCCACCGGATCCGCCGGGTACGACGCGGTGCACGCCAGCAGCACGATCTCGGTCGCCCCGCCCTGGCGGGCAGCGGTGAGCGCGGCGTCGATCTCGGCCAGCGTCGCCATGCCGGTCGAGATGACCAGCGGCTTACCGGTGGCGGCCATCGACCGGATCAGCGGCAGGTCGACGAGCTCGGCGGAGGCCACCTTGTACGCCGGTGCGTCGAGGGACTCCAGCAGCTCGATCGCCGTCGGGTCGAACGGGCTGGAGAACGGGACGAGACCCAGCTCGCGGGCCCGGGTGAACAGCGGTTCGTGCCACTCCCACGGCGTGTGCGCCTGCTCGTAGAGCTGGTAGAGGTTCCGCCCGCCCCAGAGGCCGTGGTCGTCGCGGATCCGGAACGCGGGACCGTCGGCGTCGATCGTGATCGTGTCGGCCCGGTAGGTCTGGAACTTCACCGCCTGCGCTCCCGAGCCCGCGATCGCCTCGACGATCGACAGGGCGCGGTCCAGCGATCCGTTGTGGTTGCCGGAGACCTCGGCGATGACGAAGGGCTTCTCACCGGGGCCCACGCGGTGGCCGCCGATCTCGATCGGATCCGGGGTGCGCATGGCTCCGAGGGTAGCCAGCGCGCCCCGGGGCGGAACGACGACGGCCCGCCGGTCGGACGCGTCGGCGACCTCGCCCCCGCTCCTCCCGGCACACTGCTACACGATCGGGACGGCACGGGGACGCCACCGCCACCGCGCACATCGATTCTCGGCACCGTGACCTCGGCCAGGCGAACCCTCCCCGACCACACCACGGCCCGCGACACCGGGCACGTCCCGGCCCTGGACGGGCTGCGCGGTGTCGCCGTCCTCGGCGTCCTGCTGTTCCACAGTGACCTGCTGGTCGGCGGCTTCCTCGGGGTGGACCTGTTCTTCGTGCTGTCCGGTTACCTGATCACCGGCGCGCTGCTGCGGGAGATCGCCGGGCGGGGCGGCGTATCGCTGGCCGCGTTCTGGAGCCGGCGGGCCCGCAGGCTCCTGCCGGCGCTGGCCGCGGTGCTGGTCGTCGTGCCGGTGGCGGTGCTCGCGGTCGGATCGCCGCAGGAGCAGGCGACCACGCGGGCGGACGGACCGTGGGTGCAGCTGAACCTGCTGAACTGGCACCTGCTGGCCCAGGAGGCGAGTTACTGGCAGCGGTTCGGTGCCGAGCGGCCCTTCGGTCATCTCTGGAGCATCGCGGTCGAGGAGCAGTTCTATCTGGTGTGGCCGGTGCTGCTGCTCGGTGTCGCCGCGGTGGCACGTCGGGGCGGCCCCCGGGCCGGCACCTCCATCGCGGTCCTCGCACCGGCGCTCGCCATCGGCTCACTGGCACTGATGATCATGTTGTTCGATCCGGCCGACCCGACGCGGGTGTACACAGGCACCGACACCAGGGCGTTCTCCCTGCTGCTCGGAGCGTTCTCGGCCACCCCTGTGGCGCGGGCCGCCGTCGCCCGCACGGCCGCCCACCGGGGTGGCACGTCCGCGGCGGCCGCAACGGCCGTCCTGGCCGTGGCGCTCGGCGTGTCGTGGGCACTCGTCGACGGCCAGCAGGCTCCCGGGCTGTTCACCGGCCTGCTGTTCGCCCACGCGCTGGCGTCCGCGGCTCTGATCTCACTGTGCGTCCACCAGCCGGACCGGCTCGTGGCCCGGGCGCTGGCCATGGCGCCGCTGCGCTATCTGGGCCGGATCTCCTACAGCCTCTACCTCTGGCACTGGCCGGTTCTCGTGCTGCTGTCGGCGCAGCGCACCGGGCTCGACGGCCCGGTGGTCACCGCCCTGGGCTGGCTGGTGTCGATGGCGCTGGCCGTCGCGACGACCCACCTGATCGAGGACCCGATCCGGTTCCGGGCCGACTGGGCGCGCGGCCGCTCCGGGGCGTTGGCCTGCGCCGCCGTCATGGCCTGCCTGGCGCTGTGGTGGCCGGTGCTGGAGTGGGTCGCGCCCGGACCGGCCCCCGTGGACGTCAGCCGGTTGGGTTGATCACCCCGGTATCGGGCACTCCCGTGGCCGATCGGAGCCCGGCTCGGGCACCGTGAAGCGGATCTGCACTGTCGCGGCCGGGTCCCCGCCGCTCTGCCGGTGCACGCCGAGTGCCGTGCAGACGATCTGGTCGACCCCGGTGGCGGGCACCTCGGCGGCCGTGAACGGTAGCCAGATCTCGATCGACGTCACCCTCGCGGCGACCACCGGCACGGGAGCGGGTGGGCCGGGAATCGCGGTGGTCAGGTCGGACGCCGGCCCGGGTCCGGTCAGCAGCAGCGCGAGAGCGTCGACGACCGTGCCCAGTCTCCCGGTCTCGCGCAGCTCCGGGCGCAGGGCGCCGTCCTGGCCGACGAAGTAGAGGGTCGTCCCCGGCGCCACCCCGCCCGGGGCCGGTCCGGCAGCCTCCACACCGGATGGCCCGACCCCGCATCCGGTCAGCAACGCCGCCGTGGTGACGAGCGCCGCGAGCACGGCCGGTACCGCTCGCACCGTTCTCACCTCGTTCCTCCCTCGCGGGGCATCCGCACCACGAACCGCGCGCCGCCCTCGACGCGGTTCTCCGCGCCGACGTCCCCACCGTGCAGGCGGGCGTTCTGCAGGGCGATCGCCAGACCGAGACCGCTGCCGGGGCTGCGGGTCCGGGCCGCGTCGGCCTTGTAGAAGCGGGCGAACACGTGCGGCAGCACGTCCTCCGGCAGACCCGGTCCGGCGTCGGTGACCTCGATCTCGACCCGGTCGCCGTCCGCGGTGACCTCGATCCGTACCGGCGGGCGGCCGTGACGCAACGCGTTGCCGACCAGGTTCGCCACGATCACGTCCACCCGGCGCGGGTCCAGCCGGGCCGGGACCGGGCCCGTGGCAGACAGCGTGACCAGGTCGGCCCAGCCCCTGACCCGGACGCAGTCGGCGACGGCCGCGGCGAGATCGATCTCCTCGAGGCGCAGCTCCGCGGTCCCCGCATCGAGCCGGGAGACCTCCATCAGGTCCTCGACGAGCCGGATCAGCCGATGGGTCTCGGCGATCGCCAGCGCGGCCGACTCGCGGGCGTCGTCGGGAACGTTCTCGCCCAGCGCGGCCGTCGTCGAGTCGAGCACCTCCAGCACGGCGCTCAGCGTGCTCAGCGGGGTGCGCAGCTCGTGCGACACGTCGGCGACGAACCGGCGGGCGTCCGCCTGCATACGTCGGATCTCCGCCATGGAGGCCTGCAACGACTCGGCCATCTCGTCGACGGTCGCGGTGAGGTCCGCCAGCTCGTCCCTGCCCTGCGCCCTGCCCCGGGCGGTGAGGTCGCCGGCGGCGAGCCTGCGCGCCGTGGCGCGCAGCTCCCGAACCGGGCGCAGGACGGTGTTCGCCGAGAGCACGGCGAGCAGCAGCGACATGGGCAGGGTCAGGGCGGCGGCCCCGGCCGCTGCCAGGCTCAGCGCGCCGAGCTCCCGGTCGATGCCGGTCAGATCGGCCGCGGTGTACACCTCGATCCCGGAACGACGGCGGGTCCCGTCCGGCTCGATGACCATGACGGGGGTGCCGATCACCAGCCACGGCATGCCCTCGGCGACGACCTGCTGGGTGAACACGCCGTCCCCGCCGCCGACCGCGGCCTGCAGCTCGTCGCTGACCAACGCCTCGATCCGACCGTCCCGCGCGACGAGTGCACCGGCGCGCGCCGCGGTGTCGGGGCCGATCGCACTGCGCAGGGTGCCCAGCGTGGACTCGTCCGCCGGGAAGGTCAGCTGGGGCGCGACCGACTCGACCGTGGCCACCACGGAGCCGGTCAGCCGCTCCCGGGTCTGCGCCGTCTGGGCCGATCCCGCCGAGACCGCACTCGCCCAGGCGGCCGCCGCCGCACCGGCGACGGTCACCGCGACGAGTACCACGATCAACCGGCTCCGGAGACCCAGTCGGCGCAGGCCGATCATCCCGGACCGAAGCGGTAGCCGAAGCCCCGCACCGTCTGCACGTGGACCGGGGCAGCCGGATCGGTCTCGATCTTCGCGCGGAGCCGCTGTACGCAGTTGTCGACCAGACGGGAGTCGCCCAGGTAGTCGTGCTCCCACACCTGTTCCAGCAGGACGCGGCGGGTGAAGACCCGGCCGGGAGCCTCGGACAAGGTGAGCAGCAGGCGCATCTCGGTCGCCGTCAACGCCACCGGCTCGCCGCGCCGCGTCACGGTCAACGCCTGGGTGTCGATCCGCAGGTCACGGTGGGTCCGCACGCCGTCGTGCTGGCTGCTGCTGCGCCGGAGGACGGCCCGGATGCGCGCATCGAGCACCCCGGGGCGCGCAGGCTTGACGACGTAGTCGTCGGCGCCCGCGGCCAGGCCCTCGACGACGTCGAGATCGTCGTCCCGGGCGGTGAGCATGATGACCGGCACATCCCCCGCCGCACGGATCCGCCGGCACACCTCGACGCCGTCCATACCCGGCAGCATCAGGTCGAGCAGGACCAGGTCCGGCGCGGACGCGGTGAGCTCGGACAGCCCCCGTTCCCCGTCGCCCGCCGTCCGGATGTCGTGACCGTGCCTGCCTAGAGCCATCTCCAGTCCACGCCGGAGCGTCGGATCGTCCTCGATCAGCAGGATCGTCGCCACGCGGTGAGCGTAGGAGCCGGACGGCGCCATGGACCGGCTCCCGCGGCACTGCGACACGATCGGGACACGACGGCGGACGGACCACGACACTCCGGCGACAGGCTCGTCCTCATGAGACGAACGCTGCTCACCATCACGATCGCCGGACTGATCCTCACCGCAGGCTGCTCGGTCCCCGGGGACGGCTCCCCGGGAGCGACCACGTCCCCGTCGACCACCACCGCCCCGGTGCTGTTCGTCGGGGACTCCATCGCGACCGGGCAGGCGCTGCCGCTCGCCGCCGCGTTCGCCGAGACCGACGTCGAGTTCCGCTCGCTCGCCTCGGAGGGCGGTGGCAACGTCGTCGGGCCGGGCTCGGAGCAGCGGTGGGCCGAGCTGCCCGTAGCGATCGCCGAAGCCGCCCCGGCGGCCGTGGTCTACCAGGTCACCACCTACGACTGGGGTGCGGAGGAGGAGCAGCGCGAGGCGTACACGCGACTGGTCGACACCGTCGACGCCGCCGGAGCCGACCTGGTGTTCGTCGACATGCCGCCGATCCGGCCCGACGAGTTCTACGCACCGCACATGGCGCAGCTGGAACGGGCGTCGCAGGTCGCGGCCGAGGTGGCCGGGTCGTCCGGCGGCCGGGCCGTCCGTCTCGACTCCTCGGAGGTCTGGGGGGCGGAGTACCGCGAACAGCGCGACGGGATCGCGGACCGCAGCAGCGACGGGATCCACACCTGCCCCCAGAGTGCCGCCCGGTTCGCGGCCTGGCTGACGCGGGAGCTCGAAGCGGTGCTGCCCGGCTTCAGCGCCCCCGACCCCGCCTCGTGGGCCGGCGGCGAGTGGGCGCGGGACCGGCACTTCATGGGCTGCTGAGCGGCCGGACGGCGCGAACCCCGGCCGGTGACCGGACCATCAGGGATGCGGCTCGCCCGGGCGGAACGACGCGACAGTCTCGTCCTCGATCAACCCGTACTGCTCGGCTGCGTCTTTCAACCGCTCGCAAGCCTCGTTCAGTTCGAGGATGTATGCCCGGTGTGTCGCGAAGATGGTGTCGATCTTCGCCTGAAACATCCGCTGCGCGTCCCGCGAGACCGGGTCGTCGCCACAGCGGTCGATACGTGTCAGATCGTCGGCTTCACGGAGCGCCTTCTGAATGGATCGGGCCTGTTCAGCCAAAACGGCTCGCATCTGCAGAACGTTGTCGATGTCGATCTGCGTCATCAGGCTGTCCGAAGCGGTCCCGCGGGGCAGGCGTGCGTCGATGTCCACGGCGGCGACGGTAGGAAACCTGGCGACCGACCGGGCTCGTCCCGGCGGAACCGTTCGCAGGCGGGAACGGTCAGGATCCCGCGCCGCCGAGATTGCGCAGCGCACTCGACGTGAGAGCCTCGGCCCGCTCACACACCGACGCGATCGACGGGGTCCGCCCGGCCTCGTCGTTCTTGATCGCACGCACTTGCACCCGGAGCGCCTGGGTCTCCGACACGTCCACGTAGAGCGCACACCGTGGCGCCACGGTCTCCTGGGCCGTCTCCACCACCACCCCGTAACCGTCGACGACGTCCACCGTCGAGTCCGGAATCCCCATCGCGACCTCTGCGCCGTCGGCGATCGTCTGCACCCCGTAGTTGTAACCGTCCTCGTAGTTGCTCCACCCGCAGATCCGAGTCGGGCCGTTGTCCAGCTCTGCCGTTCTCGCCTCCCCGGCCCCGACCCCCAGCTGTGCCTGCTCCTCCGCCGTGAGTGCGGTGCACATGTCCACGACGGAGACATCGATCTCGGCCGGACGCTCGGGGAACGGACCCGGCGGCGTCACCGAACACCCCGCGAGCGCGGCCCCCGCCACGATCACCACACCCACCCACGCAACAGGTCGACCCACCCCGGCCCCCAAGATCATCGCGAGAAGGCCAGGCTAGCCCCCGGAAGAACCCTCCGGGGTGGTTCGGAGGAAACGGGGCCGGCCCCTCACTTACGCGCGAGCACCATCACCTCGGACACCGTGCCCTCGGAGTCCTGGCCGTAGAGTCCCGCGTCGGAGTCGACGAGCTCGTAGCGGTCGAAGAACTCCAGGTACCGGTGCCGCAGCACGGGCTCCCGCACGTTCGGCTTGCCGGTGGGCGAGTTGCGCAGCAGCAGCCAGCGGGCACCGAGATCGGTGACCAGGTTCGCGTAGTTCGCCACGACCTCGGGCTCCATCTCCTGGAACGAGATGAAGTTGGCGAACAGATCGACCGACCCGGTGAGCCGCGGGAGCTGCCACGGGCACAGCACCGCCGCGGGCTCGGCGATCTCGTCGATCGCGATCTTCTCCTGCTCGCGGGTCGCCGCGTAGTCGAGCACCCGGGACCCGCCGAGCACCTCGCGCAGGTAGTGCGTGGCGACCGCGGCCACCGGCGGGATGTCGACGTCGATGTAGCGGATGCCGTCGTTGCGGGGGACCAGGATCTCGCCGAGCGTGCCGAACCCGCCACCGATCTCCAGCACCGTCGAGACGTCCAGGTCGGGCACCGCGCGCTTGAGCATCACCAGGCCCCGCAGGTAGTTCAACGACGAGCGGCTGAACCGGCGTCCGTCGAACACCAGCTGTTCGGTCGGGGCGCCGACCGTCGACTCCGAGAACCCGTCCAGGCGTGGGGCCCGTTCGGTCGGGTCGAGTGCGCGCACGGTGGCGTGGTGGGCCCGCGCCACCGGGATCTGGTCGATCCGCTCGGAGATCAGCTTCCCGGGCGTACCGGCCACGGCGAACACTCGCGACAGGGCCGCGGCCGGACGCGAGACGGGTGCGTACCGCGGTGCGTAGAAGTAGGTCGCGCTCGGGTGCCTGCGGAACTCGGCGAAACCGCGCTCCCGCAGGTCGGCCACCACCTTCTGCAGCCCCGTCTGCCAGAAGTTCGTCGGCCGGTAGAGTTCCGGGGCGCCTTCCAGATCAGACAGCATCAGCTCGAGCAGCGTCCTGGGGTCCACCGGCTCACCGTACGAAATGTCATGTTCGTCCGGTTCGGGGCCCCACCGTCCCCGGACCTCCCGAGCGGGGGCGATAGCCTTCCCGGGCGGCGCAGGAGCGCCGTCCCGAAGCGACGAAGGAGTGGACGTGGTCGCCGACACCGGCACCTGGGTGGTGGTCCCCGTGTACAACGAGGAGACCGTCATCGCCGACGTCGTGACCGAGATCCGTACCCGGTTCCCGAACGTCGTGTGCGTCGACGACGGCTGCCGGGACTCCTCCGCCGAACAGATCGCGAGCACGCCCGCGCACCTCGTCCGGCACCCGATCAACCTCGGCCAGGGCGCCTCCCTGCAGACCGGCATCGACTACGCGCTGCGCCAGGGCGCACAGCGGATCGTCACGTTCGACGCCGACGGCCAGCACGACGTCGACGACGCCGAGCGGATGGCCGCGATCGTCCGCGACGGGGAGGCCGACGTCGTCCTCGGTTCCCGGTTCCTGGCGTCCACCGAGCCGATCCCGCTGCTCAAGCGGCTGGTGTTGCGCACCGTCGCCGCGCTGTCGCCGGCCAGCCGGAAACTGAAGCTGACCGACGCGCACAACGGACTGCGGGTGCTCTCCCGGCCGGTGGTCGAGGAACTGCGGATCTCGATGAACGGGATGGCGCACGCGTCCGAGATCGTGGCAGCGCTGGCCTCCTCGTCGTGGCGCGTCCGCGAGGAACCGGTCACGATCCGCTACACCGAGTACTCCCGATCCAAGGGCCAGTCGTTGTTCAACGGGGTGAACATCCTGTTCGACCTCTCCGTCCGACAGAGGTGACGCCGTGATCGTCCAGATCGTCCTCGTGGCCGCGGCGCTGGCGGCGCTCGTCTACTTCGTCCGCAGCGGGCAGAACGTCGGGATCCGGGCCAGCAAACGGCTCGCGTTCGGCCTGTTCGTGCTCGTGAACATCTACGCGGTCCTCCGCCCCGAGGACGTCACCGCGTTCGCCCGGATGGTCGGCGTCGGCCGCGGGACCGACCTGATCGTCTACCTGCTGGTCGTCGCCTTCGTGTTCGGCATGCTGAACACCTACCTGCGGGACCGGGAGATCAGCCAGCACCTGACCAACCTCGCACGGCAGATCGCGATCCGGGACGCCGAGCTGGCCCGGCGCGAGGAGGAGCTCACCGAGCTGCTGCGCCGGCACGAGGCTGCGGACGCACCGAGGACGGCCGAGTCCGGGAGCAACGGGACGCATCCCGCGCGGGAGCACGAGCGATCGTCCTGACTCCCGGACGCGACCGCTAGCGGTCGCTGCGTGCCGCGGAGCTCGACCGACCGTCCCGTGCGGCGGGCCCCACCACGACGTCGGCGGCCGCCGCAGCGACCGATCGCAGGCTGTGGTGGTCGAGCACCCAGCGCGACAGGTCCGCCCTCCGTTGGTCGTCGGGGTCCGACGACAGCGCCTCGTCCATCGCCTTCGCGACCGCGGCCGGCTCCCAGTCGACGGCCCAGCCGAGGCCGTGCTCGCGGACCACCGGTCCCAGCGGCCCGACACCCGAGTAGATGACCGGCGCCCCCGCCGACAGGCCGGCCAGGGCCTTCGTGGCGAAGGCGAAGTCGTAGCCGACACCCGGCTTCACCGACGCGAGCGCTGCGTGGGCGACCGAGAACTCCTCGCTGAGCCGGTCAGGTGACTCCGGCGGCCGGATCTCGACGCGCCCGGGGACCAGTTCGTCGGCGAGCCGCTGCAGCGCCGGGACCTCGACCCCCCGGCCGAACATGAGAACCCGCGCGCCCGGGTGGAGGTCGGCGATCTCGGCGAAGGCCCGGACGAACACCTCGGCGCCGTGGATCTCGGACATGGTCCCGGCGTACACCAGTGTCCTGCCGGCCGACGCGGGCAGGCCCGGCCGGTAGGTGAACCGAACGGTGTCGATGCCCATCCCGACGACGTCGATCAGGGACTCCCGCACGCCGATCCCGATCAGGCTCTGCCGGACGCCCTCCGACACCGCGAGCACGCTGCGGGAACCGTTGAGGGCCCACCGTTCGACCGCGGCCAGCAGCCGGACGACGGTCCGGTTGACGCCCACCCCGGCGGCCGCGGCGGACACGACGTCGGCGGCGAAGTAGTGGTAGGGCGTGCGGGTGAGGGCGCACACCACCCGGGTGACCACGCCCGTCGTCGGCGGCGGCTCGACCACCACGACGTCGCTGCGGGTGGCGAGCAGCCGGAAGAACAACGGGACGTCGAACGACAGGTACTGCAGGTAGCCCCGCACGCTGCCGCTGCGGTCGCGCAGGACCCGCCGGCGCCGCACCGTCATCGGACCGTCGTCGCACACGCCCTCCGGCGGTGTGCTCGTCAGAACCGTGACCCGGTGCCCACGTCCGACCAGCTCGTCGGCGAGCGCACCGAGCCGGAACGCCGCGGCTCCGGCTTCCGGCCGGAAGATCCGGGAGGCGATCGTCACCCGGAGGCTCATCGTGCGACCATCGCGCGCTCCTGTGCCGCGCGGGCCTCGTCCAGCGCCCACTCGGCGGTGCGGAGGGTCTCCAACCCTTCCGCCAGGCTCACCGTCCGGTCGCCGACGCCGAGCACCGCGTCCCGGAAGCATTCGTGCTCGGTCCGCAACGGCTCGGGCTTCGGGATGGCGAACCGCACGACGTCGCCCTCGCTGACCCCGCGGAAGTTGGCGACCGAGGCCCACTGGGTGTCGATCACGCCGTTGCCGTGGAAGGTGAGGTCCGCGGCCAGCGTGTCGGCGACGAACGCGCCCTTCTCACCCGTCACCACGGTCACCCGTTCCTTCATCGGGGACAGCCAGTTGACAAGGTGGTTGGTGATCGTGCCGTCGGCCAGCCGGCCGGTCACGGCGATCATGTCCTCGTGCTCGCGCCCGGACCGGGTCGTGGTCTGCGCGCTGATCTGGACGTAGCGGGACTGGGCCAGCCACGCGGTCAGGTCGATGTCGTGGGTGGCCAGGTCCTTGACGACGCCGACGTCGGCGATCCGTGCCGGAAAGGGACCCTGCCGTCGCGTGGCGATCTGGTAGATCTCCCCGAGGTCCCCGTTCGCCATCCGGGAGCGCAGCGACTGCAGCGCCGGGTTGTACCGCTCCACGTGCCCGACGGCGCCGACCAGCCCGCGCGAGGTGAACGCCTCGACGAGCCGCTCCCCCGCCTCGACGGTGTGCGCGATCGGCTTCTCGATGAGCGTGTGCACGCCGGCCTCGGCGAGCGCCAGGCCGACGTCCTCGTGCTGCGCGGTCGGCACGGCACAGACGGCCATCTCGATGCCGGTCGCGATGAGCTGCTCGACGTTCTCCAGCACCGTCAGCGAGCCTGCGACACCGTGCGCGTCACCGAACGGGTCGGCGACGGCGACGAGCTCGACCCCGCTGGTCTCGCGGACCACCCGGACGTGGTGCCGGCCCATCATGCCGAGTCCGATGATCCCCACCCGCAGATCGCTCATCAGGCTCCCGCCCCCGCCAGCGCGTTGACCGCGGTGACGATGCGTTCCCGGTCCTCGTCGTCGAGTGCGGGGTGCACCGGGAGGGAGAGCACCCGGTCCTTCGCCCACTCGGTGTTCGGCAGCTCCTCGTCCCTGGCGAACGCGGGCAGCCGGTGCACCGGTGTCGGGTAGTAGACCCCGGCACCGATCGCGTACTCCTCGCGGAGCGCGGCCGCGAAGCCGTCGCGGTCCTCGGGAATGGTGATCGTGTACTGGTGGTAGACGTGCACGACGCCGTCGCCGACGGTGGGGAGCCCGACCCCCCGCAGGTTCGCGTCGAAGAACTGGGCCGTCGCCCGGCGGGCCTTGGTCCGTTCCGGCAGGGCGGCGAGCTGGACCCGGCCGATCGCCGCGTGGACGTCGGTCATCCGCGCGTTGAAGCCGACGATCTCGTTCGCGTACTGCTTGGCCATGCCCTGGTTGCGTAACAGCCGCACGGTCCTGGCCAGCTCCGCGTCACCGGTGGCGACCATGCCGCCCTCGCCGGAGGTCATGTTCTTGGTCGGGTAGAGGCTGAACGCCCCGAACCGGCCGAAGGTCCCGGCGAGCCTGCCGTGCAGGCTCGCCCCGTGCGCCTGGGCGGCGTCCTCGTAGATGTCCAGGCCGTGCTCGGCCGCGATCCGCTCCAGCTCGCCCATGTCGGCCGGGTGGCCGTAGAGGTGGACCGGCATGATCCCGCGGGTCCGCTCACCGACCAGTGACTCCACGTGCACGGGATCGATGGTGTAGTCCGCGCGCCGGATGTCGGCGAAGACCGGGGTGGCGCCGGTGAGTGCCACCGCGTTCGCGGTCGCGGCGAACGTGAAGGACGGGACGATGACCTCGTCGCCCGGCCCGACGCCCGCGGCCAGTAGGCCCAGGTGCAGCGCGGACGTACCGGAGTTGACCGCCACGGCGGCGCGGCCGTCGAGCAGGTCGCGCCCGAACTCCTGTTCGAACGCGGCGACCTCGGCGCCCTGTGCCAGCATCCCCGAGCGGAGCACGGCGTCGACCGCGCTGCGTTCGGCACTCCCTACCACCGGCTTCGCCGCCGGAATGAATTCAGTGCTCACCCGGTGTCCTTGTTACGAGTACATGTCGGAGCGACAGTAGCTCCACGGCCCCGACCTGCAGCGCGAGACCCGGGCCGACACACATCTCGAACGTCATCGATATCTGCACGTGACAACGTCCTCCAGGTGCGTCTGCGATACGGCCACGAAAAGATGTCCGGTTCGCCGTTCGGAGTCCGGTCCCGCCGTCCCACCGTCCGCGCGGCCGCAGTTGCGTGGTGTCCGCGCGGAGCACGAGCCGGAGCCGGGCCCGCGGGATGCCGGACGGCCCGCGCACCGGGCCGCGCGACGGTCGCTCAGGACCGTCCGGGCAGCCGGGGCAGGGGCAGCCGCGCGACGTCGGCGCGGTTGAGCGCCAGCCAGACGGCCACGAACACCACCGCGACGACCGGATCCAGCCACGGCGCCAGGTCCAGCCGGTCCTGCGCGGCGTACAGCGCCGCCAGCAGGCCGAGCGCGAGCGCCACCCTGGCGTAGAGCCCGCCCCAGCGCTGGCGGCCGGTCCGCCACACCACCGCGACCGGGACCGCCGCGATGACGAGCGTCCCGGCCAGGTAGCCGGCGGCCACCCCGATCCCGCCGAACGACGGCGCCACGACGGACCAGACGGCCGTACCGACCGCCAGCCCGCTCAGGCTCGCCGCCACGTTGATCGCCATGCCGCGCTGTGACCGGGCCGTCATCGCGTTCACCGGGACGACGCCGAGGGTGGTGAACAGCACGGCCACCGAGAGGACCGCGAGGATCGGTGCGGCCGCTGCGAAGGCGTCGCCCCAGACGATCCGGATCAGCAACCGGCTGCAGAGCGCGATCACCCCGAAGAGGGCCACGACGACGACGGCCAGCGACCGATTGGCCTGGTCGGTACGGGCCCGGAACGCCTCCTCGTCGGCCCGGCCCAGCGTCTCGGACAGCGCCGGGAGCAGCACCAGGGACAGCGACACCGCGAGCATCGACGCCGGTGTGGCGAGCGCGACCGCCGCGGCGTACACACCGGCGCCCTCGTCCCCCGAGACGAGGCGGGTCACGATCTGGGAGAGCTGGAGGAACCCGGCGCTCGCGAGCGAGCCCACCGCGCCGAGCGCGACGAAGCCGTCCATCTCCCGGCGCCGCGCGGGCTCCGGTCGTCCCCCGCCGCCGAACGGCCAGCCGGCGACCGCGTAGACGCCGTAGGCCACCGCGAGCGGAAGTACCAGCGCGACACCGCGGACGCCGCTGAGCAGCATGAGCGTGAGCGTGACCAGCCCGAGGCCGACGCAGAGGACGTCCCAGCCGGTGGCCCGCAGGGTCTGTCCGGTGCCGAACTGGACGCCCCGGGTGAAGCTGTAACCGGAGTAGCCGATCGTGAGCAGCGCGACCGCGAGCGCCCCGGTCGGGCTCCCGCCGTCCAGGTACACCCACACCGGGATCGCCGCGGCCGCGAGCACCAGCACCGCGATCAGCGTCCGGCGTCGCAGGTGGGCCGCGACCGCACGGGCCTGGTCGACCGAGCCGGCCCCACGTGCCCTGGCGAGGAACTTCGACGCCGCACTGCCCGTCGAGGTCGGCCAGAGCAGGGCGAGGATCGTCGCCGCCGCGATCGCCGACGCCACGACACCCAGCTCGGCCTGCCCGGCCAGCCGGCCGACCAGCCAGGAGGTGGCGAACCGGAGGACGCCCTGGGCGACCAGCCCGGTCACCGCGAGCGAGCCACCGCGGGTCAGCGAGGTCGGGGTCGGGTCGTCCAGCCGGACCGGGGTGAACATCCGGCCGAGCACCGGACGCAACCCGCTCATCCGCGCTCCACCAGGACCTTCCGGTACAGGTCGGTCACCACGTCCACCGCGTTCGCCACACCGTGCACCGCCCGGGTCCAGCCGCGGACCGCCGCCGGATCGTGCGGATGGGTGCCGTCGAGCACGGAGGCCACCGCGTCGGCGGCCGTCTCCGCCTCCACGGCCAGCACCGGTGGACCGTCGTAGAGCGGCAACGGCACCGGGACGACGACCGGTGCCCCCGCGGCCAGCGCCTCCAGCTCACTCGCGGCGAGGATGCCGGCCGACTGACCGACGACCACCGACGCGCCGGCCAGCAGGGCGAGGTAGCCCGCGTGCCCGGTCCTGGGCACCAGCCGGACGCCGGCCGCGGCCGCCTCAGCGGCACACGGCCCCCAGTCCAGCCCGACCAGCTCGACCCGGCCGCCGAACCGGGCGGTCAGGTCACGGGCGACGGCGAGCTGGGTGGCGACGCCCTTCTCGGGGCTCCAGCGGGAGGCGAACACCACCTGCGGGCGGCCGGCCGGTGCCCACTCCGGCACCGCGTCGACGTCGATCGGGACCGGCAGGTACACCGCGTCCGGCCGGTGCACCAGCACGTGCTCGGCGAGATCGGGCGTCGAGTAGAGCACCGCCTCGGCGCGGAGGAGACCGTCCACGATCGTCGCCCGCCGGGCCGGGTCGTACTGGGCGGTGCGGACGTCGGTGCCGTGGCAGTGCACGACGTAACGGGGTGCCCCGAGCCGCGAGTGCGCCAGGGTCGAGGCCGAGTGCACGTGCACGATGTCGTGCCTGCGTGCGGCCACCGCGAGCCGCGCCACCCATGCCCCGCCGATCACCGCCCGGCGCGTGCGCCCGGTGATCCCCCGCCATTCCCGGGCGGGTGCCGCCTTGTCCATGAAGGTCCAGTCGAGCCCGCGCCGGTGCGCCTCGGTGATCATCCGCTCGGCCGTGAACGCGGCGTCGTTCACGTGCAGCACCGTCGGCGACGACATGCGCGCGATCGTAGAGACCGGCAGGTCCCTAGACTCCGGCGCCATGGTCGACGGTGCGCCCCGGCGGCGGATCCTCTGCATCTCGTTCTCCGACATCACCGCCGACGCGCGCGTGCTGCGCCAGCTCGACGTCCTCGCCGAGCTCGGCGACGTGACCACGATCGGGTACGGCGAACGGCCCGCCGCAGCGGCCGAGCACCTCGCGATCGATCCCTCGCTGCCGTCGCTGCCGCAGACACCGGCCGGGGTGCTGCTGCTCGCCGCCCGCCGGTTCGACCGGGTCGAGTTCGAGGGCCCCGCCGTGCAGGCGGCACTGGGCCTGCTCGCCGGCCGTCGGTTCGACGTCGTCGTCGCGAACGAGGCCCGCGCGATGGCGCTCGCCCACCGGGTCGCGGACGGCGCCCCCGTACTCGCCGACCTGCACGAGTGGGCCCCGGAGGAACGCGCGCACGTGGCCTCGTGGCGGCTGCTCGTCCGGCCGTTCATGTTCCACCAGTGCGCCAAGTACCTGCCGCTGATGTCGGCGGTGACGGTCGTGAACGGTTCGATCGGCGAGCTGTACCGGGAGAGGTTCGGCGTCCGGTGCCGTGTGGTGCGCAACGCCGGACCGCGACGCGATCTCGAACCGCAGCCGCTGGTGGAGGGGCGCATCCGGTTGGTGCACAGCGGCGGCGCGATCCCCGGCCGCAACCTGGAGGCGCTCGTCGAGGCGGTCCGCGGTCTCGGATCGGGGTACAGCCTCGACCTGTACCTCGTGCCGAGCCGCGACGGCGGCCGCTACCTCGGGAAGCTGCGCGAACTGATCGGCGGCGACCCGCGGATCACCCTGCACGACCCGGTCCGTCCGCACGAGCTGGCCTCGACGCTCAACGCCTACGACGTCGGGGTGTTCAGCCTGCCGCCGCTCACCCCGAACCACCGCCTGATGCTGCCGAACAAGATCTTCGACTTCGTCCAGGCACGGCTGGCGGTGGTGTTCAACTCGGCCCCCGAGACCGACCGGCTCATCACCGGTCACGGCTTCGGCGCGATCGCCCCCGACCACACCGCGGCCGCGATGCGCGACACCCTCGCCGCGCTCACCCCCGAGCAGGTCGCCGGGTACAAGCAGGCCGCGCACCGCGCCGCCGAGGTGCTCAACTCCACCGAGGACGCCGCCGCCACCCGGGCCGCCGTCGCCGAGCTGCTCGGGGACGGCGCTCAGCCGGTCTCGCGCAGCGAGCCGCCGTCCTCGGTGTAGACCGCGCCGGACGACGGGCAGTGCCAGGCCCCGTCCTTCTCCACCAGCGGGACGCCCGCCCGGCCGACCCAGCCGACCCGGCGGGCCGGGACGCCGACCATCAGGGCGTGGGCCGGCACGTCCCGGGTCACCACGGCCCCGGCCGCCACCGTCGCCCAGGCCCCGATCGTCACCGGCGCGACGCACACGGCGCGGGCACCGATCGAGGCGCCCTCCCCGACCGTGACCCCGACGGGGTCCCAGTCGGAGGCGCTCTTCCGGCTCCCGTCCGGGTTGACCGCCCGGGGGAACGTGTCGTTGGTGAGCACCACGGCGGGACCGATGAACACCCCGGCGGCGAGCTCGGCAGGCTCGTAGACGAGCGCGTGGTTCTGGATCTTCGAGTTCTCCCCGACCCGCACCCCGATCCCGACGTACGCCCCACGACCGACGATCGAGTTCGCGCCGATCTCGGCGTCCTCGCGGACCTGGGCGAGATGCCACACCGTGACGCCGTCGCCGAGCCGGGCGGAACCGGCGACGTCGGCACCGGGGGCCACGTACGGCTCAGGCACGGCCGATCACCCGGTAGGTCACGCCCGGCCAGCGGTCCGCCGAGCTGATCCGTCTGCCGTCGACGAGCACCCGCACACCCGGCAACCGGTCCGGCCCCAGCTCGGCGTACCCGGCGTGATCGGCCTGGATCACCGCCGCGTCGACCGGTTCGCCCAGGTGGTACGGGTCGAGCCCGAGCGCGGCCAGCTCGTCGTCGGAGTACAGCGGATCGTGGACCAGCGGCACCGCCCCACGGTCGCGGAGCGCGGCGACGGTCGGGAAGACGCCGGAGAACGCCGTCTCCTTCACCCCGCCCCGGTAGGCCGCACCCAGCACGACCACCCGGGCACCGGTCAGGTCCCCGAAGGCGCCCTCCAGCAGCCCGACGGTGTAGGCGGGCATCGACGCGTTCGCCTCGCGCGCGGCACGCACGACCGTCGCGTCCGGGTCGTTCCAGAGGTACAGCCGCGGGTACACCGGGATGCAGTGCCCGCCGACCGCGATGCCCGGCTGGTGGATGTGGCTGTAGGGCTGCGAGTTCGCCGCCTCGATGACGCGCTGCACGTCGATGCCGGCCGACCCGGCGAACCGGGCGAACTGGTTGGCGAGTCCGATGTTCACGTCCCGGTAGGTCGTCTCGGCGAGTTTCGCCAGCTCGGCGGCCTCCGTCGACCCCAGGTCCCAGACCCCGTTGGGCCGGGGCAGATCGGTGCGCTCGTCGAAGTCCAGGACGGCGGCGTAGAACTCCGCGGCACGGCGGGCGCCGGCCTCGGACAGGCCGCCGACCAGCTTCGGATACTTCCGCAGGTCCGCGAACACCCGCCCGGTGAGCACCCGCTCCGGCGAGAAGACGACATGGAAGTCGACGCCCTCGGCCAGGCCCGAGCCCTTCTCCAGCATCGGCTTCCACCGGTCACGGGTGGTCCCCACCGGGAGCGTCGTCTCGTAGGACACGAGCGTGCCGGGGCTCAGGTGCGCCGCCAGCTCCTCGGTCGCCGCGTCCAGCGCACCGAAGTCCGGCCGGGCCTGTTCGTCGACGAACAGCGGCACGACGAGCACGACCGCGTCGGCGTCCGGGACGGCCTCGGCGTGGTCGGTCGTGGCGCGCAACGCCCCGGCGGGGACCAGCTCGGCGAGCGCATCGCCGAGGCCCGCCTCCCCCGGGAACGGCTCGACGCCGTCGTTGACCGACCGCACGACGTCGGGCGCGATGTCGACGCCGACGACGGTGTGGCCCTTCGAGGCGAACTGGGCGGCCAGCGGGAGGCCGATCTTTCCCAGTCCGATGACTGCGATCTGCACGGGACAGGTCCTCCGGAAGCGGTGCGGACGTCGGCGGGAAGCCTACGGTCGGGGTCGGTCCGGGCCGCCGACGGTGTGGCATCGCCGCGCCGGCCACGGGCGGGGCTACGGTGTCGCGTTCGAGCGAGAGGCGCCCCGACGCCGGAGTAGGAGGAACCGATCGACCGCCTGATCCTGCTCGCTGCCGTCGTGACGGCCCTGCTCCCCGGTGCTGCGCTGGTGTTCGCCCTCCGGCTGCGCTCGCCGCTGCTGTCGGTCTCCGTGGTCCCGACCGCGTCGATCGGTCTGCTGCTTCTCGTCGCCATGGTCCTCGCCCCGCTCGGTCTGCCGTTCTCCCCCGGCACCGTGGCGCCGGTCGTCGTGCTGCTGTTGGCGGTGGGCCTGGTACGGCGGCTGCGCGACCGGCCCACCCGGTTCCCGGCCCTCCGGCGCCCGATCGCCCCGATCGCCGTGGGTCTGCTCGGCGTGCTGGCCGGTGGCGTGCTCGCCGTCCGCACCTGGCTGCGCGGGTTCGGCGGGCTCGACCGGATCCCGCAGGAACACGACATGATCACCCACCTGTTCCTGGTCAGCTACATCGACCGCACCGGGGAGGCAGCGCCCTGGCTGATCCGGCCGATCGATGTGCTCACCCGCGAACCGGTGCGCTTCTACCCCGGGGGCGGGCACCTCACGCCGGCGCTGCTGTCCGGGCTCGGCACGGGGCCGGTCGTCGCGATCAACGCCATGACCGTGGTCTACCTCGCGGTGTGCTGGATCGTGTCGGCAGCCGTGCTGACCGTGGTGGCCGCCCGCCGGGCCGGCGTCGGTGCCGGCACCGCCTGGCTCGCCGCGGGGACGGCAGCGGTGATCGCCGCCGCGCTCTACCGGCCCGGTGTCCAGCTCATGCACGACGGCGGCATCTACTCCGGCGCGGTGGCACTCGCGCTCGCTCCGGGGCTGATCGCGGCGATGCTCCTCGTCGCCGACCGCCCCGGTGTGCCGGTCGCGGTCGCGTGCGGGGCCGGCGCCGGGGGGATCCTGGCGGTCCACCCGAGCGCGGCGGCCACCGTCGCCGTCAGTGTGGCCGTGTGGCTGCTGGGTGACCTGGCCGGGCGCGACGGAGGGCAGCGGATCCGCCGGGCGCTGCCCGTGCTGCTCGGGAGCGGCGTCGTCGCAGGCCTTCTCGCGTTCCCCCTGGTGCTGCAGGGCGGGGAGTCGGCGGGATCGGTCGGGACCTTCCCCCGATCACAGGTCGGCGCCCCGTTGGGCGACGCGATCGGCAGCGCGGTCGGCCTGGTGTACGGCGGCTATTTCGATCCCGCTCGGGCCATCGGCCTGGCCGGTCTGACCGTGCTGTACCTGTACGGCGTGCTCGTGGTGGTGCGGACAGGCGGTGGACTCGGCGTCGTCGCAGCCTGGGCGACCTGGGTCGTCGTCACCGTGTCGGCGATGTTCGCGCCGGCCCAGGGCCCGCTGCGCCTGCTGACCGGGCTGTTCTACAACGACCCGCCGAGGATCTGGTCACACGTCGCGATCTTCGTTCCGGCCCTGGCGGCACTCGGCGTGGTCCTGACCGTGACCGGCGCCGTGCGATGGGCCCGGCGCCGGGTGCACCGGCCCCTCCCGGCACCACTGCGGCCCGGACCGGTCGCCTCGGGGCTGGTCCTGGCGGTGCTGGCCGTCCTGCTCGCCGTACCCGTCGGGCGGGCCGCCGCGACGAACACCGAGGCGGTCAGCGCTCGGTACGCGACCCCGGAGTTCGTCCGTGTCGGTCCGGACGATCTCGCCGCAGTCCGGTTCCTCGACGGCAGGGTCGCACCCGGCGAACGGGTACTGAACTCCGCGAACGACGGCTCGATCTTCCTCTACGTCGACGCCGGGATCCCGATCGTCAACACGACGACGCTCGGCACCGGGGCCGCGCCGCACACCTACGAGCTGATGCGGGCCTTCAAGGACTACCCCGACGACCCGCAGATCCGGCGGATGCTGCGCGACCTGAACGTGGGTTGGGTCTACGTCGACACCGACGCCCCCGGTATCGGGGCGGGGGGCGCCCCCGAGTCCTGGACGGAGTCCTCGACTAGGTTCACCACCGCACCCGGCCTCACCGACCTCGACCAGGAAGAACTGCCCGGCCTCACCCCGGCCTTCCGCAGCGGCACGGTCACCGTGTACCGGCTGGACCTCGAAGCCATCGACCCGCCCGCCTGACGGGGCGGCCCGGAGGAAACATGCGCGCGCTCGTGACCGGCGGAGCCGGCTTCATCGGTTCCACCCTGGTCGACGCACTGGTCGCCCGCGGTGACGAGGTGCTCGTCGTCGACGACCTGTCGTCCGGCAATCGGGAGAACGTCCCGGCCGGCGTCGAGCTCGCCGAGCTCGACATCCGCGAGGCCGACGCCCTGGCCGCGCTGGCCGGCCGGTTCCGCCCGGAGGCGGTGTACCACCTGGCCGCCCAGATCGACGTCCGCACCTCGATGGCCGATCCGCTGCACGACGCCTCGGTGAACGTGCTCGGGACCCTCTCGGTGCTGCAGGCCGCACTGGGCTCCGGTGCGCGCGCGGTCGTGGTGTGCTCCACCGGCGGCGCGATCTACGGCGACGGTGCCCCCCTCCCGACCACCGAGAACGAGCCGGCCGACCCGGAGTCGCCGTACGGGCTCAGCAAGCTGGCCGCGGAGCGCTACACCCGGTTCTTCGTGCGGGCGCACGGTCTGCCGGCGCTGGTGCTGCGCTTCGCCAACGTCTACGGGCCGCGTCAGCACCCGGCGGGCGGTGCGGGGGTCGTGTCACTGTTCTGCGACCGGGCGCGGAACGGCGGCCGGCCGACGGTGTTCGGTGACGGCGGGCAGACCCGTGACTTCCTGTTCGTCGGCGACGTCGCCCGTGCGGCGCTCGCCGCCGCCGACCGGCTCTCGGCCGGGGAGCTCGCCGGCGAGGTGTTCAACGTCGGCACCGGCACCGAGTCGACGATCACCGAGCTGGCCGCGACGATCGGCCGGGTGGCCGGCCTCGACCCGGACGCGTTCGCGCCCGAGTTCGAGCCGGCCCGGCCCGGCGAGCTGCGGCGCAGCTGTCTGGACCCGACCCGCGGCCTCACCGCGCTGGGGCTGCCGGATCCGACCCCCCTGGCCGACGGCCTGGCCGCGACCTGGGCCTGGCACCTCTCGCGCGGCTGAGCCGCCGGGCGGATCAGCCGTAGACGGCCAGCGTCAGCATCCCGAGCCAGGCCACCGCGAGCACCTGGAGCACCCGGTCGGCGAGCGCGATCTCCTCCGGCTCGCCGCCGCTGCCCCGGTCGACGTCCACCGAGTACCGCAGCACCGCGATCACGAACGGCACGATCGACAGCACCGACCACACCGTGTCGTGCAGCTCGCGGATCTCGAACGCCCACAGGCTGTACGTGGTGATCATGACCGTGGCCGACAGCGTCCAGATGTAGCGCAGGTAGGACGCCGAGTAGTTCTCCAGCGACTTGCGGATCTTCGCGCCGGTGCGCTCCGCGAGCGCCATCTCGGCATAGCGCTTCCCGGCCACCATGAACAGCGACCCGAACCCGGCGACCAGCAGGAACCACTGGGAGAGCGGGATCGCGGTCGCGACACCACCGGCGATCGCGCGCAGCAGGAACCCGGACGCGACGATGCAGATGTCGATCACCGGCTGGTGCTTGAGCCACAGGCAGTACGACAGCTGGACGGCGACGTACACCGCGAGCACCACGATCAGCTGCCAGGTGACCAGCACCGCCAGCCCGATCGACACCACGAACAACACGCCCGCCGCCACGTAGGCCAGCGGCAACGGCACGATGCCGGCCGCGATCGGACGGCGACGCTTGGTCGGGTGTGCCCGGTCGGCCTCGACGTCCAGCGCGTCGTTCACCAGGTAGACGCCCGACGAGGCCAGGGAGAACGCGACGAACGCGACCAGGCAGTCGATCAGCACCGACGTGTCGAACAGGCCCCCGCCGACGAACGGCGCCGCGAGCACCAGGACGTTCTTCACCCACTGCCGCGGGCGCATCGTCCTGACCAGCCCGCGGGCGACCATCGCCGGGGTCCGCTCGGACGGGTCCAGCGGGACGTGCGGCCGGGTGCCGCCGGCCGCGTCGGCCGCGTGACCCTCGGGCGCTCCCGCGTCGTCCGGGGCGTCCGGCTCGACCGGGGTGGTCGGGTCGGCCGCTTCGGCGACGGCCGCCACCGAGTCGCCCGGGACGTCCGCCGGCGTGTCCGACACCGTGCCATCAGGGGTGTCCGACACGGTGCCTGCCGGGGCCTTCGGGTCGATCGGGTTCTCCCGGTCGTCGTTGCTGCTCTCGACGCGTGCTCGGTCGGTACTGGTCATGCGCTCACCCTCCGGAGGTGGGGTTGCGACGTGCGGCGCTGCGCCGGATGACGGATCGCGCGCCCGTGGCCACGGCCGCGCCGAGCACGGTGCCGGTGGCGACGTCGGTCGGGTAGTGCACGCCGAGGACCAGGCGGGAGAGGGCCATGAGTCCGACGGTCGCCGTCGCACCGAGGCGCGAGCGGCGACCGAGCAGGCCGCCGTACAGCACGGCGGCCGCGGTGGTGGACGTGGCGTGCGAGGACGGGAAGCTCAGCCGGCTCGGGGTGCCGACCAGCACCCGGACCGACGGGTGGTCCGGGCGGCGGCGACGGACGACGCGCTTGACACCGATCGAGGCGCCGTGGGCGAACGCGACGGCGACCGCCGAGCCGAGCCACTCGCGCCGGCGCGGGCGGTCGAGCACGGCTCCGGCGACACCGACGGCGAGCCAGCCCGCGGCGTGCTCACCGAACAGTGACATCCCCCGCGCGACGCGGACGGACGCCCCGTTCGCGAGGGCGTTCTGCACGCCCGCGAGCACGGCGACCTCCCCGCGCGCGGGTTCGGCCGGGCGACCGGCCGCATCGGTCGTCGGGTGTGGACCGGAGCGGTCCAGGGTGTCTGCCACGGGGTGGGGCCCTCCTGGCGTGCCGCTGGCACCCGGCTCGACCCGGGCTATGACAGCGGGTGATGGTACGCCCGGGCGGCCCGGCGACCGGCCCCGGGGCGGGCCCTCGCAGGCGGTGATGATGGCCCGGTGAACACGTGGCCACCAACGCGTGACCCGTCGGGGTGCGCGCTGCAACCACGGCCCCGCCCATGCGCGGTGCACCCGGCGACAGTGCTCGATCGTGGGTCGCCCGGGCCGGCGCCCGCTGGTCGCGGACCGGCCGGGAGACCGCTCAGAACCAGCGTTCCAGCACCTCGGCGATGCCGTCCCGCGAGTTCGGGGCGGTCACCTCGTCGGCCAGCCCCACCAGGTCCGGATGCGCGTTGCCCATCGCGACGCCGACACCGGCCCAGCGCAGCATCTCCCGGTCGTTGGGCATGTCCCCGAACGCGATCGTCTCCGCCGCGGTGACCCCGAGTCGGGCCGCCACGTCGGCCAGCCCGGTCGCCTTCGTGACACCCGGCGCGGACGCCTCCAGCAGACCCGAGGAGTGCGAGAACGTCAGGTCGGCGCGCTCGCCGACCTCCGGTGCCAGGGTCTCCAGCATCTGCTCGCTGCTCAGCTCGGGGGCCCGGATCAGCAGCTTCGTCACCGGCTGCGCGACGAGCTCGTCCCGGCTGACCGGGCCGCCGTCGTGCTCGCCCCAGGCGTGCACGTAACCGGGGCCGGTGAGGAACTCGTCGACGGTGCCGAGTGCGAGCCGTCCGGTGGTCGCGTCACCGACGCGCTCGACGCCCAGCCCGCACCCGGGGAACAGCTTCCCGGCCAGCGCGGCGAGCTCGCGCAGCGCCTCCGGCGCCAGGGTCCGGGAGCCGAGCACGACGTCGTCGACGGCGTCGTAGAGCACGGCACCGTTCGCGCAGACGCACAGCCGGACCAATCCGGCCGGCAGCTTCGCGACCACCGGCGGGATCCAGCGCGGCGGGCGCCCGGTGACGAGCACGAAACCGGTCCCCGCCCCGACCAGCCGGGAGATGACGGCGGCGGTACGCGGGGAAACTGTGTCGCGGTCGTCGAGCAGGGTGCCGTCGACGTCGGTCGCGACCAGCCGGGGCGGGTTGTCGGCGATCACGGGTCGAGCGTACGGAACTCCCGAGCTCCGCCGAGCCGCTGTACGCGCCGGGAGTCGTTACCCTCGGCTGGTGCGCGTACTGGTTGTCGCGGCCCCGCTGGCGGGGCACCTGGCGCCGCTGCTGCCGTTCGCACACGCACTCTGGGACTCCGGGCACGAGGTGCTCGTCGCCTCCGGCGGTGAGGCGACCCCGGCGGGTGGCGCGGGTGCGCTGCCGTTCATCGACGTGGCCCGGAACCTGCGGATCGGCAGGCTCGCCGCGCGTTCGCTCCTCGCGCACCCGCTCGCCGCCCGTGCCGAGCTGACCGGGCGCGGCGGAGACGCGGGCGTCCGATCCCTGTTCGGGCCGCTCAACGAGGAGCTCACCGACGCCGTCGTGACGGTCGCCGAGCAGTGGCGCCCCGACGTCGTGCTGCACGAACCACTGGCCGCGGCCGGCGCCCTCGCCGCGGCCCGGCACGACGTGCCCGCGGTGCTGCACGAGAGCGGCCTGTTCGACGGTGTCGCGGCGGCCCGGGTCCTGCTCGAGTCCCACCCGCTGCAGCGGGCCCGTGCCCGGCACGGGGTGCGCGGCGTGCCGGGCCCCGCGATGGTCCTGACGATCACCCCGCAGAGCCTGGCCGGGGCCCGCGACGCACTCGCCGTGCGGCCCGGCCGGGCCGGTGCGGGCGACCCGTTGCCGGGCTGGTTGAAGACGCCGTCGGTGCGGCCCCGGGTGCTGGTGCTGCGCGGCGGGGGGCCGATGCGGGGGGACCTGCAGGCGTCCGCGCTGCGGGTCGTGGCCGGTGCCGATGACCTGGACTGCGAGCTCGTGCTGGCCCGCCCGCCGGGCCGGCTGGTCCGGCGGGCCGGGCCGGGGGTGCGCTCGGTCGGCCGGGTCGCGCACTCGGAGCTGCTGCCGGCGTGTGCGGCGGTGCTGCACGGCGGGAGCTCCGGGCACGTCCTCGCCGCGCTGGCGGCCGGTGTCCCGCAGCTCGCACTGCCGGGTCCGGGCGACCGCAGGTACAACGCGGAGCTGGTCGACGCCCGCGGGGCCGGGATCGGCGGTGCGGTCACCGAGGAGGCGCTGCGCCGTCTGGTGCACGACGGCGAGATCGCCGCGGCCGCCCGGGAGGTGCGCAGCGAGATCGCGGCGATGCCGTCCCCGCAGGCCCGGGTCGACATCGTCGCCGCGCTCGCCTGAACGCCCCACCGGCGCCGGGCGGCAATGCCCGTCACACGCACCGCGGCGCGGAACGGTCGTCGGCCCCCTCGACGAGCCCGGTGTCGTCCTCGCCGGGCGGTGCTCAGCCCTGGACGTCCTAGGCGGGGTCCCGGTCGCGGGCGGCCTCCGGTCCGGGCGCGCCGGACGCCGGGAACTGTGCCACCACCGCGGTGTCGACACCGATGTCCCCGATCCCCATGGAGCCGCCCGGGTTCCCGAGGGGCCGGTCCCGACCGGGGAGCGGTTCCCGGAAGAAGTCGGCCGAGTCCGAGACGAACACCCGCCGCTCCTCGGTGTCGGCCTTCGACTCCGGGTAGACGGCGTCGACCGGGCACACCGACAGGCACGCCGAGCAGTCGATGCACTCGTCGGGGTTGATGTAGTTCTTCCGCAGGCCGGTGTAGATGCAGTCGACCGGGCACACGTCCATGCAGGACCGGTCCAGTACGTCGATGCACTCCACGCCGATGACGAACGCCATGCTGTTCTCCTCGTTCCCGTCACGCCTGCTCGTCGGTGGAGTGGCCGGGGAACAGCGTCCGGGCCGGGTCGAGCTCGACCGCCGCGTTCCCGACCGCCGTCGCGACCTCGCCGAACCCCACCGACATCAGGCGGACCTTCCCCTCGTGGTCGGCCAGGTCCCCCGCGGCGTAGACGCGCGGGACCGTGGTGCGCATGCGCTGGTCCACCAGCACCGCCCGGCCGCGCAGCTCCAGACCCCACTCGGCCAGCGGGCCCAGGTCGCTGACGAACCCCAGCGCGGCGATCACCGTGTCCACCTCGGTGACCCGGTCGGGCTCGCCCCGCGTCCGCAAGGTGACCGTGCGGAGCCGGTCGTCGCCCTCCAGCGCCACGATCTCGGTGCCGGTGAGCACCTCGACACCGGTGCCGGCGAGCGCGGTCACGTTCGCCGCGTGTGCCCGGAACCGGTCGCGGCGATGCACCAGCACGACGCTGTGCGCGACCGGGGCCAGCGCGTGCGCCCAGTCGACCGCGGAGTCACCACCGCCTGCGATCACGATCCGCTCGCCGCGGTGGCCCGCCGGATCGGGCACGAAGTACCGCAGGCCCCTGCCCTCCCACTCCTGCCCGCCGGGGAGCGGTCGCGGCGTGAAGGTGCCGATCCCCGCCGTGAGCACGACCGCCCCGGCCTCGATCTCGGTCCCGTCGCAGAGCCCGACGACCGGTGTGCCGTCGGCGGCCCGGTCCAACCGCAGCACGCGGCACCCGAGCAGCAGCTCCGGGCCGTAGGTCGACGCCTGCTCCAACAGGGCGGAGACCAGGCCGCGGCCGCGCTCCCGGGGGATGCCGGCCACGTCCCGGACCTCCTTCTCCGGGTAGAGGGCGGAGATCTGCCCGCCCGGCTCGGCCAGTGCGTCGACGACCACGGTCCGCAGGCCCCGGAACCCGGCGCAGTACGCGCCGTACAGTCCGACGGGGCCGGCACCGACGATCACCACGTCGGTCCGGATTCGAGGCTCCCGTTGCACGCTGTTCACCCCCTTGCCGGTCGCGGTCGCCGTCACAGACGGACCGGTCGCTTCTCCCAGCCCCGGGCCACGATGTTGGTGACCCGCCGGACCGGCGCCTCGCTCCCGGGCGCGATACCGGGGAACCGTTGAAGGAGCTTCTCCAGGACGACCCGGCCCTCGAGGCGTGCGAGCGGTGCGCCGACGCAGAAGTGGATCCCGTGGCTGAACGCCAGATGCCGGTTGTCGGCCCGGTCGATGTCGACCGTGGACGGATCGTCGAACGCCCGCGGGTCACGGTTGGCCGCGGCGATCAGGTGGTAGACGGGCGAGCCCCCGGCGATCTCGGTGCCGGCCAGCTCGGTGTCCCGGCTCGCCTTGCGGAAGTCCAGGTGGAAGGGCGGGTCGAAGCGCAGGAACTCCTCGACGGCGGCCGGGATCGCGCCCGGGTCCTCGATCAGCCGCCGCAGCAGCTCGGGCCGGTCCAGCAGGATGGTGATCCCGTTGCCGAGCAGGTTCGTCGTCGTCTCGTTGCCGGCACCGAGCAGCACGGCGGTCTGGGCGAGCGCCATCGTGCGGTCCAGCGGTTCACCGTCGCGGGTGGGGGTGTTGACCACCGTCGACGCCAGGTCGTCGCGCGGGTTCGCCCGGCGGTCCTCGGCGACCTCGGCGAGGTAGTCGAACAGTTCCATGCTGGACTCGATGGCCCGGTTGCGTGCCTCGCCCTGCACCGCGGGGTCGGTGGCCAGGGTGAGCGCGTCCGACCAGCTCCGGAACAGCGGGTGGTCCTCCTTGGGGACACCGAGGATCGTGGCGATGACCGACACCGGGACGGTCGCGGCGAGACGCTCCATGAAGTCGACCTCGTCACCGGGGGTGAAGTCCGCGAGCAGCTCGTCGGTGATCGCCTCCACCGCGGGGCGCCACGCGGCGACCGCCTGCGGGGTGAACGCGCTGCGGAACACCGACCGGACCGCGGTGTGCTCGGGCGGGTCCAGGAAGAACAGGAACTTCGACTGGATCTCGGCGAACCGTCGCTGCCGCGGATCGTCGGGATCGTGCGCCCCCGCCCCGGTGGCCGCCGCCATGTCGTTCGAGTACGTCTCGTGGTCCGAGGCGCTCGCCCGGACGTCCGCCGCCCGGGTCGCGATCCAACCGCCGAGCGTGCTCGATCGGTGCAGGCCGTTACCGAGCTCGCGCAGCTGTTCGTAGAGCGGGAACGGGTCCTGCACCCCGCCCATGACGATGGCGTCGATGATCTCGTCCGGGTCGGTGGACACGATGGGAACCATGTGATTCACCCCTGGTGGTGGTAGGGACGGCCGGGGGGGACGGGGCCGCTGGTGGCGGCCGGCTCGCCCCCCGGGCCGAGGTCGCCGGCGCCACGCTGACAGGCCGGTCCGGGGCCGGGCACCGTGAGATCCGAGGGGTCGGTACGTAGATCGGGGCGGTCGGGGGCGGCGCGCGTCGTTTACATCGCCGACACGACTTGTCGGGGTGGATCTGTGATGGCGTTCACTAGGATCGCCACATGCCCCCACCGGCCTCGTCCCCCAGCACGGGCAGGTTGCCGGTCGGCGTGACCCGGTTCGTGGGCCGGCGCCGCGAGCTCGCCGACGCCCGCCGGCTCCTGACCTCGACCAGCCTCGTGACGCTGACCGGGGTCGGCGGGGTCGGGAAGACCCGCATGGCGGTGAAGCTCGCCGCCGATTCCGAGCGGACGTTCCAGCACGGTGTCTGCTTCGTGCCGCTCGCCGAGCTCCGCGACCCCGGGCTCCTCGGCCATGCGGTCGCCGAGGCCCTGGGTTTGCGGGAGGGATCGGGTGAGTGGCACGTCGAGACGTTGACCTCGTACCTGGCCGAGAAGCGCCTGCTGCTGGTCCTCGACAACTGCGAGCACCAGCTGGACGCCTGTGCCGAGCTGGTCGACCAGTTGCTCTCGGCGTGCCCGCGGCTGCAGGTGCTGGCCACCAGCCGGGAGCCACTGATGCTGGCGGGCGAGAGCATCCTGGTCATACCGCCGATGTCGACGCCCGGGCCGGAGTGTCGGCAGCTCTCCGCACTCCCCCAGTACGACGCCGTCAACCTCTTCCTCGACCGGGCCGCGTCGGCGCTCCCCAGCTTCACGCTCACCCAGGAGAACCACCTCGCCGTCGCGGGCCTGTGCCACGCGCTCGACGGTCTTCCGCTCGCCCTGGAACTCGCCGCCGTCCGGCTCCGCGCCCTGTCCCCCGAGCAGATACTCGACCGCCTGACGTCCCGGTACAGCCTGCTCACCACGGGCAGCCGGAACGCACCGGCGCGCCAGCAGACCTTGCGTGCCCTCATCGCGTGGAGCTACGACCTCTGCTCACCGGACGAGCAGCTGCTGTGGGCGCGGCTGTCGGTCTTCTCCGGCGGTATCGAGCTGGACGCCGCCGAGGGAGTGTGCTCGGACGAGCGGCTCCCCCGGGAGTCCATCCTCGACCTGCTCGCCTCCCTGGTCGACAAGTCGATCCTGATCCGCGAGGATCACGGGGCACAGGTCCGATACCGGCTGCTCGAGACGATCCGGCAGTTCGGCGCGGAGAAGCTCAGCGAGGCGGGCGAGTGGCGAACGCAGCGGCTCCGGCACCGGGACTTCTACGCCGGCCTGATCGAAGGGATCTTCACCGACTGGATCGGCCCCGGCCAGGTGGAACGCTTCGCGCGGCTGCGCCGTGACCACGCGAACATCCGGGCGGCGCTGGAGCTGTGCGTGTCGGTGCCGTCCGAGTCCGGTACCGGGCTGCACATGGCCGCCACGCTCTACTACTACTGGATCACCCGTGGACTGCTCGGTGAGGGCAGGCACTGGCTGGGGCAGCTCCTGCGGGCGGGGGACCCGCTCCGCCCCGGCCGGGTCCGCCCGTTGTGCGTGGCAGCGAGCCTGGCCGTGCTGCAGGAGGGCGCCACCGGTGGATCGGAGCTGCTCGACGAGGCGGAGCGCATCGCGCAGCACTCCGGGGACACCGCCGATCTCGCGCTCGTCACCCAGGGCCGCGCCCTGGCCGCGATCTTCGCCGACGACCTGCCCCGCGCGATCACCCTGTTCGACGAGTCGTTACGGCAGCTGGAGCACAGCACCGACCGGGGCAGCGAGTGCTCCACCCTAATCCTGCTCGGCTTGGCGAGAGTGCTCGCCGGGGAGTTCGCGGGCTCGGCCGAGGCACATCGCCGCTGCCGGGAACTGACCCGCCCGCACGGTGAGTCGTGGGCGTGGTCGTACGCGTTGTGGGTCGCCGGGTTGCAGGCGTGGCGGCAGGGCGACCACGATCTCGCCGAACGGAGTGTCGAGGCGAGCCTGGAGATGAAGGAGACCTTCGACGACCGGCTCGGGATCGCCGAGTGCCTCGAGGCGCTCGCCTGCGTGGCCGCCTCGGGGCGAGCCCACGAACGGGCTGCCACACTGCTCGGGGCCGCGGACTCGATCTGGCAGGCCATCGGGTTCTCGCTGGCGAACTTCCCCGGCCTGCGGCGGTACCACGACCAGTGCGTCCGGTCGGCCCGCCGGATCGGGGAACGTCCGTTCACCGCCGCGTTCCGGCGGGGCACGCAGATGACCCTCGCCGAGGCCGTGCGGTTCGCACTCGGCCGCCGCGAACCCGCCGGCGGGGCGGACGCGGCCGGGCCGCAGCCGGCGGAGCCGATCGCCGCCCTGACCCCGCGGGAGGCCCAGATCGCCGAGCTCGTCAGTGAGGGCATGACCAACCGGGAGATCGCCGAGCGGCTCGGCGTGTCCCGCCGGACGGTGGAGGCGCACGTCGAGCACGCCCTGGCCAAACTGGGTTTCACCTCGCGCACCCAGATCGTCGCCTGGGTGGTCGGCCGCCGGCAGAGCCCGCAGGCGGTCGGTGGCACCTGAGGCCGGACGGGCGTGGCGCCGTGCGATCCGAACCCGCGTCGGCGGTGTCCCGGTCCGGTGGGCGGGTAGCCCCGTCGCATGACCGATCACCGTGCGACCGTGACCGCGCTGCTCGACCGCGCCGGGACCACGTACGCGAGCGAGGCGGGCATCCGGCTCCGGGACACCCCGGCCCCGCTGTACCGGGTGTTCGTCCTGGGCACGCTGCTGGCGACGCCGGTGCAGTCGGCACTGGCGGTGGCCGCCACCCGCGAACTCGTCGCCGCCGGTCTCGGTACCCCGCGGCGGATGCGCGACACCACCTGGCAGCACCGGGTGGACGTCCTGAACCGCGCGCACTACCGGCGGGTCGACGAGCAGATGGCGACCGCGCTCGGCGAGGCCGCCGGGCAGCTGGTCGACGACCACGCGGGGGACCTGCGCAGGCTGCGCGAGCGCGCCGGGCGGGACCCGCAACGGATCCGGACCCTGCTCACCGGGTTCCCGCGGATCGGCCCGACCGGTGCCTCGATCATCGCCCGCGAGCTCCAGGCGGTGTGGCCGGAGCTGCGGCCCGCGCTCGACGGCAAGGCCCTCGACGGCGCCCGCCGACTCGGGCTCCCCACCGACCCGGACGAGCTCGCCGCCCTCACCCCGCAGGGACGACACGCCGAGTTCGCCGCCGCCCTCACCCGGGCCGGCCTGGACCGCGGGCTCGCCGAGGACGTCGGCGCGCGGTGACCGGTCAGAAGACGGCGACCGCCACGATCAGACCGAGCGCCACGTGGGCCGCGGCGACCACCTTGGCCGCCGCCCGCGGCTCCTCGGACTGGATGATCTCGCCGATGTCGATGCCGGTCACCCACTCCAGCAGCCGGACGGCACCGACCTGGGCGATGATCCCGATCAGGCCGAACACCAGCGACGAGATCACGCCCTGCAGCAGCGAGCCGTAGGACGAGTAGATCGCCAGCACGATGATGAACGCCATCGAGATCATCCCGGCGGCGGTGATCGTGACCGCGTTCGGCAGCCCGGCCCGCACCATCTGCGGGAGCTTGCCCGGGGTCGTGAGGTCGATCGCCCAGAAACCGATGAGCATCATCAGGGTGCCGATGACGGCGTAGAGCAGGATCGCGCCGATGCCACGGCCGAGGAAACCCCAGTAGGTGGCGTCGAGCGCCTGGGCGAGGATCACGGTGGTACCTCCGGAGGGAGCGGGGAGCGGTCAGGACTGGGGGATGCGGTGCGGCACGAACGCCGCGCCGTCGTCGGTGATCAGGCCGGCGGTCTCCCGGATGCCCAGCCCGGCCGCGGTGTCGCCGACCAGCCAGGCCCCCAGCACCGGGCGGTAGCCGTCGAAGTCGGGGAGCGGATCGAACATCTGGTAGACGTAGCCCTCGTCGCCGTAGACGCCACCGGTGGCCGTCTCGTAGCCGGGCGCGACGATCGCGATGTTCGCGCCCTCGCGGCCGAGCAACGGTTTGCGCACGTACTCGGTGAGGATGCCGGGGTTGCCCAGTGAGGCGGGGAGCAGGTTCGGGTGCCCGGGGTACATCTCCCAGAGCACCGCGAGCAGCGCCTTGTTCGACAGCAGCGACTTCCACAACGGTTCCAGCCAGAGGGTCTCCGGCAGGCTGCGGGTGACGTGCTTGCCGAACTCGTCGGACAGCACCCACTCCCAGGGGTAGAGCTTGAACACGCCGGACATCGGGGCCTCCTCGAGGTCCACGAACCGGTCCAGCGCGGAGTCCCAGCCGATGTCCTCGATCGACAGACCCACGGTGTCGAGGCCGGCCTCGGCGGCGGTCTCCTGCAGGTAGCCGACGGTGATGTGGTCCTCGCCGGTCGACTCCGCCCCGGACCAGGTGAAGTGCACCTCCGCCGAGGGCAGCCCGGACTTGATCTCCGCCCAGCGCTCGACCAGCTTCTCGTGCAGCGAGTTCCACTGGTCGTCGCCCGCGTGCACGTCCTGCAGCCAGTACCACTGCAGGATCGACGCCTCGAGCAGCGAGGTCGGGGTGTCGGCGTTGTACTCGAGCAGCTTCGCCGGGCCCGAACCGTCGTAACGCAGGTCGAACCGGCCGTACACGTGCGGATCGGACCGCCGCCACGAGTCGGCGACCGCCTGCCAGCTCCACTCGGGCAGCGCGAAGTCGGCGAACCGCTCGGTGGTCACCACGTGGTCGACCGCGGACAGGCACATCGAGTGCAACACCTCGACGTCGGCCTCCAGCGAGAGGATCTCGTCCATCTCGAAGCTGTAGTGCACCGACTCGTCCCAGTACGGGCGCTCACCACCGGAACCGTCCCGGCCCGGGGTGCCGAACGCCAGACCCTGCTCGGCGACGATCTTCTCCCAGCCGGGGCGCGGGGTGCCGCGTTCGCGTCGCACGCCTCAGCTCCCGCTGGAGGTGGAGGAGCCGCCCGAGGACGTCGAGGAGCCACCGACGCCCAGCCCGCCCCGGGAGATCGTCCCGCTGCGGGTGGTGGACCCGATGGTGGAGCCGTTGGTCCCGCTGCGCACGGTGGTGCCGCTCGGCGGCGGGGTCACGTTCCCGCCGGTCGCGACCTGCCCCACGTTGCCGGTGCCACCGTAGGTGTAGTGGTACTGCCGGCCGCCGCCACCGAGGAAGATCGGCACGAAGGCGAACCCGCCGCCGCCGGTGGCGACCTGACCCTGGCTCGCCGTGGCCTGCTCGCAGACCTCGTCCGGCACGATGACGCCCTGCTCGTCGGTGCAGTGCGCCTCGACCGTCTCGGAGCCCCCACCGGAGGCGGCGTACACGGCGGCGATCAGCGCGACCACGCCGATCGTCGCACCGGCGCCGATCAGCACTCGCTTCGTGGTCTTCGACCGGGCCTCGCGGCGGCGCACCTCCTCGCGGTCGGCGCGCAGCTTCTGCTCGCGGGCCCGCTTCTCCGCGAGGGTGGGCTCCCGCGGCGTGGTGCTGCCGTCCTGGTGCCGGATCCGGCCCCGAGGGCCGTCACCGGTCGCGCCCGGGTCCGTGGGTGGCGGGGACGCGCCGGATCCCGGCCGTTCCTGCCCGTCCGAGTGCCGTCCGTCGGTCATCGCTGTTCACCCATCGCCGCATCCCCCCGCACGCACCCTAACGTCCGCCTCGCCCGGCGGTGCGGAGACCAAGCGATCCGGTGGACCCCGGGGCGGACGCCGAGCTACACCTCGCCGCGGCGACCGGCGGTCTCCGGATGGACCCGGGTGAGCTGGAGCCCGGCGGACCCGACCGACACCGCAACCGTCGACCGCGTCCGGCCGCACCTGTTCGTCCAGGCCGGCCGGGTCGAGTCGTGGCAGACGCCGGCCGTCGGGCACTGCACGCCGGTGGACACCCAGCACTCGACAGGGAGGCTCGACCCGGACGGCAGGTGCTGCGGGGGTGCGCTCACCCGAAGAACCGCTGCACACGCTCAGCCGAACCCTGTTCCGGCTCATGCGGACAGGGTGTCGAGAAAGCGGCGGAACTCGCCGGAGTCGAGCCGCTCGAGCCAGATCTGTCGGGCGAACTCCAGATCGGCGTCTGCGTGCGTGACGATCCGGTCGACGATCGGCCTCAGCAACTGTCGCTTGCTGCGGCCGAACGCGCGACGATCGGCCCCGGCGAGAGCCTCTGCGGTCTCGATCGCGGTACGGAGCAGATCGGCCGGAGACCGGCGATCGTGCAGCACCCCCGCCCACGGAGCGTCGTCAAGGGTGCCGACGCGGCCGCCGTAGACGGCGGCGGTGGTCGCACTCCTCATGGTGTGGCGCACCGCCTCGAATGCTGCGACCGGGAAGGGGACCCCGAGGGCGAGCTCCGGCAGTCCGAACGGGGCCGCGGTGTCCACCGCGACGAGGCGGTCGGCGCAACAGGCCAGGACACAACCCCCGCCGACCGCCGCGCCGTTGAGCGCCGCGACCACCGGGACCTCGAGCGTGAGGACGTCGGAGAAGACCCGGTCGAGTGAGGGGAGGAAGCGGGCGACGTAGTCCGCACCGCCGCGCACGATGGCCGCGAGATCGACCCCTGCGCTGAACACCGAGCCACTTCCGGTCAGCACGACGGCCCGGACCGGTTCCGCCGCCCCGGGTTCGGCACGCTCGCGGACCGTCCGGCAGGCGGTGCTGATCGCCTGGCACATCTCCAGATCCATGGCGTGCACAGGAGGGCGATCGAGCCGGAGCACGACGATCCCCTCGCCGATCTCGTCCCACTGCACCGAGGCGCCCACCGGTTTTCGTGCGGTCACGTTCGTCCGCCTTCCGTGGTCTCGTGTCGTTGGAGCCTGGTCGGTGGTCCTTCCAGGCCGATGGCGAATAGGCCGGTAGGCCCGCGCTCTCCCGGGATCAGGCCTGCCGGTCAGGTGGCGGCACGGACGACCCCGTCTCGATCTCGACCAGGCGGCGCCGGACCAGGGCGGCGCACACGACGCCGATCAGCGCCCAGAGGACGCAGAGCATGACCGGCGCGAGTGAGCTCCCGGCCACCTCCACCAACCAGAACGACACCAGCGGGGTGGTCGCTCCGGCGACGACGGCGCCGACGTTCCAGACCAGTGCGGTCGCGGTGTAGCGGTGTTTCGGCCGGAACAGCATCGGGACTCCGGTGACGATCGGCGTCGACGCGACGACGTACACGATCATGAGTGTGGTGAAGGCGATCGTCACGAGCAGGATGCTGCCCAGCGTCATCATGTAGAAGGCCGGGAGACTCACGACGGCGAAGGTCAACATTGCGCCCCGCGCCACCGTCATCAGGCCGATCCGGTCGGAAACCCGACCCGCGATGATCGCACCCCCACAGGAAGTGAAGATGGCGACGACGGCCACCCAGTAGGCCTGGGTGGGCGGGTACCCCAGGACCTGGATCAGATGGACGCTCAGATAGGTCAGTCCGATGTAGCCGACACCGAACAGAGCGATGGCCAGACCGGAGGCGAGCAGAACGGTGCCGGCGTCCTCCCGGAAGACCTGGGCCACCGGCACACCGTCCTTGCTCTTCGACGGAGTGGTCACGGTCTCGTCGGCACGCCGACGCAGCCACAGACAGAACAGGCACAGCGGAAGACTCAGGAGGAACGGGATCCGCCACCCCCACGCGGCCAGGTCCTCCGGCGACAGCAGTGCAGAAACCATGCCGGCGACCGCTCCGGCGAGTGAGAACCCGAGCGAGATCCCGATCATCGTCGCGGCACCGTAGGCTGCTTTCCTGCCCTTCCCGGTCGACTCGGCGATGAACACCGTCGATCCACCGAGCTCACCACCGGCAGACAGACCCTGCGCGCAGCGGAGCAATGCGAGAAGGACCGCGGCCCACACCCCGATGCTGTCGTAGGTCGGGACCAGGCCGATACCGCCGCTCGCGATCCCGATCATGAGAAGGGTCGCGATGAGGGCGGTCTTCCGGCCGTATCGGTCACCGATGTGCCCGAAGATCACCCCGCCGACGGGCCGCAGCACGAACCCGGTGGCGAAGAGCAGCAGCGCCGCCATCACCGACGCCGTGGGGCTGTCCGAGGGGAAGAACTGCGGGGCGATCACGACGGCGAGGAAGCCGTAGACCGAGTAGTCGTAGTACTCGACGGTCGTGCCGACCCCGCCGGCCCACGCGGCACGCCGCGACGTCGCGACGTCCACATGGGTTCGCAGTGCAGGGTCTGCGGTCCCTCTCGGGGATCGATCGGCCACGGATTCAGGATCGGGCATCGGTACGTCTCCATCTCGGTAGGAGGTCACTCACGGGCGAGGTGCGAGCTCCTGGCTCGTCGGGGTCGTGAAGCTTCGGTCACCGGAAGCGGAGGGCCGGCGGGTGGATCAGCCGAGGTCGTCGGTGGACGACGGGGACCTCCGTCGTGACGTCCGCGCCCGGACGAGATCGACTCCGGAGGGGTCGATGAGGGCGCCGAAGCGGGCCAGGTTGTTGGCATGGCCGAGATTGTGCAGAGCGAACGCGGTGTCGAGGGCCTGCTGCAGACCCTGGGCGTCCTGGGAGCGGTTGACACTCGCCTTGGCGAGCCTGAGACCGAAGGCCGGGCGCTCGGCGATGCGGATCGCGAGCTCGAGGGTGGCCCGTTCGAGCCGGTCCGGCTCGACGACCTGGTTCACCATGCCGATCGCGCGGGCTTCCTCGGCACCGATGGCGTCACCGGTGAAGAGGATCTCCTTGGCACGTCGGGCACCGATCTCGTAGGCGTGCGCGAAGTACTCCGCACCGTTCGTGCCGAAAGCGGCCACCGGGTCGGCGAACGTGGCGTCGGTAGCTGCCACGACGAGGTCCATCGGCCAGACGAGCATCAGCCCGCCCGCGATGACCCTGCCCTGGACCTGGGCGATGGTGGGCTTCGGAAGTTCTCGCCACCGCCGGCACAACCCGAGGAAGGCCTCGCACTCGAAGGCGAAGTGCCCCTCGGCCGCGGGAGCGTCGAAGGCGCCCTCGAGTGTCGCGACCGGTGCGCAGGGCATGGCGAACGGAGCGGAGAGATCGTGGCCCGAGGAGAAGTCGGGTCCGTCGGCAGCCAGCACGACGACCTTGACCTCCTGGTCGGTGGCGGCGAAGGTGAGCGCTGCGTCGAGCTGGTAGAGCAACGTGGGGTTCTGCGCGTTCCGCTTCTCGGCGCGAGCCAGCACGATCCGGTGGATCCCGGGTGCGGGGCGCTCGCTGCGGATGTAGGACTCGCTCTCAGTGCGCATCGTCTCGGCCCTTCCCAGGGGTGAGCATCGCGATGTTGAGACCGGTGAGTTCCGCTTTCAGTCGAGGACGACCGAGGAAGCGGCGGGTCCTGGTGATCTCGTTGACGACCGCGAGCGCGCCGTGCGTCCGGACCGCCGCGTCGAGCTGCCTCATGCCTGGCGAGCACGCGGTCACCACGCGAACCAGTTCGGCGACGTAGTCGCGCTGCGAGCGTCGTACGACCTCGTACTGCTCGGCGGGGAGGTTGTGCAGTTCCCGGGTGACGATGGCGATCTGGTCGCCGAACTCCACACCGAACGTGGCATACGACGCGAACACCGCGGTCAACGCCTCGTACGGATCGGCAGCGCCGCCGAGCGCGCGACCGATCTCCATCTGCAACCAGGCCGTACCGCGCTCCTGGGTGACGACCATCAGCTCGGCCTTGTTGGTGAAGTGACTGTAGACGGTCGGGGCGGTGACCTGGGCGACCTCGGCGATCTCCTCGATGCTGACGCCCTGGTAGCCGCGTTCACGGAACAACCGGCTGGCGACCGCCATGATCGCTTCACGGCGGGAGGCCCGGTCGAGCAGCACGGAAACGGGCGTGTGCGGTCGCGGTCGCGGCTCGTCCTCGGAGGGAACCAGCGCGGTGCTGCCACACACGCTGCGTTGCAGGGCGACGAGGAGCTGCCGGTGTCGTGCCGGGGCTATCGACAGCCGGTAGTGGGACGGACTGCCGACGACGGCCAGCCATGCTCGGGTGAGCAGCTCTGCGTCCCAGACGGACAGGTCGGACCGGACGGCTCGCACGATGGCGGACAGGCGAGCTGCGATCCCGCGCCAGCGTTCGGTGTGGCGCGCTCGCTGCGACTCGTCGAGGTAACGGGTGTCGCGCTGCAGCACGGCCGCGAAGACCCGATGCTCGACGGCGATCCCGGCCAGCTCGTGGTGGGCGCCGTCGAGGACGGCCCGGGGGGTGTCGCCGCGAGCGATCGCACTGTCCAGGGCCGTGCTGAAGAGCTCGGTACCCTTCTCGGCGACCGCGGCGAGCAGGGCCCGCTTGCCCTTGTAGTGCCGGTACAGGGCCGGGGCGGTGACGCCGACCTTCTCGGCGATCGTGCCCACGTTGGCCTGGTGGTAGCCGGACCGGTGGAACGCCGCAGCCGCAGCCGCGACGATGGCGCCCGACCGGGCGGGTCCGGCGCTCCGACTGGTCACAGCCATCGTCGATCCGTCGGTCCGAAGAGCATCGGTCCGGATCGTATCCCGGTCCGGCGTCGTGCCGGCTCGTGTCATCACCGGTCGGTCCCGGCTCGGATGGAGGTCTGTGCGATCGGGGCTTTCGGCTTGGCTGCGCTCATCAGGAGACTCCGGGGACGACGGTGTGGGCCGGGAACGAACGAGGGGCGGTCCTACGACATGGAGGAGAGACCTCCGCTGCACACCAGGACATGCCCGGTGACGTAGTCGGGCTCCGGTGCGCACAGCATGAACACCGCACCTGCCGCCTCCTCGGTGGTGCCCGCGCGCTGCAGCGGGACCGCGCTGAGCAGTCGCTCACGGACCCGGTCGTCCAGACCGAGCCGGGCCGCCGCGCCGGTGCGTGTCGTGGCGATCCGGTCGGGACGGCGAGAACCGGTCATCCGGGTCTCGATGACACCGAAGGCGACAGCGTTGACCCGGATCCGGTGTCGGCCCCACTCCTTGGCCAGAGTCTTGGTCAGGCCGACCATTCCGGCCTTGGCGGCGGAGTAGTGCGCCGCCCCCGGTGCACCCTCGAGCCCGGCGATCGACGTCACGTTGACGACCCTGCTGTACGGGTGGGGCAGGTCCTCGTCGCCTGCACCGGCCCGGGCGAGCAGTGGGTGTGCAGCGCGCAGGATCCGGAAGGGCGCAGTGAGGTGGACGTCCAACATGGCCGACCAGTGCGCGTCGGTGATCTTCTGCGCGGGGCCGATGTCCATCCAGCCGGCGTTGTTGACCACGATCTCGATGCCACCGAACGTAGCGACGGCATGGTTCACGAACGCCTCGGCGAAGGTCGGATCGGTGATGTCACCGGGGAACCCGGAGGCGTGACCGCCTGCCGCAACGATCTCGGCGGTGGTCTCGTCGAGCAGACCCCGGTCGAGGTCGTTCAGGACGACCTGAGCGCCGGCCTCGGCGAGCCTGATCGCCGTGGCCCGACCGATCCCTCGTCCGGCTCCGGTGATCAACGCGACCTGGTTGCTCAGTGCACGCATGTTCCGGTCTCCTCGGTCTGTCGGCCCGGGGGGGCCGTGGTGGTCGGTGGCACAGGGTGACGGGTCGGACGTGGGGAGGTGTACGAGAAGCAGTCGCCGAGGCGGGGCGGCCGATAGGAGCGGGCACACGGGCGGTCGTGCCAGGGGGACCATCAGCTCGGGGTGGGTGTGGTGAGCTTGAACTTCTGCAACTTGCCCGAGGCGGTCCGCGGCAACGGTTCGTCGTGCGTCACCCACCGCCGCGGCACCTTGTAGTCGGCGAGGTCGCGGCGGACGTGCTCGGCGAGTTCCTCCTCGGTGACCTGGATGCCGTCGCGCAGAACTATGTGAGCCCGTCCGACCTCACCGAACCGTTCGTCCGGAGCCCCGACGACGGCCGCCTCCGCGATCGCGGGATGGGCTTCGATGATCCGCTCCACCTCTGCCGGGTAGACGTTCAACCCGCCGGAGATGATCATGTCCTTGATCCGGCCCTGGACATGGAGGAATCCCTCGTCGTCGAGGTAGCCGCGGTCGCCGGTGTGGTAGTAGCCGCCCCGGAACGCGTGTGCCGTCTCCTCGGGCCGGTTGTGGTACCCGACGACGAGCGCCGGCGAACGATGCACGATCTCACCGGGTTCGCCGCGGGGGAGCTCACCGCCGTCGGCGTCGACGATCTTGAGGTCCACGATGCGGCTGGGCCGACCGGACGACCCGATCTTGGATTCCGCGAACCGTGGTTCCAGGTACGTCAGGCACACCGGGTGCTCCGTCAGTCCGTAGACCTGGATCAGCTCGATATCGGGCAACCGCCGCAACAGTTCCTGAAGCAGGTGCACCCGCACCGGCTCCGCACCGGAGTGGACGCGACGCAACGCGGAGAGATCGGCATGTTCGATCGGTTGTTCCAGGAACAGTCTGAGCACGGACGGCACCAGGACCACCATCGTCGCCCGCGTCCGCTCCAGTGCGCACACCAGCGCCGAGGCGTCGAGCTTCCCGCTGGGATGGAGCACCACCGTCCCGCCGGCCCACAACGTCGCTAGGGTGAGCATGTGGAAACCGGCCGCCCAGCACAGCGCGGGGACGGACAGGTACTTGTCCGCCGATGTGATGCCGAAATCACCGAGTTGCTGCTGACTGTTGGCCAGCACGGTGGCGTGAGTGTGCATCGCTCCCTTCGGACGCCCTGTGGTGCCCGAGGTGTACTGCAGCACGAACAGATCGCTCTCGTCGACGGTGACGTCCACCCCCTCGGGCTCGCCCGAGGCGATGAGGTCCGCGTAGCGGAGCGAGTCGGGGATCTCGTCGTCCAGTGAGACCACGGCGAGCGGAGTGTTGCCGAGGTGCAACCGGAACGGCTCGACCGATCCGGCATAGAGCGAACGTTGCACGAAGAGCCAGCGCGCCCCGCAGTCCTGCAGCTGTCGATGCACCTCCTCCGACTTGAAGAGGAAGTTCACCGGGACGATCACCCCGCCCAACCGAGCCAACGCGAAGAAGATCTCCAGGTACTCGATCCGGTTGTGCAGGAGCACCGCCGCCCGTTCACCGCGGGTGAAACCTCGTGCGGCCAGAGCCGATGCCAACCGCGACGCGCGCTCCTCGAGCTCGGCGAAGGTGAGACGGGCCTCCTCACAGATCACGGCGGGCTTGGCGGCGGCACCTTCGTCCGAGGCGATGCGGCGGCCGGTACGCAGCAGATCCCAGACCGTGAAGTGCGCCGGCCGGACAGCGGTCTCCGTCATGCGACACCCATCTCCTTCGATGGCTAGCAACTTGTATTGATCTTCACCCCTGCCTCGAGCAGGGGTTCGCTGCGAGGCCATGGCCAGTGACAATGGGACCTAAACAGACTCCACGGAGCAAAGGAGACGATGGAAAAAGTATAACGACCCTTCACTCCAGTCAACTCTGGCACGAGATTTCACTGGTCGTCGGAGGTCGAGTGCCGCGCCGGACGACCTTCCCGGCCTCAGTGCTCGTTCACATCGGCCTCCGTGCCGCTCGGATCGACGCACCGCAGACCTGCTCGACGGCGGCCGGTGTCCACCATCGGGTCGAGCTCGATCGGCCGGCGCCGACGGGTGGGCCGTGCCGCCGACGAGCGGCCGCAGCGGCCGCCCGGCCGGGCCGTCACCTGCACGTTCACAGCACCCGCCCGACCGACCGCCGCCCCGCGACCCTGGCCGGATGAAGCCGCCGAACGGCCCGCTGCATCATGGGGGGTGCCATGGATCCCAGCTCCCGCACCGGCTCCGCTCCCCGCCGGCCCGCCGACCCCGGGCCCGCCGGCCCCGGGGAACAGGTCTACGACGGCTACGACGGGCGTTACGGCCGCGCGGGGTTCGGAGCAGCGTCGGCCGGTGCCACGGGCGGGGATCCAGGCGGCGGCGCGGGTGGCACCACGTCCCTGCTGACCCGCCCGGCCGGCACCACGGCGACCCCGGTGGCGCCGACCCGGCGCCGTCGCAGGGCCGCCGGTGACGGGCCGGGCGCCGCGGTCTCCCACGACCACGGCGCGCAGCGCGGCCCGCTCGGCGCCCGCCGGGTCGGCATCGGGATCCTGATCGGCGCGTTCCTCATGCTGACCGTGGCGTCGCTGGACTCGCTGCTCGGCGCGGAGGTCCCGGTACTGGGCTCGTTCGCCTCGTCCGGGGTGCCGCCGCGGGTCGAGGCGCCGCCGCCGCTCCCCCCGCCGCCCGACACCGCGGGCACCTGCCTGAACTGGACCCGGGCCGACGCGACCGACACCGCTGCCGTCGACTGCGCGCAGCCGCACCTGTTCGAGCAGGCCGGGCGGGTCGCGCTCGCCGACCAGGTGGTGTTCCCGACCGACCAGGCCTGGCAGACCCTGGTCGCCGAGCGCTGCACACCGGTCGTCACGCAGTACCTGGGCGGGAAGTTCGATCCGGACGGCAAGTTCCGGGTCGGCGCGCTCAAGCCGTCCCAGCAGCGCTGGGACGAGGGGGACAAGGGGATGCGCTGCGGCCTGCAGATGGCGTCCCGCAGCGGGGCGATGCTCCCGATCACCGGGCGGGTCGCCGATCAGGACCAGTCCGCCGTCCACCCGGCCGGCACCTGCCTGGCGATCGACGGCCGCACCGTCGGCGACCCGACCGACTGTGCGGGCCCGCACGCGGTCGAGACCGTCGGCGTGATCGACCTGTCGACCGAGTTCCCGGAGGAGTTCCCCTCGGTCGAGGACCAGGACGGCTTCCTGCAGCCCGCCTGCACCGAGGCCGCCAACACCTTCGCCGGCAACGACCGGGTCATCGGCGAGAAGGGCCTCACCGTCTACTGGGGCAACCTCTCCGAGGCGTCCTGGGAGGCGGGCAGCCGCAAGGTCAACTGCAACATCGGGACCCTGCTGCCGGACGGCAGCGGGTTCGCCTCGATCACCGGCTCGGTCCGCGGGAACCTGGTGGTCGGTGACCAGCCCGCCCCGCCCGCGGCGACCGCGCCGGGTGCCCCCGCCGACCCGGCTGCGCCCGGCGACCCGGCCGACCCGTCCGCCCCGGCCGACCCGTCGGCCCCCGGTTCGCCGGCACCGGCCGAGCAGTCCGGCGCCGGGCAGCCACCCACGCCGGACGGCGGCGCCCCGCCGTCGCCGGATCTCGACGTCCCGCCGGGCCTGCCCGGCCTCGACGACTGACACCGTGCCCGTCACGATGACGCCGGACCGGTTCGAGGAGCTGGTCGGCGACGCACTCGATCTCGTTCCCGAGCAGCTCGCCGCGGCGATGGACAACGTCGTCGTGCTGGTCGAGGCCCGCAACCCCGACGAACCGGACCTGCTCGGGCTCTACGAGGGTGTCGCGCTGACCGAGCGGACCGCCGACTACACCGGTGAGCTCCCCGACCGGATCACCATCTACCGGGACGCGGTGCTCGAGTTCTGCGAGGACGACGAACAGGTCGTCGACGAGGTCGCGATCACCGTGGTGCACGAGATCGCGCACCACTTCGGGGTCTCCGAGGAGCGGCTGCACGAGCTCGGCTGGGGCTGAACGGGCTCAGGGCCCGCCGCGACCCCTGCCGGGCCGGGTGGCGGCGCTGCGGCCACGCACTCCCTCGCACCCGACGGGGCACCCTCCGGCCGGTCCTCATGAGGGCACCGCGGACGGTCGTGGGGCCGCAGCCGGTCACCGGACCGGGCGAGTTCAATGAGCCGGTGACCGGAACCCAGACGCTGGCCGCGTGGCCGACGGCGGTGGCCGTCGTGGCACTGACGGCCGTCGCGGTGATCGCGGCCCTCGTGGGCTCCACCGGGACGGCCCGGATGTCGGCGTGGGCGACCTGTCGTGCCGTCGTACAGCTCGGCGCGGTCGCCGTCGTCATCGTCGTCGTGCTCCGCAACGGGTGGACGACCGCCGGATTCGTCCTCCTCATGCTCGGCGCCGCCACGTTCACCTCCGGCCGGCGGTTGACCCCGGAGCGCTCCGGACTCCTCGCCGGGGTGTCGATCGGAGCAGGGACGGCACCTGTTCTCGGCATCGTGCTCGCGACCGGCGCGGTGCCCCTCACCGGCGTCGCGATCGTGCCCGTCGCCGGGATCATCATCGGTGGCGCGATGACGGCGACGTCGCTCGCAGGTCGGCGGGCACTGGCTCAGCTGGCCGACCGGTTCGGCGAGTACGAGGCCGCGCTCGCGCTCGGACTTCCGCCCCGGGACGCAGCCCTGCTGGTGATTCGCGACGCCGCACACGACTCGCTGGTGCCCGCGCTCGACCAGACCCGGACCGTCGGGCTGGTGACCCTGCCCGGCGCCTTCGTCGGCGTCCTGCTCGGAAGCGGTGACCCGGTCCAGGCGGCCGCCGCGCAGATCCTCGTGCTGGCGGGGCTCCTCGCGGCGGAGACCATCGCGGCGCTGGTGACCGTCGAGATGGTGGCCCGCAGACTGATCGGCCGGACCACGCCCGGCCACTCCGGACGCAGGTGAACGGCCGACCCACGTCGTGGGATCGCATGCCGCCGGGACGGTGTCGGTGGTGTGATCCGAACCTCGATAGCCGACGAAATACTTGTGGTTGCACAGAATTTGCTTAGGTTTGCCTGCGTTCATCTTGGGCGTGCCTCATCGCAGCCCGTCCGCCGGCAAGGAGAAAGTTCGTTGAGAAGCACGCACCGTTCCCGCGCGGGGCTCGTCGCCTCGGTCCTCACCGCGACACTCGCCCTCGCCGCCTGCGGAGCCGGTCCGACCGAGGAGCCCGCTGCCGCGGGGGGCACGGTCGAGGTCACCGACAACACCGGGGTGGTCACCGTCCCGTTCCCGGCCCAGCGGGTCGCGGCCACCGACAACAAGGCGTTCCGCACGCTCGAGGAGTGGGACATCCCGCTGGTCGCCGCACCGGTCGACCTCATGCCGGAGGAGATGAGCTACCGCCAGGACAGCTCGATCGCCAACATGGGCACCCACCGGGAACCCAATCTCGAGGCCCTGGTCGGCGCGAACCCCGATCTGGTGGTGAACGGCGGACGGTTCTCCGACCAGGCCGACGAGATCCGCGCCGCGGCCCCGGACGCCGCCGTCCTCACCTTCGACCCGCAGGACGGGAAGCCCCTCGACGAGGAGCTGAAGCGGCAGGTGCTCGGCCTGGGGACGGCCTTCGGCCGGGAGGACGACGCGCAGCAGCTCGCCGACGCGCTCGACGCGGCCGCCGCCCGGGCGACCGAGGCCTACGACCCGGAGCAGACCGTGATGGGCCTGCTCACCTCGGGCCGCACGATCTCCTACGTCGCACCGGTCACCGGCCGCTCGATCGGCCCGGTCTTCGAGATCCTGGGGCTGACCCCGGCCCTGGACACGGCCGCCGACGACGTCTCGCACGGTGACGACATCAGCGTCGAGGCGATCGCCGCCGCGAACCCGGACTGGCTGCTCGTGCTCGACCGGGACGCCCCGCTGTCCTCGACCGGCGAGGACTACGTCCCGGCGGCGGACCTGATCCAGAACTCACCCGCTCTGCAGAACGTCCCCGCCGTCCGCGACAACAAGATCGTGTACCTGGCCTCGAACTTCTACCTGACCGAGGACATCCAGGCCTACACCGAGCTCTTCGAGTCGATCGCCGACGCGTTCGAGTCGAACGCCGCGCCCGCGTCCTGATCCTCGCCACCTCCCGGCCCGCCGCCCGTCCCCGCGGGCCGGGAGGTGGACGTGATGCCGAAGGGCCCGCGAATGTCCACCGCCACACCCGCTCCCCCGTCGACGGCGCGCCGCCTCCGGGGCGCCGCACCGCTCGTCCTGGCGACGCTCGGGACCGGCGGGTTGCTGCTGCTCTCGCTCACCGTCGGTGTCTACGACGTCTTCGGCGGCGAGGACGGTGCCGAGATGTTCGGGATCACCCGCATCCCGCGCACCGTCGCCCTGGTGCTCGCCGGCGCCGCGATGGCCCTGTGCGGGCTGGTCATGCAGCTGCTCACCCAGAACCGGTTCGTCGAACCCTCCACCACCGGCACCACCGAGTGGGCCGGCCTCGGCCTGCTCGTCACGATGATCCTCTTCCCGACCGCGCCGACGACCGCGCGGATGGCCGGGGCGATCCTGTCCGCCTTCGTCGGCACCCTGGTCTTCTTCGCCGTCCTGCGCCGGGTCTCGCTGCGCTCGTCGTTGATCGTGCCGATCATCGGCATCATGCTCGGCGCCGTCGTCAGCTCGGTGTCTACGTTCCTCGCGCTGACCACCGACATGCTGCAGAACCTGGGGATCTGGTTCGCCGGCAGCTTCACCTCGGTGCTGCGGGGCCAGTACGAGCTGCTCTGGATCGTCGCCGGTGTCACGCTCGCGGTCTTCCTCGTCGCGGACCGGCTGACCGTGGCCGGGCTGGGCAAGGAGATCGCCACCAACATCGGCGTCAACTACAACGCGGTGTTGCTGATGGGCACCGGGATGGTCGCCGTCGCGACCGGGGTGACGACCGTCGTCATCGGTGCGCTGCCCTTCCTGGGGCTCGTCGTGCCGAACATCGTCTCGATGTTCCGGGGTGACGACCTGCGCAGCAACCTGCCGTGGGTCTGTCTGCTCGGCATCGCCGTCGTCACCGCGTGCGACCTGGTGGGAAGGACGGTCGTCATGCCCTTCGAGGTGCCCGTCTCGCTCGTACTGGGGCTGGTCGGCTCGGTGGTGTTCGTGTTCCTCCTGCTGAGGCAGCGTCGCCGTGGCTGACACCGTGCCCCGCGCCGCGGCCGGCCCGACGCGGCGCACCCGGCCGCTGCACGACCGGCGGCACGCGATCCGCTACTGGGCGTCGATGGCCGTGCTCACCGTGCTGTCGCTGAGTTTCGTCACCATCCTGCTGACCTACGGCAACCCGATGCCGTTCGGCACGGACGGCTTCTGGCGGATCGTCACCATGCGGACGACCGACGTGGTCGTGATCCTCGTCGTCGCGCTCTGCCAGTCGTTCGCCACCGTGAGCTTCCAGACGGCGACGAACAACCGGATCATCACCCCGTCGATCATGGGCTTCGAGGCCCTGTACGTCGCCGTCCAGACCGCCGCGGTGTTCCTGTTCGGTGTCGCCGGGTTCGTCCTGGTCACCGGCCCGGCGCAGTTCCTGCTCCAGGCCGGTCTGATGGTTGCTTTCGCCACCCTGCTCTACAGCTGGCTGCTGTCCGGCCGGTTCGCGAACCTGCACATCATGTTGCTGGTCGGCGTCGTCATCGGCGGTGGCCTGGGGTCGCTCTCGGCCTTCCTGCAGCGCCTGCTGACCCCGAGCGAATTCGACGTCCTGACGGCCCGGCTGTTCGGCAACGTGTCCAACGCGCGGTCGGAGTACCTGGTCTACGCCATCCCGATCGCGCTGGTCGCGGCCGCCGTCCTGTACTGGCGGGCCCGGCGGCTCGACGTCGTCGCGCTCGGCGGTGACGTGTCCCGGGCGCTGGGGGTGAACCACCTCGCCGAACAGCGCCGGATCCTGTTGCTGGTCTCGATCCTGATGGCGATGACGACCGCGCTCGTCGGGCCGATGACGTTCTTCGGGTTCCTGGTCGCGACGCTGGCCTACCAGCTCGCCGACACCTACGGCCACCGACTGCTGCTGCCGATGTCGTTCCTGATCGGCGTGACCGTGCTGTCGGGCGCCTACGTGGTGCTCCGGCACGTCTTCTACGCCCAGGGGGCGGTGACGATCATCATCGAGCTGGTCGGTGGCACCGTGTTCCTCGTGTTCCTGCTCCGGAAGGGCCGACTGTGATCTCGCTGACCGACGTCACGAAGACCTACAGCTCCGAGGTCTCGATCGGCCCGATCGACCTGAAGATCCCCCAGGGCGGCGTCACCGCGCTGGTCGGCCCGAACGGTGCCGGCAAGTCCACCGTGCTCACGATGATCGGCCGGCTGCTGCGGCCGGACCGCGGGGCGATCGAGGTGGGCGGGTACGACGTGGCGACCACCGCCTCCCGCACGATCGCCCAGGTCCTGTCGATCCTGCGGCAGGAGAACAACTTCGTCACCCGGCTCACGGTCCGCCAGCTCGTCGGGTTCGGCCGGTTCCCGTACTCGCAGGGCCGGTTGACCGTCGACGACGAGCGTCACATCGACGCCGCGATCGAGTTCCTCGATCTGGTGCCGCTGCAGGACCGCTACCTCGACCAACTCTCCGGCGGGCAGCGTCAGCGCGCCTACGTGGCGATGGTGCTCGCGCAGGACACCGAGTACCTGCTGCTCGACGAGCCGCTGAACAACCTCGACATGCAGCACTCGGTGCAGATGATGCGCCAGCTCCGCCGGGCCGCCGACGAGCTGGGGCGGACGGTGGTGGTCGTCCTGCACGACATCAACTTCGCCGGGCACTACGCCGACACGATCTGCGCGATCGAGGACGGCGCGATCTCGGTCGTCGGGCCCCCCTCGGAGATCATCACCTCCGAGGTGCTGACCCGGGTGTTCCGGACCGAGGTGACCGTCGTCGACGGCCCCCGCGGACCGCTCGCGATCTACTTCTGAACCCGCCCCCGGCGCCGGGCTCGCCCTGCCGGCCGCGTGTTCGCGACGGTGTCACCGGGTCGGCGAGGGCTCAGTGCGCGGAGGTCCGGTCCCGGGGCATCGGGTCCCACAGTTCGAGGGCCCAGCCGTCCGGGTCCCGCCGCAGGACCACCCGCCCGGTGTTCGGGACGGGCCGGTCCCGGCCGAAGGTCGCGGGGGCGGTCCCCGGCGCACCCCGGGAGTCCAGCAGCGCGAACGTGACGAGCCGGATCGCCGCACCGTGGCTGACCACCACGACGGCGCCGCTGTCGACACCGTCGAGGGCCGTGTCCAGGTCCGGCAGGAACCGGTCCCAGACGTCGCGCGCGGATTCGCCACCGGGCATCGGCCGGTCGACGTCACCGCCCCACCAGGAGGCGAAGACCTCGTCGAACCGGGCCCGGGCCTCGTCGTCGGCCCGGTTGTCCAGCTCCCCGACGAAGATCTCGTGCGCCCCCGGGAGCAGCTGCACGTCGAGGCCGAGCGCGGCACCGATCGGGGCCGCCGTCTCGCGGGCGCGGGTGGCCAGGGAGGAGTAGAGGGCGCGGACCGGCCAGCCGGTGAGCAACCGGCCGACCTCGGCAGCCTGCTCGTGACCGAGCGCGTCGAGCGAGGGGCCCGGGAGCTTGGTGTCGAGCGCGTGCCGCACGTTCGACGGGGTGCGACCGTGCCGCACGAGCACCAGCCGGACGGCACCGTCGTCCGGCGGGACGTGGGCGTCCCGGGTCCCGCCGTCGGTCGCGGCGAACGCGGTGGCGGTCTCGTCGCTCACCGGCCCGTCCCTTCGCGGACGGTGCTGAGCCAGCGCTGCGACGCCGCGTAGTCGTCGGCGGTCGCGGCAGCGGGCGGCGCCACCGGGCTGCCCGTGCCGCCCGGCTGCTCCGGTCGCGCGTCGGACCGCGGGAACGAGCCGAGGTAGATCAGCCGGTCACAGCGGCGGTGCAGAGCGGCGAGCGCCTCCCCCATCGCCGGCTCGGCGACGTGCCCGGAGCAGTCGAGGTGGAACCAGTACTCGGCGTGCCGGTCCTTGACCGGGCGGGACTCGATCCGGGTCAGGTCGATCCCGCGCATGGTCAGTTCGGTGAGCAGGCCGAGCAGGGTGCCGGGCCGGTTGGTGGTGGTCGCCGCGAGCATGGTGCGGTCCCAGCCGGTCGGTTCCGGCGGGAGCGCGGGCCGGGTGAGCAGCACGAACCGGGTGACCGCGCCGGAATTGTCGGCGATGTCGTCGGCCAGCACGTCGAGCCCGTTCCGGCTCGCCGCGAGCGGCGCCGCGACGGCGGCGTCCACCTCGCCGCGGGCGACCTGCGCGGCGGCCTCCGCGGTGGAGGAACTGACCCGGATCTCGGCGTCGGGCAGGTGCTCGGCCAGCCAGCCCCTGGTCTGCGCGATGCCGTGACCGTGCGAGGCGACCGTGCGGATCGCGCCGAGATCACCGGTCCGCCCGGTCCCGGGGCGGCCGAGCAGGCAGAACCGGACGGCGATCCGGGCCTCCCGGGTGACGACCAGCGGCGGGTCGGCGACCAGGCCGTCGAGCACCGGGGGCACCGCGCCCTCGACGGTGTTCTCGATCGGGACGCAACCGGCGTCGACCGAACCGTCGCGGACGGCGGCGAGCACCGCCGGTGCGCCGGGGAGCGGCACCAGTTCGGCGTCCCGGGACTCGGGCAGGGTGTGCAGGGCCTGCTCGGTGAAGGTGGCGTGCGGGCCGAGGAACCCGATCCGCAACGGAGTCGGCTGCTGGGTCGGCTGCTGGGGCGACACTGCTCAGTCCAGCAGCCCGAGGGCGACGAGATCGGCGATCGGCACCGGGTCCGGGTCGACGCCGCACCGCGGCAGAACGCTGCGGACCTGCTCGACGGCGGCCGGGGGCAGCTCGTCCAGCTCGCGGGCGAGCTTCTCGCCGTCGGTGCACTCCAGTGCGTCCGGCACCGGATCGGGCGAGGCGCTGACACCGGTCATCCGGGCGACCGCCGCGATCAGGTTGAGCAGACCGTGCCTGCCCCGGGTGAACGTGCCGGACGGTTCCTCGCGGACGATCCGGTCGACACCCTGCGCCGAGATCCCGCCGGCACCGCTCTCCAGACCCGCCTGCAGGAAGGCGTACACGTCCTCGACCTCGGGCACGTCCGACGGCCGCGGGCCGCCCATCCTGATCTTCGGCGTGCAGCCGTGCTCGGCGACCTTGCGGACCGCCGCCAGCCAGGCGACCGTGCCCTCCGCGTCACCGTCGACCGGGCGGCGCGGTTCGACGACCGGGGTGACCTCGTCGGGGACGAACTCGGAGACGCGTTCCAGCCAGATCCCGTCGACGTCCGGCGGGGCGGCGCACTCGACGGTGCTCGGTGTGAGCAGGCTGGACCGGGAGAACACCGTGGACAGGGCCTTGGGGACCGCGCCGAGTCCGGTGTCCACGACGAGCGCGAGCTCGGCGGGTCGGTTCGGGGCGGACCGGGCCAGCTCGGTGACCACGGCGGGCAGCTGCGAGGCCGGGCAGACCAGCCGGCCGACGAGGCCTCCGTAGTGACCGTCGCGAGCGGCCAGGTAGCGCGACACCACGGCGTCGACACCCGGTGCGACGGCCCGCGGCTGCAGCAGGCTGGTGTCGTCGACCAGCGCAGCCAGCAGCGGACGGATCGGCCACGGGTCGGCAGCGGAACCCGAGGGCACGGTCATCACGCCGACAGACGCTAACGGTCGGGTCACGACGGGTAGACAACGGGGGTTTGCGGCCCGGCCCAACGGCACCTCACCCAGCACTGGACAGGGAACACTCACACCTGATTAGGTAAGGGTTACCTAATGGAGGTGAGAGTGGGAACCACCCGCACGCGACGCCCGCCGACGCCAGCCGTCGCCGAGCGCGCCCGCAGCCTGGTCACCCGCGGCGGTCGCGCCGCACTCGTCGGGACCGGCGAACCGGAACCGTGCGCGCCACTGATGCACCACACGTGGCCGGACGGCACGACCGACCTGTTGCTGCCCGACGACCACCCGGTCCGTGAACAGACCCGGCTCGCCGTCGACGGCCTGCCGGTGATGCTGGAGCTGACCGGCGCGACGCCGGTCCCGCTGCCCGAGCCCGTGCGCGAGCTGCTCTGGCTGCTGGGACACCTGCGCGAGCCCGACCCGAGGACGGGGCGGGACCGCGCGCTGCGGCTGGCCGAGCGGGCGCCGCACCCGAACCTGCTCGACGCCGGGCGGGGCGCGACGTTGCTGCGGCTGCACCCGTCGTCGGTGGTGTACTCCGACGCCGAGGGCTGCGCACCCGTCTCACCGGTCGAGCTGTCGGCCGCTGAACCGGACCCGTTCTGCCGGGTCGAGCAGGCGTGGCTGGAGCACCTGGACCGGGCGCACCCCGACATGCTGACCGCGCTGCGCAGGCACCTGCCCCCCGCGCTGCGGTCCCCGGGCGGTGCGACCGGGCGGATCCGGCCGATCGGCGTCGACCGGTTCGGGCTGCGGGTGCGGGTTCCCACGACGGGAAACGGCACGCAGGACGTCCGGCTGGCGTTCTCGGCCGAGGCGACCACCCCGGCCGAGCTGCAGAAGCGGTTCACCGAGCTGGTCGGCTGCCCGGTGGCGCACCAGCCCTGAGCCGGGGCGTCAGGTGTTCGCTGCGGCGAGGTGCTCGGCCTGCACCTTGCGGGTCACGTGCCGCTCCGCGACGAACGACGCCACCGGCACGGTCCCGGCCGCCAGGACGACCACGGCGAACACCGGCTTCCAGCGGCACCGCTCGGCCAGTACCAGGGTGCACACGATGTAGATCATGTACAGGAAGCCGTGCACCATGCCGATCAACGCGACCGGCCGCGGGTCGCCGAAGACGTACTTCGCCGGCATCGCGTAGAAGGTCAGCAGCAGCAGGCCCACCCCGGTGATCCAGGCCGAGATCCGGAAGGCCTTCAGCGCGGTCGCGACGGTCACGGGGTGGCCTCCTCGTGCTGGGCCGCGAGGCGGGCCAGCTCCTCGTTGTAGGCCCGCAGCTGGGGATCCGCGGGCGGGGGTGCGGTCACGCCGGCGGGCCGCGCGGTGAAGGGCGAGGGCCGGGGTGCGGGAGCGGCTGTGGCCGGCGCCGTGGCCCGCTCGGCCACAGCGGTGGCCGGCCCACCGGCGGCACGCTCAGTGGTGACCGGCCCGGCGGTCGCCCGCTCGGCGGCGGGCTGCGTGCCCGAGGTCCGCTCGGCGGTGACCGGATCGGTCGCCGCCCGCTCGGGCGCCCCCGCGGCGGGGACGGACGCCGGCGGATCGGCTGCGGCCTCCTCGACCGCCTGGGCCGCCCTCAGGTCGTTGATCTCCAGCCGCAGGAACCGCCACCACATGATGCCGAAGAACAGGGCGAACAGCGGCCACTGCAGGCCGTACCCGATGTTCAGGGCGGAGCCCATCGCCGAACCGGCCCGGCCCCACTGCCAGGCGGCCAGCCAGCCGCAGGTGACCATGGCACCGAGCGTGAGCACGTGCCAGGCCATCCACTTCGGGGACAGCAGCAACCGCAACACGCCCCCAGGGTACGCACCGCCGCGGGGCGGAGCACCGGGCCTGCGAGGATCACCACCGTGACGAGGGCACCGGCCACCGCGGGTGGTCTGCGCGGATGGCTGCGCCCGGCGGCGCCGGCGGACCCGGCCGTCGTCACCGACCGCCGGGAACGACGGTTGATCGGCCTGGAGATCGCCGTCGTGCTGACGGTGACACTGGGGCTCTCCGGGCTGCGCAGCGCCCTGTCCCTGCTGGAGGCGCTGCTCGCCCCGGAGCCGTTGACCGACCAGCAGGTCGCGCTGAACGCGCCCGCCTCCACCGACGCCTGGATCGACCTGGCGTTCCAGCTGGTCCGGGCGCTGCAGCTGGCCGGGTGGGGTGCGCTGGCCGCGTACCTGCTGCTGCGCGCCGGGTTCGCGCTGCGCCGGGTCGGACTGGACGGACGCCGGCCGGGACGCGACACGCTGCACTCGTTCGGGCTGGCCGCTCTGATCGGGATCCCCGGGCTCGGACTCTACCTGGTGGGCCGGGCCGCCGGGATCACCCTGGACGTCGCACCCAGCACGCTGGCCGACGACTGGTGGCGGATCCCGATGCTGATCCTCTCGGCGGCCGCGAACTCCTGGGCCGAGGAGGTGGTCATGATCGGCTACCTGCTCACCCGGTTCCGGCAGCTCGGCTGGTCGGAGAACCGGTCCGCGCTGGTGGCCGCCGTCGTCCGCGGGTGCTACCACCTGTATCAGGGGGTCGGGGCGTTCGTCGGGAACGTCGTGATGGGTCTGGTCTTCGCCCGGTACTGGCAGCGGACCAACCGGCTGTGGCCGCTCGTCGGGGCGCACCTGGTGATCGACATCGTGGCGTTCGTCGGTTACGCGCTGCTGGCGGACGTGCTGCCGTTCTGACCGCGGGTGTGGCTGCTGAAACTGAGCACGGCCGCCGCTGCGGCGGCCCCGGTGGCCGGCCCCGGCCGGGACCGTCCGTCGCTCTCCCCGGTGGCCGACCTCCGCGGCGCCTGGACCAGCCGCTACGGCTACCCGAGCACCAGCCGGGGTGAGGACTTCGAGTCGGTGCACGTGGTCGATGTGGACAACCGGGACGGTCGACTGGTCGCGACGAGCCGGCAGGACGGGTCGGGCGGCACTCTGACCCTGTCACTGGGGACCGAAGGCGCCCTCGTCACCGGGACCTGGCGGGAACGGACCTCACCCACGGGCCACTACCGCGCCGCCACCTACCACGGTGTCGCCCAGTTCGTGCTCGATCCGACCGGTACCACGCTCACCGGCCGCTGGCTCGGCATCTCCAAGCGGCACACGATCAAGACCGGGCCGTGGGAGCTGACGCGGCTGGTTCAGCCCGCCCCGGGGCCGGACACGATCGCCACGACCGTCTCACCGTCGAACTCTCCTGCACCGGTGAGCACCGACAGCCCGAGCAGTGCCTTCCCGACGTAGACCGGGTCCGGTGCCCAACCGTGCCGATCGCCGAACCGGGCCAGGAAGGTGTCGAGTCGGGCGTCCCGCCGGGCGAAGCCGCCGCAGTGGAACCGGTGGTCGATCGTCCAGTTGTCCAGCGGGTGACCGAGCACCGACCGGTGCAGCGCCGCCACCTCGGCATCGAGCGACCACGCTCCGCGCAGCACGCTGATGCCGATCGCCCGCCGGCCCGCCGGCAACGCCGCCGCGATTCCGGCGAGGGTGCCACCGGTCCCGACGGCGCACACGACCGCGTCGTAGGGCCGGTCGAACTCGTTCACCAGTTCGGCGAGCCCGGGGAACGCCAACGGTGTCGTCCCGCCCTCCGGCACCACGTACGCCCCGCCGAACCGGTCGTGCAGTGCCGCCAGCACGTCCGGGTCGCTCTTGCGCCGATAGGTCGCCCGGTCCAGGTAGTGCAGCGTCATGCCGCGCTCCTGGGCGCGACGAAGACCGGGGTTCGTCGGCCGTTCCTCGCCGCGGATGACGCCGACCGTCCGGAAGCCGAGCCGCTCCCCCAGGGCCGCGACGGCCCGGACGTGGTTGGAACGGGCTCCGCCGAAGGTGAGCAGGGTGTCGGCCCCACGGTCGCGCGCGTCCCGTACGAGGTACTTGAGCTTGCGCCACTTGTTCCCCGGCACGTCGGGATGGATCAGGTCGTCGCGCTTGAGCAGCACCCGGCAGGTGCCGAACAGCGGATCGCGCAGCTCGACCAGCGGCGTCGGCAACCGCAGTTCCGCCTCCCACACCCGGTCCACGTTCCGAAGGGTAGGCGCCCGATGTCCGGCCGATCGTTGCGCTGGGGAACGCTACCCGCCACGATCATCGGCATGGGGCCTCGGGAGTGGTGGCGGTTCCGGTCCTCGGGGCTCAGCGGCGTGTGGCTCAGCCGGTACGCCTACGTCAGCACGTCGATGGGGCCGATCGACCGCTGCCACCACGTCGTCGTGCGGTCCCGTGGCGTCCGGGTGGAGATCAGGAGCATCCCGGGATCGAACGACTCGCGTCTCGAGCTCCGGCTGACCCGGGACGGTCGGGCCCTCACCGGCACCTGGACCGAGTACACCGCTGTCGACGGTCACTACCGCGGCGCCCGCTACCACGGCGCGATCCAGCTCGTCGTCGATCCGACGGGTCGCTCCGCGCGGGGCCGCTGGGTGGGTTACGACCGGTCGGGCGAGGTGGACTCCGGCCCCTGGGAACTCACCCTCCTGACGACCGGTTCCGGGCCCGGCGTGGTCCGCGAACACGCCCGCCCGGCGACCCCGCGCAGCTCAGGCGATGCATCACGAAAGGGCCCCTCACCTGGAGAAAGGTGAACCTTTCCAACTGAGACAGACCTCAAATCTGGAATGCCTCAAGACAAGGTGGATCGGCGCTAATCTGGATCTCATGACCGACGAGACCAAGTTCCACGCCCTGCTGCGCGACCAGATCCGCAGCGAGTTCACCGCCAGCCAGCAGTACACCGCGATCGCCGTGTGGCTCGACGACCAGGACCTCCCGCAGCTGGCCGCGCACTTCTACGCGCAGGCCATCGAGGAGCGCAACCACGCGATGAGCATGGTCCAGTACATGCTGGACAACGACCTGAAGGCCACCATCCCCGGCGTCGACGCGGTCAACAACGACTTCGCCTCGGTCGAGGACGTGGTGTCGCTCGCGCTGACCCAGGAGAAGCACGTCACCGAGCAGATCACCACGCTCGCCCGGACCGCCCGCGACGAGGGCGACTACCTCGGCGAGCAGTTCATGCAGTGGTTCCTCAAGGAGCAGGTCGAGGAGGTCGCCTCGATGACCACGCTGCTGACCATCGTCCGGCGCGCCGGTGACGACCTGTTCCACATCGAGGACTTCGTCGCCCGCGAGCTCGCCAAGGGCGAGCCGGCCGACCCCACCGCTCCGGCCGTCGCCGGCGGCCGCCTCTGACGGACTCCCCGTCGGTCCGCAGCGACTCCGGTGCCGCTCGGGCACCGGAGTCCGCTGCCCTGCTACCGCAGCGTGATCTGCTTCCCGGCGAGCACGTCGCGCGCCCGGTGTTCGGCGTCGGTCAGCGGCTTCTCGGCCAGCCCCGCCAGCGCCTCGTCCAACCGCTTGGCGAAGTCGCCGGCGGGACCCGCCCACTCCGACGAGTGCATGTCGCGGTCGACGTCCCAGACCGGCACCAGCAGGCCGTGCGCCCGGAACGACCCGGCATAGCGGGACCCCTCGCCCAGCTCCAGACCGCCCTGGTCGGACAGCCGGGCCAGTGCCGCCATCAGCTGCGTCTCGTCCTCGGTCCGCACCCAGCGGACGTGCGCCTTCGATCCGGTGTCCACCCAGTACGCGCCCCGCACGCCCGGCGCGACGACCGCCTCGGTCGGCATGATCACCGAGTTGGCGCGCTCCAGCATCGCCGCCGCCTCCGGGTCCGGGCTCTCCCCGGGCAGCCACCACGCGAAGTCGGTGTGCACCGTCGGCTCCAGCGGGGTCTCCGGCTCGAGCACGTCCTGCAGCCGCTCCCCGGTCCGGCGGTCCGGCCCGACCACCGGAAGCGACGAACCGGGCTCCGCGGAGCGGGCCCAGGCCAGCGCACCGGCGAGATCGGCGGACAGGTCCCCGGACCGGGTCTGCACCTGCATCCCGAGCAGGATCTCGCCGTTGTCCCGGACCAGCGCCGCCGAGGCGCCGGGCAGCACCGACGCCAGCGTGACCGGCCCGCCTTCGCGCACCGGCAGCGCGGCGGTCGCCGAGGGAAGGAACTCGCGCATCGCGACGAGATCGGGCTCGGCGGCCAGCCCTTCGAACGGCCGGACGACGATCATGTCGTCACCGGCGCCGTGGCAGGCCTTGTACCGCTTCCCCGAGCCGCACGGACACGGCCGGCGCGGGTTGTCGGCGGCCGCCTCGGAACGGTTGGCACGGTTACGCGTCTTCTTGCCCATCACCCGGCAAGGTAGCGGGTGATGCATGCGTCCGACTCGCCAGACCCCCGGTCCGGCCCCGCCCCGTCGCCGTTCGACACCGCGGACCCGGACTTCCTCGACGATCCCTATCCCGACTACGCCGCGCTCCGCGCCGCCGGCCCGGTGCACGATCACCCCGGGCTCGGCCTGCCGGTCGCGGTCACCCACGCGGCCTGCTCCGCGGTGTTGCGCGACCGCGGTCTCGGCCGGGTCTGGACCGACGCCCGCCCCGAGGCCGAGCTGGCCGCGTTCAACCTGCTGCACCGCAACTCATTGCTGGAGCGGGAGGGCGAACCGCACACCCGGTTACGCCGGCTGGTGGCCGCCGCGTTCGCCCGCGGGCACACCAGGCGGCTCGCCCCGCTGGTGCGCGCCCGCGCCACCGCACTCGTCGAGGAACTCGTCACCCGGGTGCGCGACGGCGAACCGGCCGACCTGGTCACGCTGGTCGCGGAGCCGCTGCCGGTCCAGGTCATCGCCGACCTGCTCGGCGTGCCGGAGAACCGGCGTGCGCCGCTGCGCGAGTGGTCGGACGCGATCGTCGCGATGTACGAGCCCGATCCCGGGCCGGACGCGCGCCGTGCGGCCGAACGGGCGGCCGCGGAGTTCGTCGTGATGCTGCGTGACCTGGTCGCCGAACGCACCCGGCACGGATCCGGGGCCGGGCCGGACCGGACGGCGGAGGGCACCGGCGACCTCATCGGCGACCTGCTGGTCGTCCGCGACTCCGGGGACCGGATCGGTGCCGACGAGCTCGTCGGCACCGCAGCGCTGCTGTTGATGGCCGGGCACGAGGCGACCGTCAACGTGATCGGCAACGGGGTGCACGCGCTGCTGCGGCACCCGGCTCAGTGGCGACGCCTGCTCGCCGATCCGGGGCTGATCGGTACGGCCGTCGAGGAACTCATCCGGTTCGACGCCCCGCTGCAGCTGTTCGAGCGGACCGCGGTGGTGGACACGACGGTCGCCGGGTACCCGGTCGCGGCCGGCGGCCGGATCGGGGCGCTGCTCGGCGCGGCCGGCCGGGACCCCGCCGTCTTCGGTGCCGACGCCGACCGGCTCGACGTCGGCCGGTCGCCGAACCCGCACCTGGGCTTCGGCGCGGGTGTGCACTACTGCCTCGGGGCCCCGTTGGCCCGCCTCGAGATCGCCGAGGTGCTGCGCGCGCTGCTGTTCCTGCTCCCCGACGCGGCACCGGACGGTGCCCCGGTCCGCAGGCCCCGGTTCGTCATGCGCGGCTGGTCGGAACTGCGGCTCACCACCTCGACCGAACGGCCCTCGTCGTGCTGAGCCGAACGAATCATCGTCGAGCGCCATCCGAAGAATTGCGTTGAGCGCACCCGAAATGACCCCGAGGGTGGTTCGAAGAATTGCCGGTGCGCCGTCGACCACATCCGGCGGGCGTGCTGGAATCACCCCGGTGGAATCGTGGTCGGAAGTGCTCAGGGACGCACTCGACGCACCCGGTGTCCGGTATGCCTGCGTGGCCGACCCGGGCACCGGACAGGTCGTGGCCGCACACGTGGCGGCGGCGACCGTCGCGCGCACCCCGGCCGACGGCTCGGCGCCGGCCGTCGAGGCCGCGGGGCCGGCCGAGGGTGTCCCGGGAGGGGTCGCGGTGGTACTCGGCTGGGCCGGCGCGGAGACCGCGACGCCGGCCGGCGCGCGCTTCGAGGACGCCGTGATCACCACCGGCGCGACCTACCACCTGGTGCGCACGTTGCACCGCGACGGCGCGACCCTACTGGCGTATCTGCAGGTGGACCGGGTGCGCGGCAACCTCGCGCTGGCCCGGCGAGCGCTGCTGGCGCTCCCGTCGAATCCGACGACGGTGCCGGTGCAGGGCTCCGCCCCGGCTGCCGAGCGGATCCCACCGGCCGCGATCCCGCTCCCCCGCCGGGCCCCGGCCGGGCAGCCCCCACCGGCGCCGGCCCCGACGAGCACCGCGACCGAACCACCGGACCGGCCGGGCAGTCGCTGGTCCGACGACCTGCGCACGATGGCGCGGATCCTCACCGGGCTGCGACGCCTCGACCGGCCGTCCGCGACGGAGAGTTGACGTATCGTGATTCAGGGTTATTGTTATGCACTCGCCGGGACATTTCGATGACGATCTTTCCGTTCCTCGCGGAGAGCTTCCCGGTGCCCGCTCCCTGATCATTGAACACGGCCGCGTCGATGCGCCGTGCGGAGGCAGACCACATGAACAACATCGATCGTTCACTGGACATGGCGGCCAACATCAAGGGCGCCTTCGCGGTCGCGATCGTCGACTACGACAGCGGCATGACGCTGGGGTCGCGCGGCGGCAGCCCGGAGTTCGACCTGGACGTCGCCGCACCCGGCAACTCCGAGGTCGTGCGCACCAAGCTCGAGGTCATGCAGAAGCTCGGGCTCCGGGAGGGCATCGAGGACATCCTGATCACGCTGGACAGCCAGTACCACCTGATCCGGATCATCCGCGGCACCGACGAGCAGCTGTTCTTCTACCTGGTGCTCAACCGCGCCCAGGCCAACCTGGCGATGGCCCGGCGCGACCTGCGCGTCATCGAGCAGCAGTTCACGATGTCGTCGCCGCAGGCGGCCCCGCAGCAGTCGGGCCAGGCGTTCTTCCCCGCGCAGCAGCGCTGAGCCGCCCGACCGCGTGGGACGTCACTGGCATTCGGTCACGGTCCGGACCGACGGCCTCGCCGCGGTGCTCGGGCCGCTGCTCACCGACCCCCGGATCCGGTCCGCCGCGTTGATCGACGTCGACAGCGGGATGGTGCTCGACGTGTGCGGGCCGGACACTTCGGCCGGTCGGTTCGGGCTGGGCAGGCCCGCCGAGCACGACCACCGCGACGAGGTCCGCGGGGCCGCGCACGCCGAGCTGGTCCGGATCGGGCTCGCGCTGGCGCCCGGTTCCGGCGGGTTGATCACGCTGGTGCTGGAGGCCGGGCCGGACCGGCACGTCCTGCACACCGTGGCCGATCCGCACGGCGGCCGGCTCGCGCTGTCGGTCGTCGTGCGCGGGTCGGACCGGACGGTCGCAAAGGTGCGCAAGCGGCTGCGCGCGATCTCGGAGACCGCCCTCACCGCGGGGCCGTCGGTCGCCGTGCGACCGGGCTCCGCGGGGTGGCGGGTGCCCGGTCGGGCGGGCACCGCTCCGGTGGACCCGGGAAGCGCCGGCCCCGGCCGGCCGGGTGCGGCACCCGCCCCCGGCCGGACCGGTGCAGGTCCGGCAGCACCCGACCGGGCCGGCCCGCGACCGGGCGGCCCCGACCTGGCCGGCCCGGGATCGGCGGGACCCGGATCGGCCGGCCCGGGATCGGCGGGACCCGGGCCGGGGAACTCCGGCCCGGTGACGTCGGGGCGGGCCGGACGAGGGTCGGCCGGGCCCGGCGAACCCACGCTGGGCGGCCCGCCCCCGGGGCCGGGCGCACCCGGGTACACCGGAGCACCGGCCGTCGCGCTCCCCGCGCCGCGCTACGCCGGGCGACCCCCGGTGCACGCCGACCCGGCCTCACCGGGCACCGGGGCGTCGACGACAGGCGCCCGGCCCGAACCCCGATCCGAGGGCGGTCACGCCGAGGTCACCATGCCGTCCCGCCCGATCGTCCCCGCCAGCCCGGCCGCAGCACCGGGCCCGACGCCGGATCCGGCTCGGGCCGCTGCGGCGTCGACGCTGCCGGAGCGCCCGGACCCGGCCGCACGAGAATCTCCCGAGGACCACGCGGCCCCGGCTCCAGCAGACCGGTGATCCACCGGACGACACGGATCGTCCGGTACGCGGTCACCGCGGCGAACGCGTCCGCCCAGGCGTGCAGCACCACCCCGTCGGCGAGCGCCTGGGTGCCGCTCCGGAAGCGGCCGAGGAACGCGAGCGCGGCGAGCAGCACGCAGACACCCCACAGCACCCACCAGACCAGGATCTCCCGCGACGGGGTGGGCCGCCGGTCGGCGGGCAGCCCCAGCGCGGCGTGTTCGGTCTCGGCGAGCAGGGAGCCGGGTGCCGTGAGGTTCCACCCGGGCACCACCCAGCCCGCGACGATCCGGCGTCGGCTGCGCCACGGCCGCAGTCCTGCCTGCTCGGCGGCGGCCCGGCAGGACCAGAGACTCCACGAGATCACCAGCACCCCGGCTGCGATCACCGCCGCCACCGCGGACCAGCCGCCGAACCAGACCATCGCGTCCGACCAGGCCACGACACCCGGGGACAGCGCGTCCGACCGGCTCTCCAGGAGAAGGGCGTACCGCCAGATCTCGGCGGCGGCCGCGACCGCGCTCATCACGACGACCACCCACAGCACCGGGATGAGCTGCCCGGCCAGCCAGCGGACCCGGTCGAGCGGGCCAGGCGGGTCGGCCGCGCCGGCCGGCGGCCGCCACGGCCCGACCGGGAGACCCCAGCGGGGCACCGATCGGTAGCGCGGCGGCCCGGTGTAGCGGACCGGGGCCGGCTCCGGGCCGCGGGGGCGCAACGAGTCCGGCAGGACCGCCGGATCCGGTGGCGTCGCCACCCAGTCCAGTGCCGCCAGGTAGCGGCCGCACCAGGGGCAGAAGGCGCCGCTGCCCGGCCCGGCCTGCCGGCCGCACCGTGGGCAGGGCGGCGGTGCCGCTGGGGACGCCAAGGCCTCAGGCGATCCGGGGCGCGCTGCCGTCGTCGGTGATCACGTCGCGACCGGCGGCGGCCCAGTCCTGCATGCCGCCCGCGACGTTCACCGCGGGGAAGCCCTGCTGGTTGAGGTACGCGACCACCCTGGCGGAACGACCGCCGGAACGGCACACGACGTAGAGCGGATCATCGCCCGGAACCTCGGCCACCCGGCCCGCCAGCTCGGACATCGGGAGGTGACGGGCGGACGGGGCGTGTCCGGCCGTCCACTCGTCGAGCTCACGGACGTCCAGCATCGGGGCGTCGGCAGGAAGGTCGGACACGCTGACGGTGGGCACCGGCTCGGACATGCCCGCCATCCTGCCACGCCGCACCGTCAACCCCCGGTGAGCCGGGACCGCTCAGCGCACGCCCGGCGGCGTCACGACCGGGGGTCGTCGCGGTAGAGCGACCCGTGCGGGATCGTCATCTCATTGGCGTCCAGCGGCGGTTCGCCCGGCCCGGTGCTCGCCGGGGCCGGACGCTGCTCGCTCGTCCCGCGGATGCCTGACGGCGGCCGGTACGCACCGGTCACACCGGACCCGCCGAACAGGTCCCCGGCCTGCCTGCCGGTCGGCTGCCGACGATCCGGCGCCGGGGTGGTCGGCGCCCATCCGGGACGGGTGCTGCGGTCACCGCGGTAGGCCGGGACGGCGCCGACCGACGTGGTGGTCACGGGCGGCCGCTTCGGCTGCTCCTTCGGGGCGGTCGTGGCACGGACCGCGCCCGCGCCGGTCAGCGACCGGACCTCCATCTCCGCGTAGCGGGCGGCGCCGAACCGCTCGGTGCCACCGAGGAACGTGCCGACGGCCCCGAGCAGGAACGAGGCCGGGATCGAGACCAGTCCCGGGTTCGACAGCGGGAAGACGGCGAAGTCGGCACCGGGGATCATCGAGTTCGGCGAACCGGACACCGCGGGCGAGACCACGATCAGGCCCACGCAGATGAGCACACCACCGTAGATGCTGCACAGCGCCCCGGTGGTGTTGAACCGCTTCCAGAACAGCGAGAACAGGATGGTCGGCAGGTTCGCCGAGGCCGCGACGGCGAACGCCAGCGCGACGAGGAACGCCACGTTCTGACCGTTGGCGACGATGCCGCCACCGATCGCGACCAACCCGATCACCAGCGCGGTGGTGCGGGCGACCCGTACCTCGGCGTCCGGCGTGGCGTTGCCCCGGCGGAGCACGCCCGCGTACACGTCGTGCGCGAACGAGGCGGACGCGGTGATCGTCAACCCGGCGACGACGGCGAGGATCGTCGCGAACGCGACGGCCGCGATCAGACCGAGCATGATCTCGCCACCGAGCGCGTAGGCCAGCAGCGGCGCCGCGTCGTTCTGGTTCTCCCTGGTGACCGCGCCGGGCGGGAGCAACGCCATGGCGCCGTACCCGAGCACCAGCGTGAACAGGTAGAACGTGCCGATCAGCCAGATCGCCCAGACCACCGAGCGGCGGGCTTCCTTGGCCGAGGGCACCGTGTAGAAGCGCATCAGGATGTGCGGCAGGCCGGCGGTGCCGAGCACCAGCGCCAGCCCCAGCGAGATGAAGTCGACCTTGTTCGTGTACTGCAGGCCCGGTTCGAGCACCGCCTCGCCGTGCTCGGAGTTCTCGGTCGCGCGGTCCATCACCGTGGACAGGTCGAAGCCGTACCGGCCGAGCACCCAGGTCGTCATCACGGCGGACCCGACGAGCAGCAGGCCGGCCTTGATGATCTGTACCCAGGTGGTGCCCTTCATCCCGCCGAACAGCACGTAGACGACCATCAGCCCGCCCACGACGACGATCACCATCGCCTGCGAGAACGAGTCGTCCTTCGGGATCTGCAGCAGCAGCGAGATCAACCCGCCGGCGCCCGCCATCTGGGCCACCAGGTAGAACAGCGACACGACCAGGGTGGACGTCGCGGCGGCCGCGCGGACCGGGCGCTGGCGCATCCGGAAGGCCAGCACGTCACCCATCGTGAAACGGCCGGTGTTGCGGAGCAGCTCGGCGACCAGCAGCAGCGCCATCAGCCAGCCGACCAGGAAGCCGATCGAGTAGAGGAACCCGTCGTAGCCGTAGAGCGCGATCGCACCGGCGATCCCGAGGAACGACGCGGCGGACAGGAAGTCCCCGGCGATCGCGGTGCCGTTCTGCGGGCCGGTGAAGGCGTGCCCACCGGTGTAGTAGTCGGCGCGGGTCGCGTTGGTGCGGCTGACCCGCAGCACGATCAGCAGCGTCACGATCACGAACAGCAGGAAGAACCCGAGATTGGCCGTGACGCTGCCGACGGACTCGGCCTGGGCCAGCGCGGCGCCGGTCACGCCCGCACCTCCGTCGTCCCGGCGAGACCGGTCTCCACCCGGGCCCGCAGCTCCGCGGCCGGCCCGTCGATCTCCCGCTCGGCGAACCGCACGTACAGCGTGGTGATCACGAAGGTGCTGACGAACTGACCGAGGCCGATCAGCAGGCCGATCGTGACCGTGTCACCGACGCGGATCGACATGAAGCCGGGGGCGTAGCTGGCGAGTACGACGAAGGCCAGGTACCAGGCCAGGAAGATCGCGGTCATGGGGAACACGTACCGGCGCAGCCGGGTACGGAACGCCCGGAACTCGGGGCTGGCCTGGACCTGTTGGTACACGGTCCCGGCCGGCCCCCCTGCAGGGCTGCTCATGGCGCCGTTCACCGGCCTTTCGCATCGTGCTGAAGGGGGTGCGGGGCGCCGCGGCCGGTGAGCCGCGGGACACCCTTACCCCGCACAACGACGACGGGCGCCAGGAGCGACGATCGAACGTCCCGAACGGCGGAAAGTTGCCCGGTCCGGACCAACCGTTCGGCCGATCCGGTTACTCAAGGTAGTTGCTTTGCGGGCCTATATCAGGTCCGGTCGTCGAGCCTGTCACGCATAAGGCCCAACCTCTCGGGTGCGTGGAGTCGCAGCATCACCTGGCCCGCGTCCTCCGGCCTGCGGGACCGGGTGAGCAGCGAGAGGGCGACCATCGTGGCGAACGCGAGCGGCACGCTCACGATCGCCGGGCGGTACAACAGCATCTCGACCCAGCCGGCGGCCGGCCCGAGGAAGGCGGTGTCGAGCCGAGCGAGGGCGGCCACCACGGCCGCGGCCGACGTGACCCCGCCGACCAGGACGCCGCCGATCGCGCCGACGTCGGTGAGACCGCGCCACCAGATGCCGAGCACGAGCAGCGGACAGAAGGTCGACGCGGCCACCGCGAAGACGAGCGCGACGGCCTCGGCGAAGTTCAGCCCGGTCGGGATGAGTGCCACCACGGTCGGCGGCAACCCGGCGATCACGGTGGCCAGCGGGAACTGCCGGGTCACCCGTCCCTTGCCGGGCAGCACGTCGGTGGACACGACGCTGGCCAGGCTCACCAGCAGGCCGGACGCGGTCGAGAGGAACGCGGCCCACGCCCCGGCCGCGACCAGCCCGGCGACCAGCGCACCGAGCAGCCCACTGCCCAGGATGGCGGTGGGCAGCAGCAGCACCGCGGCGTCCGACCGCCCGGTGACCAGCAACTGCGGGGTGTACACCCGGGCCAGCACACCCATCAGCGTCACCAGGATGTAGAAGCCGCCGAGCATGGCCAGTACGACGACCGCGCTGCGCCGGGCCGCCCGCCCGTCGGAGTTGGTGTAGAAGCGGCCCAGCACGTGCGGCAGGCCCATCGTGCCGAGGAAGGTGGCCAGGATCAGCGAGTAGGTGCCGAGCAGCTGATGCTCCCCGGAGCCCGCGAAGGGACGCAACCAGCTCTCGTCGTCGGTGGGCGCACCGCTGGTGACCGGCACCGGGTCACCGGCCGCGAAGGCCAGCTCGGTGCCGGCTGCGACGTCGTGCGAGGACCCGGCGACCCAGCGCAGCGGACCGTCGACCGGTACCCCGTTCACGATGCCGCGGGCCGTCACGTCGACCGAGAGCCGGACGTCCAGCGTCACCGGCGTCGTCACCGAGACGGTCGTCGGCTCACGGAACTCGGGCGGCTCGTCGCGGGAGAACGTGTGGCCGTCGCCGAACCAGATCACCAGACCGATCACCGCGGGGACGGCCAGCGCGGTCAGCTTGAACCAGTACTGGAACGCCTGTACGAACGTCACCGAGCGCATGCCGCCGAGCGCGACGGTGGCCAGCACGACGACGCCCGCGCCGGCCGAGCCGATCCAGTCCGGCAGGCCGGTGACGATGCCCAGGGTCAGTCCGGCCCCCTGCAGCTGCGGCAGCAGGTAGAGCCAGCAGATCACGATGACGACGGCCGCGCAGACCCGGCGCAGAGCCGGCGAGGCGAGCCGGGCGTCGGCGAAGTCGGGCACCGTGTAGGCGCCGGAGCGGCGCAGCGGGGCCGCCACGAACAGCAGGAGCAGCAGATAACCCGCGGTGTAGCCGACGGCGTACCAGAGCCCGTCGACACCCTCCACCAGGATCAGCCCGGCGATGCCGAGGAACGACGCCGCGGACAGGTACTCGCCCGAGATCGCCCCCGCGTTCAACCGGGACGGCACGGTACGCGAAGCGACCAGGAAGTCCGAGGTCAGCCGGGTACGGTGGGCGATCGAGCCGATGACCGCGGACACCACGGCCACCAGGACGATCGCGACCAGCGACGCGACGGCCGTAGCGCTCACCGATCCGCCACGTCGTCGGCGAAGTCCTGCTCGACCGACTCGGCCGAGCGCACGTACCACCAGCCCAGACCGAGCAGGAACGGGTAGACGAGCAGGCCGAGCAGCAGCCAGGGCAGCCGGATCCCGGCCACCTCGATCTCGCCGAGCACCGGCAGCGCCATGAACAGCACCGGCAGCATGCCCAGGGTGAACAGCGCGACCAGGCTCACCCGCAACGCGAGCAGGAGCTGGGTCCGGACCAGCGAGTTGCGCAGCAGCGTGCCGACCGCGCCGGGGTCCTGCACGTCGGACAGTCCGCGCGACGAGTGCGCGGTCGACCGGCGCTCGGACAGCACGATCCGCACGCGGTTGCTGCCCGGGCCGTCGTCGGAGTCGGCGGCCTCCTGCACCGGTACGTCGGTCGGTGGAGCGGCGAACCGGCGGGGCCGGGCACCGGTGTAGGGAGCGAGCGAGGTGGCCAGGAGATCGGCACCCGGCTCCGGGAGCGGGGCCGGGGCGACCGGAGCGTCGAGCCCCGGGGCGCGCCAGATGACCTCGGTGCGCTCGGCGGCGGGGCCGCGCAGCTCGTCGTGCGGATCGCCCGGGTCCTCGTCGTCGTGGGCAGCGTCGTCGTGGGCAGCGTCGTCCGGGGCGTGCTCGTGCAGGTCACCGCCGTACGGGTGATCACCATGCAGGTCACCGCCGGGCAGGTCACCGCCGGGCAGGCCACCGTCCGGGGTGCCCTCGTCCGGGTCGGCGGCATAGCGGCCGCCGTACCGGTCCCGGTTCAGGTCCTCGTGCGAGGCCGTGCCCGCGTCGCCGGACCGGGCGGCCCGCAGGTCCGGGTCCGCGGGATCGGCAGCCCCGGCGGGGGACGCGCTGCCGGCCGGGCCCGCGGGCACCTCGGGTGCGCTGCGGCGCCCCGCCGCGGTCCAGCGGGTCGGGACAGGCTTGGTCTCGGGGTGCTCCTCCACCCCGGTGCCGGCTCCGACGTCGGCCGAGCTCGCGTCGGCAGCGGTCTCGCCGGCCACGCCGAGCAAGGCGCTCCGGTCCGGGGCCCAGCCGCGACGCCACTCCGTCGTCGCACCCGGGATGCGCCGCGGCAGCCCGGCCGCACCGGTGACCGGGGGCCACTGCTTGCCGCTGTCGGTGGGCCCGGCCGCGGCGGACCAGCCACCGGACGCGGCCGGGTCCCGCACGCCGGCCGGGGCGTAGGGGTCCGGCATCAGCGTGGAGCGCGGACGTGGGTGTCCGGAACGCGCCCGGGGCCGCCGCGGCCCGCGAGGGTCGTCGTCGGCCCCCGGGTCGCGTTCCACCTCCGGCCCGTCCCCGGCTCGGGGCCCGTCCTCGGCCCCGGGATCGGACTCGGGTTCGGACGGCCCGTCCTCCTGCGACGGTGACCCGCCCGGGCCCGCGGCAGCGCGGCGCAGCGGCGCAGCATCCGCAACCGCGGGGCGCGGCGGCGCAGCGGCGGGAGGTGGCGTGGCGGCGTCCACAACCGAGGGAGGCGGCGGCGCGACAGGGCCCGCCACCGCGTGAGGCGATGGCGCAGCCGGATCCGCCACCGCGTGAGGCGGCGGCGCGACAGGGTCCGCAACCGCGGGGCGCGGCGGCGGCGCGGGCTCCGCAGCGGCGGAGGGTGGCGCCGCAGACTCGACTCGGGCGTGTCTGCCCGACCCACCGGCGCGGTCCGCGACCCGGCGTGCGATCTCCTGCTGCAGCCAGCCCGGACCCTGGGTCCCGGTCTCGTCGGCTCCGGTCCTCGCCTCGCGCCGGGAGCGGCGTCCCGGCCGGTCCACGGCCGCCGGGGCGGACCCGGCGACCGCACCACCCTCGGCTCCGGCTCCGGCTCCCGCTCCGGCTCCGGCCCGCTCCGCGGCCGACCCCCCGGCGGGCCCCGCAGGCGGATGTCCGCTCCCGGCCGACCCCCCGGCGGGCCCCGCAGGCGGGTGTCCGCTCCCGGCCGTCTCCGCCACCGCGGGCCCCGCAGGCGGGTGTCCGCTCCCGAGCGTCTCCGCCACCGCGGGCCCCGCTGCGGGGGCTCCGCTCCCGGCGGCGGAGCCGGGGGGCCGCCCCGCACCGGCGTCTCCGACCGAGCGCTGCTCCCCGCCGGTGGGCGGCCGCGGGACTCCACCGGAGAACGCCGGACTGCGCGGCCGCGGCGCGACCGGGCCGGCCGCCCCGGCACGTGGGTGCTGCCCCTCGATCTGATCCGGCCCCGGCGCGTCCGGCTGCCCCGCCGGGGTGGAGCCGTGGCGGGACGCCCCGCCCGGGGCGCGAGCGGGGCCTGCCGCGTCACGGACCGCGCGGTTGGGCCACACGGCAGGCTCGCGCGGCGCGGCGGGACCAGGGGCGCCGGAACCGTCGTGATCGTCCGGCGTCTGGTGCTCGGACGTCGGGCGCACCGACGGCTGGAGGCCGCCGGTGGACCTGCTCACCTCTGGCTCCACGCCTGCTTGGTCGCGCGGACGAGGCGGTCCTTCAGTTCACGGGTGTGCCGGCGGCTGACCGGCAGCTCGGCGGTCTCCGGCCCCGAACCGATCCGGACGACGTAGCCCGAGCCCGCCAGCCGCAACTCGGTGACCAGCGGCAACGCGACCAGGAACGAGCGGTGGATACGGACGAAACCGGCGTCGCGCCAGCGGTCCTCCAGCACCGACAGCGGGATCCGCACGAGGTGGCTCCCGTCGGTGGTGTGCAACCGGGCGTAGTCCCCCTGGGCCTCGACATAACGCACCGCGGAGCGCGGCACGAGCTTGGTGGTTCCGGCCAGCTCGACCGGGATCACCTCGTCGTCACCGGAGTCGTCCCGGGCCTGCTCGACGGGCCCGGTACGACGGGTGGACAGGATCCGGTCCAGCGCAGCGGAGAGCCGCTCGGTGCGCAGCGGCTTGAGCAGGTAGTCGATGGCGCCGACGTCGTAGGCGTCGACGGCCCGGTCGTCGTGCGCGGTGACGAACACGATCGCCGGCTGGACCGCCATGTTCTTCAGGACCCGGGCGAGTTCCAGACCGTCCAGCCCGGGCATCCGGATGTCGAGGAACACGGCGTCGATGTCGGTCTGCTCGGCGATGTCACCGGCACCACCGGACGGCCCGCCGGCCGGGGCGCCCGCCCGGCGACCGTTCAGGATGCGCAGCGCCTCGGTGGACTCACCGGCCTTGAGAACGGTGGAGACCCGCGCGTCCTCGTTCAGCAGGAATGCCATCTCCTCGAGCGCGGGCTGCTCGTCGTCCACCGCGAGCACGACCAGTCCCCGAGTGGTGTCGTTGCTGTCCACGATCTCCTCATCCTGCTTCCGGTCCCGGACCGGGATCGCACCGATCTCGATGATCGCCCGGCACCGCGACCATGGTGACGTGCCGACGCGCTGAGTGCCAGGGCACGAACCGGATCGGTGACCGTCCGGACACGCGGCGGCATCCCCGCACGAGTGCGGCAGCTCGTTGTCTCACAACCCGAACCGCGCCCAGGTGGCCCTCGTCTCGACCGCCGCCAGCAGCTCCGACCCGAGCGCCGCGGGATCCACTCCCGGGTGACCGAGGGACACCGCACCACCCGCCCCCAGCCGGGCGAGCAACGGCTTGCGCGCCTCGACCGGTCGCTGCTCGGCGTCCGGGAACCGCTCGGTGAGCACGTCGTGCGCGGTGCCGATCCCGTCGATCAGGCCGAGCTCGCGGGCCCGGTCACCCAGCCACACCTCGCCGTCGAACAGCTCGGTGTCGCTCGCCAGCCGGTCCCCGCGCCGCTCCCGGACCCAGGCCACGAACCGCTCGTGCAGCTGCTCCTGCAGCGCGGTCAGCCAGGCGACGTCCTCCGGCTTCTCGGGCAGGAACGGATCCAGCCGGGCCTTCGACCCGCCCACGGTGTGCAGCCGCCGGGTCACCCCCCAGCGGTCGATCAACCCGTCGAGCCCGAACCCGGCGCTGACCACGCCGATCGAGCCGACGATCGAGGTCGAGCAGGCGTAGATCTCGTCGGCCGCGCAGGCCAGCCAGTACCCGCCGGACGCCGCGACGTCCTCGCAGAACGCGAGCACGGGCACGTCCTTCTCCGCGGCCAGGCCGCGGATCCGGTCGCCGATCAGCTGCGACTGGGTCGGTGACCCGCCGGGTGAGTTGATCACCAGGGCGACAGCGGCGAGCCGGTCCGGGGCGAACGCCCGTTCCAGCACCTTCTCCACCGAGGCGGCGTTGAGGACCTGGCGGGGGACCGGGGCTGCCTGGGCGCTGATCACGCCGTGCAGCCGCGCCACGGAGACCACCGGGGAACCGGTCGCACCGACGGTCTCACCGAGTCTGCCCGGCAACCGTGAGGTCACGGCGGCGGGGATGCGCAGGACGTCCATGCGGTCCCACCGTACGCGGGAGCCGTCCGTGACGTGGCGTGACCGGGTCGGCACATCGGGGCGTGTTGCCGCTCACCCGGGTGGCGTAGCGACGCGGGCGCTCAGGCGCGGATCCCCGCCCGGAACTTCGGGACCCGCAGGGTGATCTTCATACCTGCGCCGATGTTGGTGTCGACGACCAGGCCGAAGTTGTCCCCGAACGCCGACCGCATCCGGTCGTCGACGTTGCCCAGGCCGACGTGCGCGCCGGAGAGATGGGCGTCGTCGAGGTCTTCGTTGAGCCGGGCCGGGTCCATACCGACGCCGTCGTCCTCGACGACGATCACGCACTCGGATCCGGCGTTCTCCGCCCGGATGGTGACCGTCCCGCCGTTCGGCTTGCCGGACAGCCCGTGCCGCACGGCGTTCTCCACCAGCGGCTGCAGAGCGAGGAAGGGCAGCACGACGTTCTGCACCTCGGGGTCGATCTGCAACCGGATGTTGAGCCGGTTCCCGAACCGGGCCTTCTCCAGGCGCACGTACCGCTCGATGTTGTTGAGCTCGTCGGTCAGCGTCGTGTACTCACCCGCCGACCGGAACGAGTACCGGGTGAAGTCGGCGAACTCGATCAGCAGCTCCCGGGCCCGGGTCGGGTCGGTCCGGATGAAGGACGCGATCGTGGTCAGTGCGTTGTACACGAAGTGCGGTGAGATCTGGGCCCGCAGCGCACGCACCTCGGCCCGGTTCAGCCGGGCCCGGGAGTCGTCGAGCTCGGCGAGCTCCAGCTGGCTGGAGACGTAGCGGGCGACCTCGCCGGTCGCCCGGAGCACCGGCGGCCCGGCGGTCGCCGGGGTGAGCGCGGCGAGGGTGCCGATGATGTTGCCGTCGCTCTCCAGCGGCACCACGACGATGCCGCGCACCTCGCAGCCCGGCTGGTTGCACTTGATCGAGGTGTGGCTCATCAGCTCCATCCGGCCGGTGGAGATCACCCGGTCGGCGAGGGTCTGCACGTCCTGCTGGTGCTGGTCGGCGCTGCCGTCCCAGCCCAGCACGGTGGCGCGGGAGTCGGTCATCGCCATCGCCGTGCTCTCCAGCAGCTGACGCAGGTAGGGCAGGGCCTGCGAGGCGGAGCGCTGGGACAGCCCCTCCCGCAGCACCGGGGCGGCGAGCGCCACCGTGTGCAGCGCGGAGAAGGTGGCCTTGGCCAGCGGCGAGACCATGTTGTTGCGGCGGTTGCGCTGCCACAGGAACACGAACACGGCGATGACCAGTACGACGACCGCGACGATCAACAGCAGGACCAGGGACGGGGTGAGCCCCGTCTGCCCGTCGACGACGGCGAGTCGCACCGCAACCCCGACCGTCCTGATCACCCTTGCGCCTCCTGGGACGACCTACCTCACCAGCCGGGACAACCGGCGGTCCGCAAGCGGCTTGCCACCAGTCTGACAGGTCGGACAGTACTGGAACGATCTCTCGGCGAACGACACCTCCCGGACGGTGTCGCCGCAGACCGGGCAGGGGAGCCCGGTGCGGGCGTGCACCCGCAGACCGGACCGCTTCTCACCCTTCAGCTCGGCGGCGCCCTGTCCAACCGACCGCTCGACGGCGTCGGTCAGCACCCCGCGCAGTGCCTCGAACAACCTGTCCCGGGCGGCCTCGTCGAGCCGGGAACCGACGGCGTAGGGCGAGAGCCGTGCGGTGTGCAGGATCTCGTCGGAGTAGGCGTTGCCGATCCCGGCGAGCGTCCGCTGGTCGGCCAGCAGTGTCTTGAGCCGCCGGTTGTCGCCGTCGAGCACTCCGTCGAGCCCGGAGCGGGTCAGCTCCAGCGCGTCCGGCCCCAGCCGGGCGATCCCCGGCACCTGGGCCGGGTCCGGCACCAGGTACACGGCGAGCCGCTTCTGGGTGCCGGCCTCGGTCAGGTCGAAACCGGGGCCGCCGACGGTGTCGAGGTGCACCCTCAGCTGCAACGGGCCCCGGCCCGGCTTCGGCGGGGTGCTGCCTGCGGTCGAGTGCCAACGCAGCCAACCGGCCCGCGACAGGTGGGTGACCAGGTGCAACGGCTCACCGGGCCGGTCGGCGAAGTCGACGGAGAGGAACTTCCCGAACCGGGACGCACCGGTCACGATCCGGCCGGTCAGCGCGGAGACCGGCGGGTCGAAGGTCTTCAGCGCACTCATCGACGCCAGGTCCACCCGGGCCACCGGGCGGTACACGGCGTGCTCGCGCAGGTGATGTGCGAGGGCCTCCACCTCCGGCAGTTCGGGCACGGCGCGACTCCTAGTTGATGGGTTGCAACGGACTGTCCGCGTGGCCGGGCGTCGAACGGTTCTTCAGGCTGCGGATCACCACCTTGGTCTCCTCGCGGGCGGTGGCGAGGCCACGGACCATTCCGGTCCACTTCTCCGGTGGCAGGTCGTAGCCACCCTGGGTCTTCGCGGTGATCGTGAACGGCCGCCGCAGCAGCCAGCGGACCGGGAAGAAACCGAGACCGATGATCACCACCAGCCAGTAGAACCAGGGGAAGACCACACCGCTGGGCGCCCAGACCAGCAGGACCAGCCAGAACAGGCCCAGTGTGGACAGAATGAGCACGACCGCGCCGTTGCCCGCGTCGACGTCGTGCTCGAACTCGTCGCCCACGGCGGGCGTGGTCCACTCGATCCGCCGCTGCACCTGCCACTCGCGGTAGTCCGCCGCGATGACCGTCTTCGTCGCCATCCGTCCCGTCCCGGGGTGTCCGCTCGCCCGCCCCTACCGCGATCGATGCTCCCACAGCGCACCGACAGAACCGAGCGCCCGCGCGGGGGTGCCACGACCGTGCGTCAGGCGACCGGCCGGACCATCGCCCAGGTGCGCGGGCCCCCGTGCGGCAGGTCGATCTCGGCGACGACGCCGAAGCCCATCCGCCGGTAGATCTCCACGTTCACCGGGGACGAGGTCTCCAGGAAGGCGGGGAGCCGCTCGGCGTCCGCGGCCGCCAGCCCGGGGGCGAGCACAGCCCGGCACAGTCCGCTCCCCTGCCGCGCGGGCCGGACCCCGACCGGCGCCAGGAACCAGAACGGTCCGGGTGGTCGCAACCGCGCCAGTGCGTCCTCGACGTCGGCGGCCACCGCGGCCCGGTCCCCGGCCAGCTCGGCGAGCCGCGGCGCCACCCGGACCAGTGCCTGGTCCACCACCGGGCCGGAGACGGTCCAGACCGCGACGGCGTCGATGCGCTCCGGCCCGTCGATCACGTGCACCCGCCCGTGCGGCAGCCCGACGGCGCGCAGCAGCAGCTCGTGGCAGGAACGCAACCGCCGGGCGTGATCGTCCCCGGCGATCGTGTGCCGGGTGAACGGGTAGTCGGCGAAGGCGGCGGACAACACGTCCGCGCAGTCGTCGACGTCGGCGGGCGTGGCGTCACGAACGGCGTTCACGGCTGAGCAGGCTACGAACTCCGGGCACCGGTTCCCAGCGCGTTCCGGTCCGTCTCAGCAGGCGGGCTCGACCGTCTCCCGCTCGACGGCACCGGGAGCGAGCAGCTGCGACCGGGTCAGCACGACCGGTTCGGACCCGTCGTTGCGCAGCTCGTTCGGCTCACCGTCCCCGAGGAAGAACGCCTCACCGGTCCGGAAGGTCTGTGGTTCACAGCGCCCGGCCCGCTGCACGGTGAGCTCGCCGGACCGGATCGCGGAGATCGCCGTACCGGGGTGCCGGACCCAGCCGCTGGCCTGACCGGGTTGCAGCACCTCGGTGCGCACCAGCAGCTCCGCGGGCCCGGGGGTGCTGATCTCGACCGGCCGGTCGAGGGTGGCCCGGGTGTCCGATCCGGCCTGCGCGACCGGAGCCCCCGGCGCCCCGGGCAACGCGGCGGCGGTCGGGTCCTGTGGGGCAGTGTCCTGAGGGGCGGAACCCTGCGGGTCAGGGGCACCCGGGCCGGGTGGTGCGGGTTCGGTCGTGCCGGGAGACGCCGGGGCCCCGGCCTCGGGCGCACCGGGATCGGACTCGTGACCCAGCTGACCGGGCTGCGCGCACCCGGCGAGCAGGGCCGCGACGACGACCAGCAACGCCGGTCCGGCGAGAGCGTGACGGGGGCGGGTGCGCACGGCGGTCCTCCCGGGGAGCGAGGCGGATCGCCGCGAGGTTAGTGCCCGTCACCCGGCGGTACCGAGGCAGACCCCGCGCGGTGCCTCATGGCCTCGAAGTGCCCGCGAGATCGAGGGGTCACAGGGACACAGACACAGGGACACGGGGACAGGTGTGCGCGCGTCTGCTCCGGGCGCCGAGCAGGTGCCGCACGAACACGGAGGGCAGGAATCCGGACGGCCCTGTTCGTCCGAGCGTTCCTGCACCGAGCGCCGCGCGGCGGCCCGGACAGGCACCGCACCCACCGGGTTCGGCGGGACCGGTGCAACCCCTCGGTCCGCACCGATGCCGACAGGCATCGGCCGACCGGGTGCGGGCGGGGCCGACGGGCGGAGTGTTGCCTCCACCACATCGCGCCGCCATGATCGGCGGAGGTCTCAGAGAGGACGGACACATGAGTAAGCCCGTGCTGCTTGTCCACGGCGCGTTCACCGGGGCGTGGGCATGGAACGGTGTGATCGACGAGCTCGGAAAGCAGGGTGTCACCGCGACGGCGATCGACCTGCCCAGTCGCGGCCCCCAGGGCACGCTCGCCGCCGATGCCCAGGCGGTCCGCGAGGCACTGAAGAACCTGGGTGAGCCTGCTGTGCTGGTCGGCCACTCCTACGCGGGTGCGGTGATCACCGAGGCATCGGTCGACAACGACGACGTGGCACACCTCGTCTACGTCTGCGCGGCCCTGCCGCAGGCCGGCGAGTCCGTCGCCGCGCTCCTGCAACGCGACCCCGAACCCGGCCAGCTCGGCACCGCCATGCAACCCGCCGAGGACGGCACGGCGACCCTCGACCGTCAGGGCGCCAAGGACTACGTGTTCAACGACGCGACCGAGGCCCAGGCCGCCCCGGTCCTCGACGCCATGGGTTCGCACGCCCTGGTCACGCTCGGGGAAGCCGTGACGGGACTCGGATGGACCCAGCACCCGTCCACCTACGTGGTCTGCACCCTGGACAAGTCCTTCTCCCCGGCGCTGCAGCGTGAGTTCGCCAGCCACACCAGCTCGGTGGTGGAGATCGAGGCCGGCCACGGCCCCATGCTGACCAAGCCTGCCGAGCTCGCCGACGTCATCGCCACCGCAGCGCGGAGCGACGCCTGAGATCCGTGGACGGCCGACGAGGGGTCGCACCCTTCCGCTGACCTCGTTCCCACGAGGTCAGCGGTCGCGGAGCACAGGAGCAGACTCACCGGCGGGCGTCCGCGGCGCCGGCCACAGCACCGCCGGACCACAGTGCCGCCGGGGGCCGCTGCCAACCGGTCACGGTGCCGCCGGATCACAGTGCCGCCCGGGGGCCGGTGCCAACTGGTCAGAGCGCGATCGCGGCCGCCACCCCGGACCGCGGATCGGCGGCGGCATGCAGCGCCCCCGCCCCTCCCCCGCCCGGCAGCACCGCACCGCGCCCGACCGCGCACATCCGGCCCAGCGACCAGGGGCCCGCGTCGTCGACGACATGCCCGCGCCGGGACAGCTCGGCAAGGGTGACCGCACCGAGCCGGGACTCCACGACCAGGCCGTGCGCCTCCCAGCCGCGCGGCGCGAACGAACCGGGGAACGCCGTCGAGTGCCAGGCCGGTGCGTCGATCGCGGCCTGCAGGTCCAGCCCGCCGTGGATCATCGCGAGCAGGAAGCACAGCTGCCACTGGTCCTGCTGATCGCCTCCCGGCGTGCCGAACGCGGCGGCCGGCTCACCGTCGCGGAAGGCCAGCGACGGGCTCAGTGTGGTCCGCGGCATCCGGCCGGGGCGCAGCGAGCTGGGCAAACCCTCCTCCAGCCAGAACATCTGGCCGCGGGTGCCGAGGCAGAAGCCGAGCGAGGGCACGGTCGGCGAGGACTGCAGCCATCCGCCCGACGGCGTCACCGAGACCATGTTCCCCGCGGCGTCGACGACGTCGACGTGCACCGTGTCCCCACGGGTGACGCCCTGCCTGCTGACCGTCGGCTCCCCCGAGCCGGGGCCCTCGGTCCCGGTCGAACGGCCCGCACCCGGGGCGGCCGCGTAGGCCGCGATCCGGGGCTGCCGGCCACCGGGCGAACCGGGCCGCAACCGGCCGTCGGAGACCGGACCGATCAGCGCGCGCCGGGCGTCGGTGTAGGTGTCGGAGAGCAGCTCGTCGAGCGGGACCGGTGCCGAGTCGCCGTACCAGGCCTCGCGGTCGGCGAAGGCCAGCTTCGCCGCCTCGGCCGCGACGTGCACGGTCTCCGCGGTGGCCGTCCCGCCGGGCAGCTCCAGATCCAGTCCGGACAGCAGACGCAGCTGCTGCAGCAGCACCGGGCCCTGCGACCAGCCCGCGCACTTGGCGACCGACCAACCGTTCCCGGCGTCGGCGACCACCGCCGGCTCATAGTGCGACGACCACGACGCCAGGTCGTCGGCGCTGAGCAGCCCGGCGTGGTCACGACCGGTCTCGTCGCGGGCCGGGGTCGCCACGAAGCGCTCGATCTCCTCCGCGACGAACCCGCGGTACCACGCGTCGCGGGCGGCGTCGATCCGCGCCTCGCGGGACGGGCCGGTCGCCGCGCCGAGCAGCCGCCGCCACGTCGCGGCGAGCGCGGGGAGCCGCACGATCTCGCCCGGGCCGGGGATCCGGCCCTCGGGCAGCCAGGTCGCGGCCGAGCTCGGCCAGTGCGTGCTGAAGTGCTCCGCGACCGCGGACAGCACCTCGGGAACGCGTGGGAGCAGCGGGAACCCGGACGCGGCATACCCCAGCGCGGGTTCCAGCACGTCGGCGAGCTCCCAGGTGCCGTGGTCGCGGAGCAGGGTCAGCCAGCCGTCCCACGCACCCGGAACGGTCGCCGGGAGCAGCCCGGTGCCGGGGACGATCTCGCACCCCTCGGCGCGCAGCCGCTCGGGCGTGGCCGCGGCCGGGGCGACCCCCTGCGCGCAGAGCACCACCGGTGTCGGGTCGGACGCGGTGACGAACACGGCCGGCAGTTCACCGCCCGGCCCGCACAGGTGCGGCTCGACCACCTGCAGGACGAACCCGCACGCGGCGGCCGCGTCGAAGGCGTTGCCGCCGCGCGCGAGCACGGAGGCCGCGGCGGCGGTGCCGAGATGGTGGGTGCTGCTGACCGCGCCGCGCGGGCCGATCCGGTCGAAGCTACGGGGTGCCACACCCGCATCCTCACACGGCGGGCGGCGCCAGCTCGCTCACCAGGGGCACCTCCAGCACCCGGTCCGACGACATCCATTCCCGCAGCACCTGCGTGGCCAGCACGTCGTCGGTGTTGTAGACCAGCAGCCGCTCCCGCTGCACCGGATCGGGCTCGCCGCCCTCCATCGCGACGGCGTCGCGGTACCAGCGCATCGAGTTCTCGCCACCGGCCTCCGCGTCGCGCCAGGCGAACCCGGCGGCGGGCGCGATCTTCTTCAGGCCCTTGCCGTGCGCGCACAGGAACCAGCTGGAGACCACGCCGTAGAGGTCCACCCAGGACGGGTCGGAGATGAACTCGCGCACCTCACGCTCGGTCGGCACACCGGGGGCCCCGGCGAACCGCTGTGCCGACGCCAGCATCCAGCGGTTCTCGGCCTGCTCGTTGTAGCAGTACGCGGTGAACGAGCGGCCCGACCCGGCCGCGAGCGCACGGATCCCGGACAGCCAGGTCCAGAACTCGCCGAACGAGCGCCCCTCGTCCGCGGTGGGCAGCGGCTCCCAGGTCGCGAACGCCCGGTAGCCCGGCTCCGGATCGCCGTCGCGCCGGCCACCCGGGTAGGACAGCAGCACGCCCCACAGGTAGGCGCCGGCCTCACCGAAGCTCTCCATGTCGATGTCGACCTCGACGTCTCCCCGGGGGACCGGCACTCGGGGCACCCGCCGGACGACCGCGAGCCCCCGGCCACGGGCCCTGGCGAGCGCGACCAGGTCGGTGAAGGGCGGCCCGGGCAGCGGGACGGCGAGCGCGGGCGGTGGCGTGGCCGGATCGAGCGCGGCGAGATCGGCGACGGTCCGCACACCGGCCTCGCGCAGCAACCGCGCGGTCTCCCCGTGCGCGACCAGGCTGACGTCGTCGCGGACCGACAGCTCCGACTCGCAGGTCGGCCACCACGGGCAGCGGCGGCATTCGGTGATCCGGGACGGCTCGGCGAGGGCGGGACCGCCGGTGGCGGCCGACCGGGCCACCGCCGACCGGTCGGCGAACCGGGCGTCGTACTCGTCGAGGGTGTGCCGCCCGCCCGGCCAGTGACCGGCCCGCAGGTCGTGCCACACCACGACGTCGGCGTCGAGCCCGATCACCCCGCCGAGCCGCGGGGCCGACTCGGGCGGCGCCCAGCCCGCCGCCTCGAGCAGCCGGGTGAGCTGGGCGAGTGCGAGCAGGTCACGCGGCTGGGAGCGGACCTTGCGATCCGGGTCGTGCCGGGCGCGCTGCGGCCACGGGTCGGTGACCGCGGTGGTGCGGGCCCCCTCACCCGGGTCGGTGATCCGGCGCCGGACCACGAGCACCGGGACGTATCCCCCGCCGGGTGCGCGGACCAGCAGCTCGGCGCCGCCCCGGCGGTCACCGTCGGTCGGGAGGACGGCACCCCAGATCATCGGTGCCCCGGCCGCGACCAGCTCGGCGGTGCGCGCGGCCCGCTCGGCGCGGTCGGCGCCCGGGCCGCCGGGCGACTCCGGCCCGCTCGCACCCCCCGGCCAGGCGCTCGCCCAGTCGGCCCGCCACACCCCGGCGAGCAGCTCACCGATCCGGGCCCGGTGTGCCGCTGCATCCGCCCGGCGCTGCTCGATCGCCGGGTCGGGCAGCGCGCGCGGGGACCGGGCCGCAGACGGGTCGTGGTCGAGGTGCACCCGGCGGCGGCACCCGCTGAGCGCCGCGGCGTCGAGCAGGACGCGCGGCGCGGTACGGGATCCGGTCGAGGTGCTCACGGTCGTCGAGGGTAGAGACCACCCCCGACAGTTCCGACGGGTGCCGATCGGCCCACCGGTCACGTCACCCACCGGTGTCGGACCTGCGCGCCCGGTGGCGCGGGCCCTAGGCTGCGACGACGATAATCCCGATCACGTGCGGTGGATCGAGACCTGGAGGACACGACATGGGACTGCTGCGCAGGAAGCCGAGCGCGGGCGAGCGGGCCGCCGCGGCGACCAGGGAGGCGGCGGTCGACGCGTCGGAGTGGGTCCAGGAGGCCGCCGGGTACACCCGCGACACCGCGGACCGGGCGGCCGAGAAGCTCCACCACAAGGCCGTGAAGGCGCGCCGCCGGGCGGAGGCCGCGAGCCGCCGCGCGGACAAGGCGGGCCGCCGGGCAGCCCGCACCACCCGCCGCGCCGTCGGCAAGGGCGGTGACCGGGTGGCCTCCGCCGCGCAGGGTCTGCTCAGCGAGGCCGACCTGAAGGCCCGCTCGGCGGACCGCAAGGTCACCAAGGCCGCGGCGAAGGCCGACATGAAGGCCCGCAAGGCCGAGGCGAAGGCGTCGCTCGTCGCGGAGAAGGGGCGCCTCAAGAGCGAGGCCCGCGCCGCCAAGGAGGCCGAGCGCGCCCGCATCGCCCGCGAGTGGAACGCCAAGAAGGTCCAGCGCTACCTCGGGATCGCCAAGTTGCTGGCGCCGCTGCTCGCGCCGTACGCGATGGCGGCTGCCGGCTCGCTGCGGCACCGGCTCGACGACCACCGCTCGCGCCGGCTCGGGGTCTCCCCCGACGAGCTGGGCGGCTACTCCGGGCCGGGCGGCAAGCTGCACGCGCGGTTGTCCCGGATCTCGCGCACCATCGCCGAGCTGCGCGCGGACGGCACCACCGGGTCCGACCCCGGGGCCAAGCGGTTCGCCGACGAGACCGAGCCCCGGCTGCACGATCTCGCGGCCGCGGTCCGGGCCGCGGAGAACATGCCGGCCGCCCGCCGCAAGGCGGCGTACCGCACGATCTCGCGCGACCTGGACCGGATCGAGGTCGAGCTGCTGGACCACCTGGGTGTGCGGGCCTGAGCGCGCTCAGCCGGCCCGGTAGGCCTCCAGCAGCCGCAGCCAGACCTCGCTGAGGGTCGGGAACGCCGGCACCGCGTGCCACAGCCGCCGCAGCGGTACCTCGCCGACCACGGCGACCGTCGCCGCGTGCAGCAGGTCGGCGACACCGGGCCCGACGAACGTCAGCCCGACCAGCACCTCGCGCTCGGTGTCGACGACGGCGACCGCCCGGCCGGAGAAGCCGTCCGCCCGTAGCGACGAGCCGGCCACCGCGATCTCGATGTCGACCACCCGGACGGGCAGCCCCGCGGCCCGCGCGGCGTCGGCGGTCCGGCCGACCCAGGCCACCTCGGGATCGGTGAACACCACCTGCGGAACGGCGATGTGGTCGGCGGTGGCGACGTCCGCGCCCCAGGGGCCGGTGTCGAGCGGGCGACCGGCGGCCCGCGCGGCGATCGCGTGCGCGGCGATCCGCGCCTGGTACTTGCCCTGGTGGGTGAGCGGTGCCCGGCCGTTGAGGTCGCCGACCGCGTAGAGCCAGTCGCCGCCGTTCTCGACCAGCCCGGTGTCGTCGACCGGTACCGCACCGCGATCGGTGGTGGCCACCCCGACGGAGTCGAGGCCCAGCCCGTCCGACCTCGGCCGGCGACCGGTCGCCACCAGCAACCGGTCCACCTCGACGACGTCCCCGCCACCGTGCAACCGGACCGCGTCGCCGTCGCCCCCGGCCGGTTCGACCGAGTCCAGGCCGGTGTCGGTCCGCAGGTCGACCCCCGCCTCACGCAACCCGTCGGCGACCCGTTCCGACGCGACCGGCTCGGCGTTGGGCAGCACCCGCGCGCCGTGCTGGAACAGCGTGACCCGCGACCCCAGCCGGGCGAACGCCAGCGCCATCTCGCAGCCGACGACGCCACCGCCGAGCACCCCGAGCCGGGCCGGGACCTCCTTCGCCGACGTCGCCTCGCGGGACCCCCAGAACGACACCGTGTCGAGGCCGGGGACCGGCGGGGTGACCGGGACGCTGCCGGTGGCGAGCACGACGGCGCGACGGGCGGTGACCGTGGTGCGGGTCCCGTCGTGCCCGGTGACCTGGACGGTCCGCTCGCCGGTGAGCCGCCCGCGGCCGCGCAGCACGGCCGCACCGGCGCCCCTGGCCCATTCCTCCTGGCCGGCGTCGTCCCAGTCGGCGGTGAAGGCGGTCCGCCGGTCCAGCACCGCGGCCGGGTCGAAGTCCGCGGTGACGCCCGGCAGCCGGCGCGCGTCGGCGACGGCCTGCGGGGTGCGCAGCAGCGCCTTGGACGGGATGCACGCCCAGTAGGAGCACTCGCCGCCGATCAGCTCGTCCTCCACCAGGGCGGCGGAGAGTCCGGCGGCGACCGCGTACCCGGCGGCGTTCTCACCGACCGGGCCCGCCCCGACCACGACGACGTCGTACTCGTTCTCTCTCATGGCGCCAGCATCCCCGCTCGGGCCCGGTTTCTCACCCGCCGAGTGCCGCCACCGCGTCGGCGGCCGGGACGTCACCCGAACGAAGCTCCAGGGTCGACCCGATCGTGTGGTCCGCGGTGAGCAGCGCGGCCAGGACGGCCGCGGTGTCGTCGCGGGTGATCTCACCCCGGTCCAGCGGCGGCGGTACCAGCGTCACCTTCCCGGTGCCGGGGTCGTCGGTGAGCCGGTGCGGCCGCAGGATCGTGGCGTCCAGCCTGCGGTCGGCACGCACCACCTCCTCGGCGGCCTTCTTCGCCCGGATGTAGGCCACCCACACCTCACCGAGCCCCGGGTCCGGCTCGTCGTCCACGCCGGTCGCGGAGACCAGCAGGTAGCGCCGGATCCCGGCGGCCGCGGCGGCGTCGGCGAGCAGGGTCGCGCCGTCCCGGTCGACGGTCTCCTTGCGCGCCGCGGTGCTGCCCGGTCCGGCCCCGGCGGCGAACACGACGGCGTCGGCACCGGTGAGGTGCTCGGCGAGATCGGTGGCCGACGTGGCCTCCAGGTCGGCGAGCACGCCGCCGGCGCCGGTGGCGCGCACGTCGTCCAGGTGGTCGGGGTTGCGCACGATCGAGCGCACGGTGTGTCCCTGCCCGGCGAGCAGGGTGGACAGCCGCAGTGCGATCTGCCCGTGTCCTCCGGCGATGACGACGTCCATACCCGGTGACGCTATCCGGATCGAGCTACCGGCGCGGCTTGAGCGTCCAGACGATCGTCATCGCGCCGGTCTGCACCCCGTCGGCGTCGGTGATCGTGACGTCCACGGTGAACTCGGGGCGGGTCCCCGCGTCCAGCTCGGCCAGCACCTCACCCGCCGGTCGGGTCAGCACCGCCTCGGCGCTCAGGTCGCCCTTGGCGAGCGCGAGGTAGGTGATCTCGGACCGGACGACCAGCGGCACCGCCCGGTCACCGGCCCCCGCGAACGCGGCGAGCCCGACGGCTCCGGACGCCGTCTCGCCCAGTCCGAACATCACCGCCGCATGCGGGCCGCCGACGTGGTTGTGCTGGTCGGGGCGGTCGGGCAGGAACGCCACCACCCGTTCGGTGCTGATGTCGCCGAAGGTGATCCCGGCCGTGGTCACCCACGGCACCGCCTGTGCCATCGCCGCAGGCACCCAGCTCACGTCATCTGCCATTCCGGCAGGCTACTCGTGGGTAACAATCGACGGAAGTGATCCGATTTGTCCCGATTATCGATGAGTGAGAAGGGACCCCCTTGTCCCCCTGGGAGGACGGGGTTCGAATCGCTGTGACGGGAGGCACAGGCGGTCTGCCGCATTGCGCTCCGCCCGGCCACAGCAGAACGACGCGAACGCCGCGAGACCCACCACGCCGACGCGCGCCGACGCGCGTCCGACACAGGAGGTACCCGAGTGAAGGCCGTGCGGGTGCACGCGTACAAGCAGGACCCCCAGATCGACGACATCCCCGAGCCCACCCTCCAGGGACCGCTCGACGTCATCGTCAAGATCGGCGGCGCCGGGGTGTGCCGCACCGACCTGCACATCGTCGACGGCGACTGGGCCGACATCCAGAACCCCGAGCTGCCCTACGTGATCGGGCACGAGAACGCCGGATGGGTGCACGCCGTCGGTGACGCCGTCACCAACGTCCGGGTGGGCGACACCGTCATCCTGCACCCGCAGCCCTCCTGCGGACTCTGCCTGGCCTGCCGGGCCGGGCGCGACATGCAGTGCACCGGTGACGCCTTCTTCCCCGGCCTGTCGAACAACGACGGCGGCATGGCCGAGTACCTCCGGACCACCGCCCGGGCCTGCGTGAAGCTCAACCCGGACACCAACCCCGCCGACGTCGCCGCACTCGCCGACGCGGGCATCACCGCTTATCACGCCGTCCGCAAGGCGGTGCCGTTGCTGTACCCGGGCACCACCGCCGTCGTGCAGGGTGCGGGCGGCCTGGGCCACATCGGCATCCAGGCACTCGCCGCGCTGACCGCGACCAGGATCATCGTGGTCGACAAGAACCCGGCCGCGCTGGAACTCGCCAAGAAGATCGGCGCCGACGAGACCGTGGTCGCCGACGGCAACCACGTCGGGGCCGTGCAGGAACTCACCGGCGGCGGCTCGACCGTCACCTTCGACTTCGTCGCCGAGCAGGGCGCCGAGCTCGACGCCTGGGCGATGACCGGGCCCGCGGGCCACTGCTTCGTCCTCGGCTACGGCGGCGAGTTCCGGGCCCCGACGCTCGACTTCGTGGCCGGCGAGAAGAACGTGATCGGCAACATCGTCGGCACCTACAACGACCTCGCCGAGCTGATGGTCCTGGCCCAGGCCGGGAAGGTCACCCTGCACACCGCGCAGTACCCGCTCGACCGGGCGATCGACGCGCTGCACGACCTGGACGCGGGCAAGGTCCGCGGCCGGGCGATCCTCGTCCCCTGACCACCGTTCACACGTACGTACAAGACGGACGTCTTTCCTGACCACCACCGATCGGCGGCGACGCCGGCGCAGGAGGAATCATGTACGAGAAGGATGGCGAGAAGTACTTCGTCGTCGACTCCCACTGCCACTTCTGGGACGCCTCCCGGGAGAACTGGCGGGAGGGCCGCGAGCAGTACGCCAAGGGCTGGATCGACTGCTTCTACGGTTACCACCAGCTCGGCCCGCCCGAGACGCACTGGGACTGGGAGCGCTACCTCAAGGTCTCGATCGACGACTTCGAGCGCGACATGTTCATCGAGGGCCACGTCGACTACGCGATCTTCCAGTCGACGTACCTCAAGGAGTGGTACACGAAGGGCTTCAACACCACCGAGCAGAACTCGGCGCTGCTGGAGCGCTTCGGTGACCGGGTCATCGTCAACGGCCGGTTCGACCCGCGCGAGGGCGACGCCGGGCTCAAGCAGCTCGAGGCGGACGCGAAGCAGTTCAACCTCAAGGGCGTCAAGCTCTACACCGCGGAGTGGAACGGCGACTCCCGCGGCTTCAAGCTGACCGATCCCGAGGCCTACCGGTTCCTGGAGGCCGCCCAGGAGCTCGGCATCAAGAACATCCACGTGCACAAGGGCCCGACGATCTGGCCGTTGGACAAGGACGCGTTCGACATCGCCGACGTCGACCACGCCGCGACCGACTTCCAGGGCCTGAACTTCATCGTCGAGCACGTGGGCCTGCCGCGCATCGAGGACTTCTGCTTCATGGCGGTGCAGGAGCCCAACGTCTACGCCGGCCTCTCGGTCGTCGTCGGCGGCCTGATGCACGCCCGCCCGAAGTTCTTCGCCAAGGTGATGGGTGAGCTGCTCTTCTGGGTCGGCGAGGACAAGATGACCTTCGGCGGCGACTACAACATCTGGACGCCGAAGTGGCAGGTGGAGGGGCTCGTCGACTGGCAGATGCCCGACGACGACCAGTTCGCCGACTACCCGCGCCTGACCACCGCGTCGAAGAAGAAGATCCTCGGCCTGAACGCCGCCAAGCTCTACGACATCCCGGTGCCCGCCGGCCTGGAGCTTCCCGACACCTCGGCCGACGAGCCGATGGCGCCGGGCGAGGAGCTCGTCGAGAACAAGGCCGGGGCTCAGGCGTAATGGCCGGCGGACCTGCTGGTACCACCGCCGGCACCGACGGTGCCGTCGATCGGCAGGCCGTGTGGTCCGCGCTGGGGACGGTGCTCGACCCGGAGCTGGACGAGCCCATCACGGATCTCGACTTCGTCGAGTCCTGCACCGTCTCGCCCGACGGTCACGGCGGCAGCGTCGTGACCGTCGGGCTCCGGCTGCCGACGTTCTTCTGCGCGCCGAACTTCTCGTTCCTGATGGTCGCCGACGCCTACGACGCGGTGACGGCCGTCCCCGGAGTGAGCAGGGCGCAGGTGACGCTGGCGGACCACCACGCCTCCGAGGAGATCAACGGCGGCGTCGCGGCACACGCCGGGTTCGTGAAGTCGTTCGAGGGGTCGATCAACGGTGAGGCCGCCGCCGAGCTGGACGAGCTGCGGCACACCTTCCTGGCCAAGGCCGCGCTGGCCGGCCAGGACCGGGTGGCCCGGCCGCTGGTCGACGCCGGCCGGACCCCGGAGGAGCTCGCGGCGCTCACCCTCGGCGAGCTCGCCGGGACCGAGGCCGACACCGACGAGCTCACCCGGATGCGCCGCCGCCGGGAGACGATCGGTCTTCCGGCCACGGACGACGCCCCGCTGCTGGTGCACTCCGACGGGTCGCCGGTGACGGTCGAACAGGTCCCGCTCCACCTGCGCCGGGCGCGGCTGCAGCGGGTCGGGATCGAGACCAACGGGGAGTACTGCAAGTCCCTGCTCAAGATCCGCTATGCGGATCGGGCCCCGGCAGCCGCCGGGAGCTGAGCGGGCAGCGGGACCGGACCCTGCCGGGACCCGCAACGACGTGGGCCGTGCCTCGCCGCCGGGGGCACGGCCCACGTGCGTGCCCGTCCTCCCGCCGACCATGATCCCTGTTTCGGGAGTGTCGGTGCCGGGTCCGGCACTCCGCGCTCCCGAAACAGGGATCATGGACCGAGGCGGCTCAGCCCGGGGTGGCGTCGAGCACCCGGACGGTGTCGACCAACCGGTAGCCCTCCCCCACCCGGAACGGCTCCAGGGCCGCCAGCAGAGCCTCGCGCACCGCGCCCGGTCCGGCCGAGCGGGCGGCATGCCTGCCCGGCCCGGACGCCAGCACCCCGGCGACCAGGTCGTCCGGATCGGGATGGTCGGTCGGCACCCGGACGACGGCGATCTCTCGCACGGCCAGTCCCGCCGCGCCGGCGAGTTCCGCCAGCCGATCCGGGTCGGTCAGCGCCGGCGCCCCGGTGCCGCTCCGATCGGGCCCCGGACCTACCGCCCCCGCACGGGGCCGGTCCTGCGGTGGTGCCGGTGCGGCCGCGGTCAGCGGCGCCAGTGCCGCACCGATCACGGCCGCGTCGCACTCGTCCGGTGCTCCCCAGACGCTGGCCCGCACCCCGCCACCCGGGACGCACACCCGCCCGGCCTCGCGCAGCGCCAGTACCGGGTCCGTCAGGTGCTCCAGTACCTGGACCAGCGCGACCAGGTCGAACACGTCGTCGTCGAACGGGAGATCGTGTGCGTCGCCGGGACGCAGGTCCGCGGCCGGTGCGGCCCGCTCCGCCGTCGCCAGGGCACCACGCGCGACGTCGACACCGGACCCGGTGAGCCCGGCCGAGAGCGCCGCCACCAGCAGCTCACCGGCGCCACAACCGACGTCGAGCACCCGGGCGCCGGGCGCGGCCCCGGCGAGGACGCGCTGGTACAGGGGGGACGGAGCCGTCGTCGTCACGGTCGGACGGTAGCGGCCGGCACCGCACCCCCGCTCATTTCGGCGGCAGAGTGCGCACGAACGCGACGCCCTCCGCCACCCAGCTCGCGAGCTCGGGCCCGTCCAGATCGTCCGGGGCGGGTTCACCGACCACCCGCAGCCAGCCCGCGAGCTCGCGACCGTTCATGACCATCCGGGACGCTCGGGGCCTGCCCAGCAGCTCCTCCGAGCGCTGCGGATCGACCCGCACCATGAGCCCGCCGGCACCGGTGACGGCCACCGCCATGTGCCCGTCCACGAGGAACGCGAGCCCCCCGAACATCCGGCGCTCCGCCACCCGGGGCTCGGCGGCCAGGCCGGTGCGGATCCGGGCGGCGAGTCCCTCGTCGTAGGGCATGGGCCGAAGTATGGCGCGACCCACCGACAGCAGCCAGGATCAGCGGCCCCAGACGTTCTCGGCGACCGAGACGATCAGCTCCAGCTTGCGCTTCTGGTCGTCGACGGTGAGCTCGTTGCCCTCGACGGTGGAGGAGAACCCGCACTGCGGGGACAAGCAGAGCTGCTCCAGCGGCACGTGCCTCGCCGCCTGCTCGATCCGCCGCTCGAGCTCGCCGGCGTCCTCCAGGTCGCCGGTCTTGGTGGTGACCAGCCCGAGCACCACCTTCTTGCCCGGCGGGACGAACCGCAGCGGCTCGAAGCCGCCGGAGCGTTCGTCGTCGAACTCGCAGAAGAAGCCGTCGACCGCCAGCTCACCGAACAACGCCTCGGCGATGTGGTCGTAACCGCCCTCGGCGGCCCAGGACGAGCGGTAGTTCCCCCGGCACATGTGCGTGGTGACCCGCAGGTCGGCGGGCCGGTCGGCGATCGCCGCGTTGATCTGGCGGATGTAGCGCAGGTGCTGGGTGTCGGGATCGTCGCCCTTCGCGGCGAGCTCGGCACGGTGGTTCGGGTCGTTGAGGTAGGCGAGCGCGGTGTCGTCGAGCTGCAGGTAGCGGCAGCCGCGCTCGTACAGCGCGCGGAGCTGCTCGGCGTAGGCCGCCGACAGGTCGGCCCAGAACGCCTCGATGCCCTCGCTGCCCGGGTAGACGTCCTCGTCGATGACGGCGCGCCCGCCGCGGGCGTAGACCATGCTCGGCGACGGGATGGTGAGCTTCGGGGTCGCGGTCGTGACCTGCGACGCGAGGTAGTCGAACGCCGTCGCGAAGATCGGCTCGGCGAGGTGCACCCGGCCGTCGACGGCCATCCCCGCGGAGGTGAAGTTGTTCTGGCCCGAGGTGTTGCGCATCTTCACCTCGACCCGGCCGTCGGTCTTGGTGACGCCGCCGAGCGCGTAGATGAAGTCCATGTGCCACGAGGTGCGGCGGAACTCGCCGTCGGTGGCCGAGCGGAGCCCGACCGACTCCTGGAGGGCGACGACGTCGGTGATCGCCGCGTCCTCGGCGGCGCGCAGACCGGCGTCGTCGAGCGTCCCGGCGGCGTGCTGCTCGCGGGCCGCCAGCAGCTCCCGCGGGCGGAGCAGGCTGCCGACGTGATCGGCGCGGAACGGCGCGAGGTCGTCGGCGGTGGATGCCTGCGAGGACTGCTGCGAGGACTGCGCTGTCTCCGTCATGCCCGCGAACGTATCGCCGGGGACGCACGCCCACCGACCCGTCTTCCGGCATGTGGAAGCCCGGCCGGCCCGGTGGCGGTCCGGTCTCAGCCCGACGCCGCGATCCCCGGCGCCGCGGCGAGGTGCCGGGCCAGCGGCCCCGCCGCCTCGCGCACCGCCTGCTCCAGCGCCCAGCGCCGCTCGGCGAAATCGGCCCGGCTGACCAGCACCGCGAGCGCTGCCGTCCGCCCCCCGGGCACCACGACGGCGAGCCCGGCTCGGCCGCGGGCGTGCTCCTCCAGCTCGACCGCGACACCGGCCGAACGCACCCGCAGCAGCTCCCGGTCGAGCAGCCTGCGGTCGACCAGGGTGTGCGGGGTCAGCGGAGCGAGCGGCCCCGGCCCGAGCACGTCCGCGAGCCGGCCCGGGTCGAGCGCGGCGAGCAGCGCCTTGCCCGGTGCGGTCGCGTGCGCGGGCAGCAGCTCGCCCGGCATCGCGCCGGGGCCGGGGTGCGCGGCACACGTCTCGGTGTGCGCGACCACGACGTCGTCGGACCGCAGCACGGTCAGCACCGCCGCAGCGCCGATCCGGGTGTGCAGCTCGGCCAGGATCTCCCTGGCCGGCGCGGGCGGCACGATCCGGTCGGTCATGCCGCGGTACAACCCGACCACCCGGTAGCCCAGCCCGTAGCCGCGGGCCGCGTGGAACCGGACCAGATATCCTTCCTCGACCAGCGTCCCGAGCAGCCGGTACGTGGTCGGCAGCGGCAGTTCGAGGCGGCGGGCGAGCGCCTTGGCGGTCACCCCGTCGCCCGCCTCGGCGACCGCCTCCAGCACCCGCAGCGCGCGGCGCAGGGCCGCCCCGCCCGCGGTGGAGGAATCGGACACCACCGACCTAGTCTCGCCGCCGGGACCGATCGGCACCAGCGACCGGGAGGACGAGTGGCGGGTGGTTTCCGCCCGGTGGGCCCGGACGGGCTCGCCGGGCACCTGGTGGACCGGATCACCGAGCACACCGGACGGGTGCGGGTACTCGTGGACGGCCCGCCGCCGACCGGTCCGCTGCCGCTGGCCCGCACGGTCGCCGAACTGCTGCGGGCCCGGGGCCGCGATGCCCTCGCCGTCGACGCCGACGACTTCCTCCGCCCGGCATCGGTCCGGCTCGAACGTGGCCGCACCGACGTCGCCATGTTCCTGGACGGCTGGCTCGACGAGCCGGCACTGCGCCGTGAGGTGCTCGTACCCGGCGGCCCGGGCGGCTCGGGCCGGGTGCTGCCCCGGTTGCGCGACCGGCGGCGGGACCGCGCGTTCCGCGACGAGCCGGTGTCACTGCGAGCGGATGCCGTCGTGCTGCTGGCCGGTGGGCGGCTGCTCGGCCGCGGCCTGCCCGCGGAACTGACCGTGCACCTGCGGATGAGCCGGGCCGCGCTGGAGCGGCGGCTGGATCCCGACGAGAGGTGGACCGCGGCCGCCTACGCGCGTCACGACGACGAGGGCGACCCCGGTGGGTACGCCGACGTGCTGGTGATGGCCGATCATCCGGACCGTCCGGCGCTGCGGGACGCCTGATCGGCGCACGACCCGGGCCGACACAGGGCCGACACAGGGCCGAGCCGGTTCGGGTCCGGATCGGACGGAGACACCGTCGGGTGGCCCTGCACCACCGATCGCGCGGTGGCGATCCTGACGGCCGGGGAGGAAGATCTCCACCAGGAGGTGAAAGTGTGGGCGAGGAGGGAGTTGAACCCTCACGTCCTTTCGGACACACGGACCTGAACCGTGCGCGTCTGCCATTCCGCCACTCGCCCGGAGCGACGAAGAAAAGTTAGCACCCCGCCCGGAGGGCCCGCGCAGGGGGGTCCGTGCAGGGACGGGCGGATGCGCGATGCAAGCAACAGGGGTACATCGGAGAGGGGACACGGTGAGGTGGCGGGCCGGTTCGGTCGGGCGCCGCCAGGTCCCCCGGATAGCACAGATACGATCGGCGACACATCACCGACACGCCGATGCGGACGGAGGAGATCATTTGGGCCGCGTGGATCGCTTCGAGCGCCGTCTTCAGGGGTTCGTCGGCGATGCGTTCGCGCGGGTCTTCGGAGGCAGCGTCGTCCCACAGGAAGTCGCACAGGCGCTGCTGAGGGAAGCCGAGGACAACGTCGAGCAGCTCGCCGGGGGTCGCCTGCTGGCACCCAACCGGTTCACTGTGCTGCTCAGCCCCAGCGATCTCGACCGGATGGCTGGCGACGAGGACGGGGTCGTCCGATCCCTGTCCTCGCACGTGGCGAAAGAACTCACCGACCAGGGATGGGACACCTACGGTGAGGTCGTAGTCTTCCTGGAGCGCTCCGAGGCGCTGCACACGGGACAGTTCCGCACCCGCTCCGCTGTCGATCCCGACGCTTCCCGTCGGGCCGCCACCGGAGCACGCACCGCAGGAGAAGCACCCATGAGCCAGCAACCGGGCCACCCCGAGGACAACGGGCAGTACGGATACGACCGGGGCGCCCCCGGCGGATACGGCCAGCAGACCTACGCGCCTCCGGGGTACGACCAGGAGCAGGGTCAGCAGGGCGGCGCCCAGTACGGCCAGCAGCAGGGCGGGTACGACCAGTACGGCCAGTACGGCCAGCAGGGCGGCTACGGCCAGGCCCCGCAGCCGGGTTACGACCAGTACCAGCAGCAGGGCGGCGCGCAGTACGGCCAGCAGCCGGGCGGGTACGACCAGTACGGCCAGCCCGGCCACCCGCAGCAGGGCGGCTACCCGCAGCAGGGCGGTTACGCGGACCCGAACCAGCCCGGGTACGCCGACCCGAACCAGGGTTACGGCGGCTACCCACAGCAGCCCGGCTACCCGCAGCAGGGCTACGAGCAGGGTTACGACGGCTACGGCCAGCCCCAGGGCTACGCCCAGCCCGGCTACCCGCAGCAGGGCGGCTACGACCAGGGCTACGACGGCGGCTACGGCCAGCCCGGATACGGCCAGCAGCCGGGTTACCCGCAGCAGGGCGGTTACGACCAGGGTTACGACGGCGGCTACCCGCCGGCCCAGGGAGGCTGGGGCGCCCCGCAGCAGCTGACCGCGATGCTGATCCTGGACGACGGGTCGAACCGCAACTACCAGCTGACCGAGGGCACCCACGTCATCGGGCGCGGCCAGGACTCCAACTTCCGGCTGCCCGACACCGGGGTCTCCCGCCGGCACCTGGAGGTCACCTGGGACGGGCAGGTCGCGACCCTGAACGACCTGGGTTCGACCAACGGCACCACGGTCAACAACTCGCCGGTCCAGTCGTGCCAGTTGACCGACGGTGACGTCGTCCGTGTCGGGCACTCCAGCCTGGTCTTCCGGACCCAGGGCTGAGCGCGCCGCGAGGGCACGTCAGACTGGACCACAGACGGCATCGGCCGCCCGCCCGGTGATCACCCGGGCGGGCGGTTCGTGCGGGAACCGCGAGAAGGGCGAACGGGCTACGTGCCGGAACTGGTGCTCCAGCTGACCAGAGGTGGGTTCCTGGCTCTCCTCTGGTTGTTCGTCCTGCTCGCACTGCAGGTGGTCCGCTCCGACCTGTACGCGGCGTCCGGGCTCAAGGCGGCGGTCCCCGGCCGGATCGGGGGCAGGGCCGGCCGGGCACGGGGCGCCGGCCGCGGCAAGGTCGCCCGGCAGCTGCTGGTCACCCAGGGCCCGCTGGCGGGCAGCCGGATCACCCTCGACTCGCGGCCGATCCTGATCGGCCGCGCCGATGACTCCACGCTCAAGCTCGACGACGACTACGCCTCCACCCGGCACGCCCGCATCTCCCAGCAGGGCGACGACTGGTACGTCGAGGATCTCGGGTCGACGAACGGCACCTATCTGGAACGGGCTAAGGTCACCGGGCCCACCCGGGTCCCTCTGGGGACGCCGGTCCGCATCGGCAAGACGGTGATCGAGCTCCGATCGTGACGCGCTCGGACTGCAGATGAGCGAACGACCATGACGAACCCGCCGCGACCGCCCGCTCCCCCGGTGCCGCGGCCGCTCGACCGGTCCCGCGGCGCGGGATCGCCCCGACGTGCCCCGACCGAAGCCGGAGCCGCCCCGTGACACTGGTTCTGCGCTACTCGGCCCGCAGCGACCGCGGACTCGTCCGGCAGAACAACCAGGACGCCGTCTACGCCGGTCCGCGGCTGCTCGCGCTCGCCGACGGCATGGGCGGGCACGCCGCAGGCGAGGTCGCCTCGTCGCTGGTGATCTCCGCCCTGGCCCCGCTCGACGACGACGTACCCGGTGACGACCTGCTCGCCGACCTCCGCGACGCCACCCACGACGGGAACGACGCGATCTCCCGGCACGTCGCCGAGGCGCCCGATCTGGAGGGCATGGGCACCACGCTGACCGCGATCCTGTTCGCCGGATCGCGGCTGGGCATGGTGCACGTCGGTGACTCGCGCTGCTATCTGCTGCGCGGCGGCGAGTTCACCCAGATCACCAAGGACGACACGTTCGTCCAGTCGTTGATCGACGAGGGCCGGATCACCGAGGAGGAGGCGCACACCCATCCGCAGCGCTCGCTGCTGCTGCGCGCCATCACCGGCCAGGACGTCGAGCCGGCGCTGTCCATCCGCGAGGCCCGCGACGGGGACCGGTTCCTGCTCTGCTCGGACGGCCTGTCCGGGCCGGTCAGCGACGAGACGCTGCGGCAGACGCTGGAGGACTACCCCGACCCGCGCGAGTGCGCCGACCGGCTGATCGAGCTGGCGTTGCGCGGTGGCGGACCGGACAACATCACGTGCATCGTGGCGGACGTGGTGGACGTGGACTACGCCGACGACGCCCCGATCATCGGCGGCTCGGCCGGGCGCAACCCGCGCGCCGGTGACGGCGACTACCAGCGCGACGAGCGGGTGCCGCACACGTCCGCGCAGCGTGCCGCCGCGACGACGCTGCCGCGGACCGAGCCGGTCCGGCTGGAGCCGGCCCGGGCCGAACAACCGCGGCGCCGCCGCGGCCTGCGGACGGTGCTGGCGGTGCTGACGGTCCTCGCCGTACTGGTGGCCGGCCTGTTCGTCGCCCGGGCGATGGTGCTGCAGCAGTACTACGTCGCCGTCGACCAGGGGCAGGTCGCGATCTACCAGGGGGTGCGCGGCAACGTGCTGGGCGTGCCGCTGCAGCGGGTCGCGGAGCGCTCGGACATCGCGCTCGACGACCTGCCCCAGACGGTGCGCGGCCAGGTCTCCGACGGCATCCTGTCCGACGACGGCGAGGCCGGGGCGCGGGAGACCGTGGACCGGCTGCGTGAGCGGATGCTGCCGCTCTGTTCCACGCTCAACCCGCCGCCCGCGCCGGTGGTCGTCGCCCCGCCCCCCGAGCCGGGGGCGCCGCCGGTGACCACCACCCCGCTGCCGACGGTGACCCCCGAGCCGGGCCGGAACTGCCGGCTCGACGGCTGATGGTCAGGGAGGGCTCCGCCGCGGAGCCGACCACCCCGACCGGCCGTGGGATCGAGCTGCTCATGCTCGGTCTGGCGGCGGTGCTGACGACCGGGGCGCTGGTACTCGTCGAGGCGAACCAGGAGCAGTCGCTCACCACCGACCTGCTGTTCGTCGGGCTCGCCTACCTGGTGCTGTTCGCGCTCGCGCACGTCGCGGTGCGCTGGCTCGCCCCGTACGCGGACCCGCTGATCCTGCCCTCGGTCGCACTGCTCAACGGCATCGGGCTGGTCATGATCTACCGGTTGGACCTGGCCAGGGCGGCCCGCGCCGAGCTGCTCGGCCGCGAGGCCCCGTCCGGGTTGATCACCGCGCAGATGACCTGGACGGTCGCCGGGCTGACCCTGTTCGCGCTCGTCCTGTACTTCCTGCGCGACCACCGGACCCTGGCCCGCTACGGCTACACGGCCGGGTTCGTCGGCCTGGTGCTGCTCGCGCTGCCGGGGGTGCTGCCCTCGTCGATCTCCGAGGTCAACGGCGCGAAGCTGTGGATCCGCATCCCGGGCGGCCCGGGCATCCAACCGGGTGAGTTCGCCAAGATCCTGCTGTTGATCTTCTTCGCGGCCTACCTGGTCCAGAAGCGCAACCTGCTCTCCACCGCGGGCCGCCGGTTCCTCGGGATGGAGCTCCCGCGCGCCCGTGACATGGCGCCGCTGCTCGCCGCCTGGGGGCTGTCGGTCGGCGTCCTGGTGTTCCAGCGTGACCTGGGCAGCTCGCTGTTGATCTTCGGCCTGGTGCTGGTGCTGCTGTACACCGCGACCGAGCGGGTGTCCTGGATGGTCATCGGGCTGACCGCGTTCGCGGCCGGAGCCGTGATCGCCTACCAGCTGTTCGGCCACGTGCGGGTCCGGGTACAGATCTGGCTGGACCCGTTCGCCGACTACGAGGGCGGTGGGTTCCAGCTCGCCCAGGCGTTGTTCGGGCTGGGTACCGGCGGGGTCGGCGGGACCGGGCTGGGCGCGGGCCGACCCGACCTGGTGCCGTTCGCCGAGTCCGACTTCATCTTCTCCTCACTGGGTGAGGAGCTGGGCCTGATCGGGCTGGCCGCGATCCTGATCGTGTATCTGGTCCTCATCACCCGCGGCCTGCGTACCGCGCTGGCGGTGCGCGACTCCTACGGCAAGCTGCTGGCGACCGGATTGTCGTTCTCGGTGGCACTGCAGATCTTCGTGGTGATCGGCGGAGTGACCAAGCTGATCCCGTTGACCGGGCTGACCCTGCCGTTCCTGTCCTACGGTGGGTCGTCGCTGCTGGCGAACTACGCTCTGGTGGCGATCCTGCTGCGCATCTCGCACGTCGCCAGGGCGCCGCTGCCCAAGCGGCCCGCGCAGCCGCGTGCCCCGATCGCCGAGGCCAGCACCGAGCTCGTGGCGCGGCCCGGCGGCGGCACCGGCCCCGCACCCGTACCCCCGGAGAGGAGCGACCCGTGAACCGCCCGGTCCGCCGTGTCGCCCTCGCCGTGATGGTCATGGTCGTCGCGCTGCTCGCGAACCTCACCTACGTGCAGGTGGTGATGGCCGGCCAGTACCGCGACGACCCGCGCAACCAGCGCTCGCAGATCGACGAGTACTCGCGCCAGCGCGGCCAGATCACCGCGGGCAGCGAGGTCCTCGCGCGCAGCGTCGAGTCGGACGGCAGGCTGCGCTACGCCCGCGAGTACCCGGCGGGCCCGGCGTTCGCCCCGATCACCGGTTTCCTGTCGACGGTCTACGGCAAGGGCGCCCTGGAGCGCTCCGCCGACGAGGTGCTCAACGGCACCGACGACCGGTTGTTCGTCCGCCGGATGTCGGACCTGATCACCGGCCGCGACCCGGCCGGCGGCAATGTCGTCACCACCATCGACCCGGACGTCCAGCGGGTCGCCTACGACCGGCTCGACGCCCAGGGTTTCACCGGCGCCGTCGTCGCGCTGGAGCCGCAGACCGGTGCGATCCTGGCGATGGCGTCCACCCCGTCGTTCGACCCGAACCGGCTCGCCGATCCCGACGCCGACCAGCAGCAGGCGGCCTGGCGCGAGTACAACAACGCCGACCCCAACCCGCTGACCAACCGGGCGATCAACGAGATCGAGCCGCCCGGCTCGACGTTCAAGCTGGTCACGACGGCCGCCGCGCTGCAGAACGGCTACACCCCCGACAGCCGGCTGACCGCGGCCCGCAACATCCAGCTCGCCGACTCCACCACGACGCTGGAGAACTACAACGGCTCGGCCTGCGGCAGCGGCGACACCGCGTCGCTCGCCGAGGCACTGGCCCGCTCCTGCAACACCGCGTTCGCCCAGCTGGGCCAGGAGCTCGGCGCGGACACCCTGCGCGCCCAGGCAGAGGCGTTCGGGATCGGCGGCTCCAACCTGCAGATCCCGATGCCGGTGACGGCATCCCAGGTCGGCCCGATGGAGGACGTCCCCTCCACCCAGCAGTCCGCGATCGGTCAGCGCGACGTGCGGCTCACGCCGATGCAGCTGGCGATGATGGGCGCCTCCATCGCGAACGGCGGCCAGACGATGGCGCCGCACCTGGTCCGGGAGATCCAGAGCCAGTCCCTCGACACCGTGGACACGACCCAGCCGGACCGGCTGGCCCGCGCCGTGCCCGCCGACGTCGCCCGGACCCTCACCGAACTGATGATCGGCGCGGAGGACCGGACCCAGGGCGGCGGCAAGATCACCGGCGTGCAGATCGCGTCCAAGACCGGCACCGCCGAGCACGGCACCGACCCGAAGAACACCCCTCCGCACGCCTGGTACGTGGCGTTCGCCCCGGCGGAGAACCCGCGGGTCGCGGTCGCGGTGCTGGTGGAGAACGGCGGCAACCGCGCGCAGGAAGCGACCGGCGGGTCGATCGCCGCGCCCATCGGCCGGGCCGTGATCGCCGAAGCGCTCCGGGACGCCCAGTGAGCCCGGGGCGCACCGGGCGCCCGGTCCGGCGCAGGCCCCCGGCGGCACCATGAGCGCGCTGGCAGCCGGACAGCTGATCTCCGAGCGGTACCAGCTGGACAGGCGGATCGCGGTCGGCGGGATGGGTGAGGTCTGGGAGGCCTCGGACACCCGGCTGGGCCGGAGCGTGGCGGTCAAGGTCCTCAAGTCGGAGCTGTCGGACGATCCCGAGTTCCTGCACCGGTTCCGGATCGAGGCGCGCACGGTCGCCTCGCTCGACCACGGTGGCATCGCCTCGGTGCACGACTACGGCGAGGACGACGCCCCCGACGGTGGCGGGCGCACCGCCTACCTGGTGATGGAGCTGGTCCGCGGCGAGCCGCTGTCGACCCGGATCGGTCGCGGGCCGATCCCGGCGGACGAAGCGCTCGACATCCTCGAGCAGGCCGCCCGCGCGCTGCACGCCGCGCACGAGCGCGGGTTCGTGCACCGGGACGTGAAGCCCGGCAACATCCTGCTGCGCACCGACGGCATCGTGAAGCTCACCGACTTCGGCATCGCGAAGGCCGCCGACGCCGTCCCGGTCACCCGCTCCGGGATGGTCATGGGCACCGCGCACTACATCGCGCCGGAACAGGCCTCCGGCGAGGAGGCCGGGCCGTCCGGGGACGTCTACTCGCTCGGCGTCGTCGGGTACGAGTGCCTCGCCGGGGTCCGCCCGTTCCGCGCGGAGAGCGCCGTCGCGGTGGCGATGATGCAGGTGCGCGACGAGCCGCCGCCGCTGCCCGGCGAGATCCCGGAGCGGGTCCGCGAGCTGATCTCCTCGGTGCTGGTCAAGGACCCCGCCGAGCGCTACGCCGACGGTGCCGAGTTCGCCGACGCGGTCGCCGCCGTGCGCCGCGGGCACCGGCCGCCACCGGCCGGGATCCCGGCTCCCACCGGTGACGCCCCCGGCTTCCGTCGTGACGACGAGGAACGGTCCGATCACCGGTCGCGACGCGGGCCCGACAGCGGCCGGATGCCCCGTTCACCCCGGCACGGCGCCGACCAGGGTTCCGCGGCCGAGGGGTCGCGCCCGGAGTCCGGGCCGCGTCCGCTGACCGGGCAGCCTCCGTCCGGGCCGCAGCGCCGCCCGGGCGCCGACCTGCCGGCCCGCCCGTCCGGGCCGCTCCCGGTGCCCCCGCCCGCCCAGCCGGGCTCACCTCCGTACGGGGCGCCGGCCCGCGGACCGCAGCACGCCGCGCGTCCGGGTGGCGCCGGCCGGCCCGGGTCCCCCGGCCACGACCTGCCGGGGCGACCGGGACCGGCGGCCCCGGGGTTGCAGCGTCCGGTGCCCACCCGGCCGCCGGTGCGCAGGCACGAGGCGGCGGACCGCCCGGTCGAGCAGCACCCGTCGGGACCGCTGGACCTCACCCCGCGCCGCTCCGGCCGGGTGAAGGCGTGGCTGGCGGTGCTGTTCGTGCTGCTGACCCTCGCCGCCGTGCTGATCGCGATCATGATCCTCCGCGAGACGTCGCCGGGTGGCGACCGAACCGAGCCGCTCGGCACCGGGCCGGGTACCGTCGCCGAGGCCGCCGGGCCGGTGGCGGAGCGGCCGGGGCCGGCGGGCGGCCGGGCCCCGCTCACCGTCACGCCGTCCCTCGGGGGACCGGAGGTCCCCCGGTGACCCCACGGAACGGGCGGTCCGGCGCATGTGACGACCGCACCACGATGATCGGCTCCGCCGACCTGCATGATGAGTACGTCTCCGGCGGCTCACCGACTCCCCGGCGGCACCCCGACGGCCCACTGATCCCCCGACGGCCCACTGACTACGGGAACCTCAACCGATGACGACACCGCGACTGCTCTCCGAGCGCTACGAGCTGGGCGACCCGCTCGGCTACGGCGGCATGTCCGAGGTCCACCGCGGCCTCGACACCCGGCTCGGCCGGGACGTGGCGGTGAAGGTCCTGCGCGCCGACCTCGCCCGTGACCCGCAGTTCCAGCTCCGGTTCCGGCGCGAGGCGCAGAACTCGGCGTCGTTGAACCACCCCGCGATCGTCGCCGTCTACGACACCGGTGAGATCGAGTCCGAGTTCGGGCCGCTGCCCTACATCGTCATGGAGTTCGTCGACGGGCAGACGCTGCGCGAGATCGTCAAGACCACCGGTCCGATGAGCCAGCAGCGGGTGGTCGAGGTCATGGCCGACGTCTGCGCGGCGCTCGACTTCTCACACCGGCACAACATCATCCACCGGGACGTGAAGCCGGCCAACGTCATGATCAACGGCGCCGGCGCCGTGAAGGTCATGGACTTCGGTATCGCCCGCGCGCTGGGCGAGGGCCAGAACGTCACCCAGACCGCCGCGGTGATCGGCACCGCCCAGTACCTCTCCCCGGAACAGGCCCGTGGTGAGGCCGTCGACGCCCGCTCCGACGTGTACGCCGCGGGCTGCGTGCTGTTCGAGCTCCTCACCGGTGAGCCGCCGTTCACCGGTGACACCCCGGTCGCGGTCGCCTACCAGCACGTCCGGGAGGACCCGCGGGCGCCGTCCGAGCTGAACCCGTCGGTGCCACCGGCGTTGGACGCGGTGGTGCTGAAGGCCCTCAGCAAGAACCCCGCCAACCGCTACCAGTCCGCCGCCGAGATGCGGGCCGACCTGATCCGGGTGCGCAACGGGGAGCCGGTGCACGCGCCACTGGTGATGAGCGAGTACGAGCGCACCCAGATGATGGCGCACGACGACGCCACCGCCGCGATGGCGACCCGGCGTCTCGACGGCGGTGGCGGGCCGCCGACCGGCCGGCACGTCATGCCGGGCGGGTACGCCGACTACGACGACGAACCCCGCTCCGGCCGCGGCCGCAAGGTCGCCCTGTGGCTGGTCGTGCTCGCCGTGCTCGGTCTGCTCGGTTTCGTCGGCTACCAGATGTTCTCCAGCTCCGCGCCGGCCCAGGTCGCGGTGCCGGACGTGCTGGGCCAGACCCCGGACCAGGCGCGCATCACGATCACCAACGCCGGGCTGCTGTTCGCCCAGGAGAACCAGCCCTCCGACGTCGCGCAGGTCGGGCAGGTCGTCCGTACCGACCCCGGCGGCGGCAACCAGGTCCCGGAGAACAGCCGGGTCACCGTGTTCGTCGGGACCGGCCCGGCCGAGGTCACGGTCCCGTCGCTCGCCGGCAGCACGCCGGAGGAGGCCGAGGCACTGCTGCGCGAGGCAGGTCTGCAGGTCGGCGGGCGGACCGAGCAGGACACCTCCGACTCGAGCCAGGTCGGCCGGGTCATCTCCTCCGATCCGGGTCCCGGCCAGCGGGTCCCCGGCAACTCGTCGGTGTCGCTGGTCATCGGGCGCGAGCAGCAGACGATCGCGGTGCCGGACGTGTCCGGCAGCTCCGCCGAGGAGGCCCGCTCCGCGCTGCGCAACGCCGGCTTCACCTCGATCGAGACCAGCGAGGTCGACGGCGGCGGCAACGCGGGCGCGGTGGTGGGCACCGACCCGTCCGCCGGGACGCGGGTGGCCCGGGACCAGACGATCACCATCCAGGTCAGCCGCGGCAACCAGACCCAGATCCCGAACGTCGTCGGGCAGCGGGTGGACAACGCGGTCAACACCCTGCGCGAGGCGGGGCTGTCGTTCTCCATCCAGACCACGGACGTGTCCGACCCCTCGCAGAACGGTGTGGTGCTCAGCCAGGACCCGAGCGGGGGCTCGCAGGCCTCCGACGGCCAGCAGGTGACGCTCACCGTCGGGCGCGCGTCCGGTGGCGACGACGGCGACGGCGGCGGGGACTCCGGTGAGACCTCCCGCGGTTTCCCGTTCGACTGATCCCGGCACTATCGGAGAGGGTGGGACGGTGCGCGTCCTCGTCGTCGACAACTACGACAGCTTCGTCTACAACCTGGTCCAGTACCTGGCCCAGCTCGGCGCCGACCCGGTGGTGCGGCGCAACGACGAGATCGAGCTCGACGAGCTCGACGAGTTCGGCGCGGTGCTCATCAGCCCCGGCCCGGGCACCCCGGAGCGGGCCGGACGCAGCGTCGAGGTGATCCGTCGCGCCGCCGGACGCGGCACCCCGCTGCTGGGCGTGTGCCTGGGCCACCAGGCGCTGGCCACCGCCTGGGGCGGGGTCGTCGAGCGCGCGCCGGAGCTGCTGCACGGGAAGACCTCGCTGGTCTTCCACGACGACGTCGGCGTGCTGCGCGGGCTGCCCACGCCGTTCACCGCGACCCGGTACCACTCGCTGACGATCGCGCCGGACGGCCTGCCCGCCGAACTGCAGGTCACCGGCCGCACCGAGACCGGTCTGATCATGGCCGTACGACACCGGGACCTCCCGGTCGAGGGCGTCCAGTTCCACCCCGAGTCGGTGCTGACCGAGGGCGGGCACCGGATGCTGGCGAACTGGCTCGGGCAGGCCGGGCACACCGTGCCCGAGGAGATCGTGCAGCGGCTCTCGGACGAGATGGCCGGGCTCGTCGCCGACGTCTGAGATCCCTGGGCCGCTACCGGTTCGTTTCGGTCGTGTGACGCAGTCCGGCCGCTATCCGCGCTACCGTGGTGGCGGATCTGTCCGGGTCGGCCGCTCCCCGGTGCGTCACCCCGTCGCAGGTCCCGCCCCCGGCCGGCGCACCGGCCGGACACTGTTGCCCGAGCGACGACGTCCACGAGGTCCGACACATGCCGAAGTCGAAGGTCCGCAAGAAGGCGGCGTACACCCCGCCACCGGTGAGCCGCACCCCGCAGAAGGTGTCCGGCCCGACGCACCCGGCATACCTCGCCGTGATGGTCGCGATGTGGATCCTCGGGCTGGGCTGGCTGGTGGTCAACTACCTCGCCGCGCCCGCCATCCCGTTCATGGCCGCACTGGGGAACGGCAATTTCATCATCGGGTTCTCACTCATCGTGATCGGCCTCCTCATGACGATGAGATGGCGTTGACCTGCAGAAATACAGCCGCGTGAGTTATCCTCACTGTGGATGACAGTTGTGGACAACTCCCGTTCGGCACCCTGGGTGATCAGTTGAGGTGATGCACCCGGCGCCGTCGGTGCCGTACTCAGAGCAGCGCGGCACCGACGGCGATCAGGGCCACGGTGAGCAGGGCGAGACCGCTGACCGCGACCACCTGGACCCGCCGCCGGTTCGGTGAACCCGCGCCGAGATAGAGCAGCGCAGCGGTGACGGCGGCACCGAACAGCAGGCCGCCGAAGTGCCCCTGCCAGGACACGGCCGGGATGACCAGGCTGATCCCGACGTTGATCGCGATCAGCGTCAACACCTGGCCCGCCGGCATCTTCAGCCGTCGCAGCAGCACCACCAGGGCGCCCATGAGCCCGAACACCGCACCCGACGCGCCTGCGGTGAACCCCAACGGGTTGCTGAGCAGCATGACCGCGGCGGAGCCACCGAGCAGCGAGACGCCGTACACGGCGGCGAACCGGGCCCGGCCCAGCACCATCTCGACCTCCCGGCCGATGATCCACAGGGCGAACATGTTGAACGCCAGGTGCAGCGGACCGATGTGCAGGAAGCCGGAGGTGATGATCCGCCAGAACTCGCCCTGCCCGACCGCCGCCGGGACGAGCGCCCCGGCCCGGAACAGCGCCGAGTCGTAGTTGGCGTTGAGGCTGCCGGCCATCGCCACGGTCAGCACGAAGATCGCGACGTTGGCCGCGATCAGACCGGGCACCAGCACCGGCCGGCCGGCGCGGCTGGCACCGGCGACGTTGCGTCCCCGCGGAGCCGTCCGGGCGGAGCCGGCCAGGCAGTCGACGCAGTGCTGACCCACCGGGGCCGGCCGCAGACACTCCGGGCAGGCCGGGCGGTCGCACCGGGTGCAACGCAATCCGGTGGGCCGGTCCGGGTGCCGGGCGCACACCGGAGGGCCACCGTACGCGGGTGGCGGACCGCCCGCAGGTGGCGGCGGGTCGGGAGCACCCGGCCAGGGCGGGCCCTGCCCGTGGGTGCCGGGGCCCCACTGCGGCTGCGGGTAACCCGGCGGGGCCGGGTAGTACGGCTGCCCGCCTGCGCCGGCCGGACCCGGGGGCTCGTGCGGCCCCCGGGACGAACCGGGGCCGGGGGGCTCTGGTCGCTCGGTCAGGGCGGACTCAGCTCCGCTCGATCTCGACCTTCTCGATGACCACGTCGTTCAGCGGGCGGTCGGCCTGCCCGGTGGTGGTCTGCGCGATGGCGTCCACGACGGCCCGCGACTCGGCGTCGGCGACCTCACCGAAGATGGTGTGGCGCCGGTTGAGGTGCGGCGTCGGCCCCACCGTGATGAAGAACTGCGACCCGTTCGTCCCCGGGCCGGCGTTCGCCATCGCGAGCAGGTAGGGCCGGTCGAACTTGAGCTCCGGGTGGAACTCGTCGCCGAACTGGTAGCCCGGGCCCCCGCGCCCGGTACCGGTCGGGTCACCGCCCTGGATCATGAAGCCGCTGATCACCCGGTGGAAGATCGAACCGTCGTAGAACGGTCCGGAGTCGCCGCCACTGGCGTTCGGGCCCGTGTAGTCCTTGGACCCCTCCGCGAGTCCCACGAAGTTCGCCACCGTCTTGGGGGCGTGGTCGCCGAACAGCTCGACGCGGATGTCGCCCTCGTTGGTGTGCAGGACGGCCGTCGTCTTGGCGTTTCCTGGTTCCGTCACGGCTACCATCGTGCCAGTCCGCAGCCGCATCCGTGGGAAGCAGGTCCGATATGAGAGCCGACCGCAAGCGAGCCAGGGCCCGGAAGGACGCCGCCGAGGCCGTGCACACGCTGGCCGACGCGGGTCGCATCGCGGGCGGGGCGGCCGTCTCGACGGCATCGGCACGGGTCGCCGACCTCTCGCACGGGGTGGACGACGCGCGCCGTGCGCTGGCCGCCGCCATCGACCCGGCCCCGGCCCGCACCCGCCGGGCACCGTGGATCCTCGCCGTCGTGCTGCTGAGCGGGCTCGCCGCGTACGCCTGGGCGACGTTGCTGCGCCGCGAGCACGCGGTCGACCCCGGCACACCGGTGCCGACCGTCCCACCCACGGAGTCCCAGATCCACGGCAAGCCGATCGGGCAGGGCGGCTGACCCGGGGCGGGTTCAGAGCACGGAGCGCAGGAAACCCGTGACCGTCGCCTCGTAACCGTCCGGATCGGCGTTCCAGCTGGCGGTGTGCTCGGTCCCGGCGAACTCGCGGTAGGTCACCGGCCAGTCCGCCGCCCGCGCGGCGGAAGCCAGATCCCGGCTGAGGTCGACCGGGACAGCGGTGTCACCGTCGCTGTGCAGCAGCAACGTCGGCGGCCGGACGGCGGGCGGGTTCCGGATCAGGTCGAAGCGGTCGAGGTCGATCCCGATCCGGCGTTCGGTGAACCGGGCCGCGACTCCGGCCAGCGACGGCGGGAGTGCCCGGTTGCGGGCCTGCCGGCGCAGAGTACGCCGCCAGTCGAGCAGCGGCGCGTCCCAGACCACCGCCGCCACCGTGGCGGCGTGTTCGGAGCGGTCCAGGAAGGCCCCGCCGAGCGCCGCGCCCATCGACCAGCCGACCAGCACGAGGCGGTCGGCCCCCGCGGCCAGTGCGTGCTCGGCGGCCGCGGCGACGTCGGCCCACTCGGTGTCGCCCAGGTGCGAGCGGCCGTCCGGGGACGGGGGCGCCGCGCCGTCACCGCGGTAGCTGATCACCAGCTGGCGCAGTCCAGCGGCGTGCAGTGCGGGCAGCACGCGCAGCGCCTCCCGCCGGGCCCCGCCGCGCCCGTGCACACAGATCGCCCAGGTCCGTCCGTCGGACCAGGCCGGCGCCGGGACGTCCCAGGCCGGGGCGGGGCCGACCGGGGTACGCACGACGACGTCGTCGAACGGGAGATCGCGCGCGCTCGGATCCGGATCGAACGGGCCCGCGTCGAGCACCGCCGGCCCGGTCTCCGGGACGGGGCCCGCCCGCAGCTCGCGGGTCACCCGGCGACGGCTCCGGTCGAGCACCGGCCCCACGACGCTCAGGCCGGCCGGCCCCCGCAGGCCCCACACGCCGGGTTGGAGCGACAACCGGTTCGCGGCCAGCTCGACGACACCGGGCCCGGCCCGGAGCACCCGCTCGGGCCGGCCCGGGTGCGCCGACGGGTGCAGCAGGACCGTCGAGTAGTGCCAGCTGACGGCGGCGGCCGCTCCCCCGGCGCCACCGAGGACACCGGCCAGTACGGAGGCCGAGGCGTAACCGGGAACGGGACGGCGGCGGGTCGGGGACGAGCGCACGGGGATCATCCTGCTCCCTCGCCGCGCCGGCGCGCACACCGACCACTCCGGCATTCCGGACACGGAACGCCGCGTGCGATTACCCCCGTACGTGCGAGAGCACTCTCGGGTTGCCACTCGTTCGGGTGATATCCCGTCCATGATCACTGCGTTGCGCAACCGCCTGGTGCGGATCTCGTTGCGCCGTCGGAGGGTCAGCCCTTCGCTCCCCAACACTCCGTACGGAAGGACGTGCGAATGAACTCGCTCGCCCGCAACGCGCTCCGGCTCTCCATGGCCGGTGCGGGCATCGCGGTCCTGGGTGCCGGCGTCGCCGGACACGCCTCGGCCGCCGAGATTCCCGACCTGCCCGGGGTTCCCGACGCCTCGTCGGTGACCGAGGCGCTGCCGGCCCCGGACGGGGCGGGTTCCGTCTCGAACGGATCGACGTCGGTGACGTTCGGTGAGCTCCAGGGTCCCGAGCTGCAGGCGTCCGGGCTGCCGGGGCTCCCCTCGAGCGACTCGCTCGCCGGGCTGCTGGAGCTGCCCTCCACCGACGCCCTGCCCACCACCGACGCCCTGCCGCTGGGCTCCGTTCCGGCCGACGCACCGCTGTCGCTCGACGCCCTCCCGGGTACCGACGCGCTGCCCGGTACCGACGCGCTGCCCGGTGCGGACGCGCTGGGTGATCTGCCGGAGGCGCCCTCGTCCGACGCCGCCCCGGCCGACGCACTCCCCTCCGCCGACGCGCTCCCCTCCGCCGACGCACTGTCCTCGTTGGACACGCTGCCCTCGCTGGACGCACTGCCCTCCGCGGACGCACTGCCCTCGGCGGACGCGCTGCCTTCGCTGGACGCACTGCCCTCGGCGGACGCACTGCCTTCGACCGACGCGCTCGCGGGCGCGGAGGCGTTGCCGGAGCTCCCCAGCGCCTCGACCCTGCCGGCCCCGTCGCTGGACTCGCTGCCGCTGGACGCTCCGGCCGACGCGCTGCCCTCCGCCGACACGTTGCCGCTGCTGAACGCCGAGTCCCTCCCGACGCTGGACATCCCGGGCGTCATGTACATCGAGGCCCCCGGCATCACCATCTGACCGTCGGCATCCCCCGACCGTCGGTCGCCGGGCTCCCCGACCGGCACCGCTGCCGTCCGCACCGACCGTTCCGCCCCTCGGGACGGCGGCGCGGGCGGCCGTGGCCGTCTCCACCGGCGCGGACCAGGGCCGCACCCCGCCGTCTCCACCGGCTCGGGCCGCGGGCCGCGCCCCGTCGTCCCTACGGGCCGGCGGCCGGCCTGCGACGGCACGGACCGTGCCGTGGCGTCGGCGGCGGCACCGGCACCACCGGGGCGCGGACGACCAGCTCGTACCGGTCGAAGTCGCCCTCGGCGTCCACGACGTGCCGGGCGAACCGGAAACCCGCCCGCCGCGCCACCCCGATCGACGGGACGTTCGCCGGGTCGACGTCGATCGAGATCCGCAGCACGTCCCCCCGCTCGGCGAGGTAACGCGACGCCAGCCGCACCGCGCGCGTCGCCAGTCCTCGGCGCCGGAACGCCGGGTAGATCCCGTAGGCCAGTCCGGCCCGGCGCGCCTCCCGGTCGAGCTCGGCGTCGATCGTCCCGGCCAGCACCGCGCCGCCGTCGACCCGGATGCCGAAGCTGAGCTTGGGCCCGTCGTCCGCCCACCGGTCGATCGCCCGCCGGACGTGCGCCCGGACCGTCGCCCTGGTCCCCGGCCCGCCGTTCAACCAGCGCACCAGCTCGGCGTCCTCCCCGGCGAGGTAGGGCTCCACATCGTCCCAACCGAGGGGGCTGAGGACTACCACACCGTCCGCCAACGTGTTCGAGGGCCGGGCCACGGGTGTCATCTTGCAGCACCCGTCGCCGTCCGTGACCGGCGAGCCCACCCGGTGACCCGAACGGCAGCGTGCTAGCGGACCGGAGGATCCCCGATCGCGTACCGGATCAGCAGCGTGTCGTCGTCGGCGACGACGCTGAGGAGGGTCAGCCTCGCCGGGTCCATCCCCGCTCCGCGCGCGATCCGGCCCGCAGCACCGGACACCAGGAACGGGGCGACGGTCAGCCGGAGTTCGTCCACCAGACCGGCCTCGGCGAGGGTGCCGAACAGGCCGGGGCCGCCCATGCAGTTCACCCGGCGCAGGTCGCGCCGGTCGATCTCGGCGAGGACCGTGTGCAGGTCCACCGTGCCGTCGCCGGTGAGGACGACCTCCGCGCCGGCATCGGTCCAGCTCGCCCGCACGCTCTCCGGCACCGCCGCGCAGGTGAACACGATCGTCGGGATCAGGACGTCGGTGAGCACCGGCGCCGACGGCGGCAGCGAGCGGCCCGTCCCGGTGACGACCGCCGTCACCGGCACCTCGGACAGCCCGAACCGGCGGCGGCGCTCGGCCATCCGCTCCCCAGGGCGCACCCCGGTGAACGCCTCGGCGACGGCCGTCCCCGCGGCGACGAGGACCACGTCGGCCAGGTCGGTGCCCAGCCGGAGCACCACCCGGTCCGGCGGCGTCGACAGACCTGCCGACCGACCCTCGACCTCCACTGCCCCGTCCGCACTCGACACGAAGTTGGCGCACACCCGCAGACGCCCGTCGTCCGGGTAGGCGTAGAGCCGTTCGAGCGCCTCGGTGGTCAGCGGCCCCGCGTCGGCTGTCGGGAAGATCTGGTGGATCGCGTTCACGCGAGGAGTCTCACCGCACGCGCCGGGTTTCGCTCACCGCGCACCGTCGCGACCATCTCGCAGGTCTCCCGGGTGGCCCGCGCCTGGTGGGCACGCACCATCGCGACACCCCGGTCCGCGGCGATCGCGGTCGCCGCGAGCGTGCCGGTGAGCCGCTCCTCCAGCGGGACGTCGAGCGACTCCCCGACGACGGTCTTGTTCGACATCGCCAGCAGCACCGGCCACCCGGTCGCGACCATCGCGTCGATCCCGCGCAGCACCTGGAGGCTGTGCAGGGTGTTCTTGGAGAAGTCGATCGCCGGGTCGATCAGGATCCCGGGGGCCGGCACGCCCGCGGCGACCGCCTTCTCCGCCAGTGCGACGGTCTGTCCGATCACCGAGGACAGCACGTCCGGATAGCGGGGGCGGTGCGGCTCGGTGCGCGGTGTGACGTGGTCGGTGTGCGCGCTGACGTAACCGGCGCCGTACCGGGCGGCCACGTCGAGGATCGCCGGATCCGCGGCCGCCCAGTTGTCGTTGACGAGATCGGCCCCGGCGGCACACACGGCGTCGGCCGGGCCGGCCCGGAAGGTGTCCACGCTGATCACGACGTCCGGGAACGTGTGACGCGCCCACTCCACGGTCGGGACGACCCGGTCGATCTCCTCCGCCTCGGTGACCTCGGCGCCCGGGCTGGCCGGTACCCCGCCGATGTCGATCACGTCGGCGCCCTCGCGGACCACCGCGGCGATCCGGTCCCGGGCGGCCTGCTCGGCGAAGGTCACGCCGTGGTCGTAGAACGAGTCCGGGGTCCGGTTCACGATGGCCATGACCATCGCGCGGTCACGGTTCCAGGTGCGCCCGCGGAACGTCAGGCTCGGCACTCGTCCTCCTCGCGGAACGGCCGGGCCACCTCGTCGGCCCGGCTCGTGCCCCATCTTGACCGGGCCGTGCCGGGACCGGCCACCCGGTGGCGGTCTCGGCGCACCGGGACCGGCCCGGCGGCCACCGCCTCGGAGACCCGGTGGCAGCGGCTCGAGTACGAGGCCGCCGTGCGTCTGCACCAGCTGATGGACCGACCCGGCCCCGCGGCCTACGGCCAGCAGCTCACGACACAGAACGAGGTGTCCGGCTGACCGGTGTCACTTCAGGCCAGTTCGTCCGCCCAGCTCAAAGCCGCGACGACGTCGTCAGGCAATAGGCGCTATCAGAGAGCTATGATAGCGCTATGAGTCAGGAGATCCGGCAGTCGGACCTGCGCAACGACAACGCGTCGGTCATGCGTCGGGTCGCCGCGGGCGAGTCGTTCGTGGTGACCGTCAACGGTCGGCCGGTCGCCGATGTGGTTCCGCACCAGCAAGGAACGGGTAGGCGTCGCTTTGTGCCGGTGTCCGAGCTGGTCGATGCGTTCGCGGCGGAGCCGGTCCTCGACCCGGCCGCGTGGCAGGCCGATCTGGCCGCTGCCGACGAGCTCTTCAGCGGCGACGACATCACCGACCCGTTCGAGGGCGGCCTGCGTTGACCACGAGCGGGCCGCGCCGCGCACTGCTCGACACCTCGGTCGTGATCGACTTTCCGGCCGCCCGGGTCGCGACGGTCGCTGACGAGGTGGCGGTCTCCGCGGTCACGATGGGCGAGTTGCACTACGGCGTGAGCGCCGTGTCGGATCCGGTCGTCCAGATGCACCGCCGGCGGCGCGTGCAGGCCGTCCTGGACCGGTTCGAGGTACTGACTTTCGATCAGGTCGCCGCCGAATACTACGGAGCTCTGGCGACGCTGGTGCGTCAGTACGGGCGGAACCCCCGGCCACGACGGTTGGACCTGCAGATCGCCGCGACTGCGGCGCGACACGGCGTGGCCCTGTTGACCCGGAACGCCGGTGACTTCACAGGCCTCGAGTCCGCGCTGACCGTGATCGACCTGCTGGAGGGGTCGTGACGTTCTTCGGATGGCAGCAACACCCCTGTATCGACGCCGCGACGACGTCCTGGCCTACTTCGACCACCGGGCATCCGACGGACCCACCGGGGCCATCAACGGCCGCCTCGAATCGCTCCGCCGCAACGCCCTGGGATTCCGCAACCTGATCAACTACCGCATCCGGCCGCTACTGCGCTGCGGAGCCCTCACACTCCAGAACCGGAAGAGCCGATTTCCCGCGGGGCCCTGCCGGAACCGAGGAGGGGACCGTCAGCCGGGCGCGGTCCAGTTCACCGGGCCCCGCCACAGCCTGCCCGCGACGGTCGTCGCCGCGCAGAACGCCACCACGGCCGTCGCCAGGATGAAGACACCGTCGTCACTGACCTCGATGTCGACGTAGGACGAGGAGAGGGCCAGCTGCATCACCACCTGGAACGCCAAGTGGAACCCGATGGAGGCCCACACCGAGCCCGCTATCAGGCGGATGCAGCCGGTGACGACCGCCATGCCGAAGAACAGGACCGAGCGCTCGAGGAACACCCCCCAGCCGGCGGTGACGACCCACAGCACGGTTCCGAAGATCGAGAAGAGGACGGCCTGCACCAGAACGGCGACCCAGGGCGCGACGACCGAGGTGAGGTTCCGGTAGACGTAGCCACGGAAGACGAGCTCCTCGGGGAACGCCTCGTAGCAGAACACGAGCACGACCAGCAGCAGGATCGCGCCGACGAGCTCGGCGGCCGAGGACTCGAGCCGGATATCCAGCCAGCCAAGTGCGATCGCGACGACGAGACCGCCGGTGGCCGGGAGGAGCCAGGTCAGCGCGCCGTACAGGGCGTCGCGCCAGGCCTGCCCCCCGCCCCGGAGCCCCAGCGAGGACACCGGGCGGTGGTCCACGTACCGGCACAGCACCAGGACCAGCGGCACCGCGAGGACGAAGGCGCCGACGGCGTTGGTGAGGTGCTTCGCGAGCGACATGCCCTCGCCCCACAGCGCGGTGCTCAGCCGGGTCACCCCCAGCCAGATGAGCAGCGTCCCCGCGGTCGCGATCGCGAGACGTAGCGTCAGCGATGCGGGAGCGGTCGAGCCCCGTTGCGGGGTGGAACGTGACATGGGCCGACGGTAGGACCCGGGGCCTCCCGACGGACCTGCCAGAAGTCATCGTGACGCTGCGGGGCCCGGTTCTCGTAGGATGATCTTCCGACGGACGACCGACCGGGCGGAGAAGCCGCGAATGCTGGTGAAGGCGTGCGTCAACGGAAACCGCCCACCGTCGGGGCACTCCGGCCCACCCACCTCGGCCGTCGACATCGCGGTGCAGGTCGCGGCCTGCGCCGCCGCCGGCGCCGGTGCCGCACACGTCCACGCGAAGGACGGTCGCGGGCGGGACACCCTGGCGGCCGAGCACGTCGATCCGCTCCTCGACCTCGTCCGGGGCCGTGCGCCCGTCAGCCGGTGGGGCTCACCACCGGGGCGTGGATCCTGCCCGACCCCCGGGACCGGGTGGCGGCCGTCCGGTCCTGGGCCCGGCCCCCCGACTTCGCCTCGGTGAACTGGCACGAGGAGGGGGCGGAACGGGTGGCGGCCGCCCTGCTGGACCGCGGTATCGGCGTCGAGGCCGGTCTGTGGGACCTCCGGGCCGCCCGTCGGTGGGCAGCATCGTCCCTGCGTGGCGACTGCATCCGGGTCCTCGTCGAGCTTCCGGCCGGGCTCGCCCACGCACGGTGCGTGGAACAGGCGGACCGGATGCTGGAGCTCGTCCGGGAACACAGCGCCGACGCGCACATCGTCCTGCACGGCGCGGACGACACGGCCTGGCCGATGTTCGATCACGCCGTCCGCAACGGGCTCGGCTCGCGGATCGGGTTCGAGGATGTCACCGTCCTCCCGGACGGCACGCCTGCGGTGACGAACGCCGAGCTGGTCACGGTGGCGCTCGCCCGGGCGGCCGGGGCCGGCCCACGACCGTCGGACGGCCTGCACACGGCCTGATCATGGCCCGGTCCGGACCTCCGGTGGGGCCGGGAGTCAGGCCAGGTGCATCCCCGAGATCGCCCGGGCGATGACGAGCTGCTGGATCTGCTCGGTGCCCTCGAAGATGTCGTAGATCTTCGCGTCCCGGTGCATCCGCTCCACCGGGTGCTCGCGGGAGTACCCGGCGCCGCCGAGGATCTGGATGGCCCGCTCGGTGGACCACACCGCGACCCGGCCGGCCTTGAGCTTGGACATCGAGCCCTCGCCGGCGGTGAAGGGCACGCCGTTGCGGCCCATCCAGGCGGCCCGGTGCACGAGCAGCCGGGCGGCGTCGATCTCGGTCTTCATGTCCGCGAGGGTGAACGAGATCGACTGGTTGGCGATGATCGGCCGGCCGAACGCGACCCGCTCCCTGGCGTAGTCGAGGGCGTACTCGTAGGCGGCCCGGGCGATCCCGATCGCCTGGGCGCCGACCGTCGGCCGGGACAGCTCGAAGGTCTGCATCGCGGCGGAGCCCGTGGACCGCTCACCGGACCGGGCTCGGGCGAGCCGCTCGTCGAGCTTCTCCTTGCCGCCGAGCAGGCAGGAGCCCGGCAGTTTCACGTCGTCGAGGAAGACGTCCGCGGTGTGTGACGCCCGCAACCCCATCTTCTTGATCTTCCGGGTGGACTCCAGCCCCGGGGTCCCCGGTGGGACGACGAAGGCCGCCTGCCCCTTGCCGCCCAGCTCCGGGTCGACGACGGCCTGCACCACGTGGATGTTCGCGATGCCGCCGTTGGTGGCCCACGCCTTCTGGCCGCTCAGCGTCCACTCGTCGCGGGCCTCGTCGTACACCGCGCGGGTGCGCATGGCCGCGACGTCGGAGCCGGCCTCGGGCTCGGACGAGCAGAACGCGCCGACCTTCGGGTCGGAGGCGTCGCCGTAGCACTGCGGGATGAACTCGACCATCTGCTCCGGGGTGCCGGAGGCGAAGATCCCGGCCACCGCGAGGGTGGTGCCGAAGATCGCCATGCCGATGCCGCCGTCGCCCCAGAAGAGCTCCTCGTTGACCAGCGGCATGGACAGTCCGGTCTCGTCACCCCAGAACGACGCGAGCGTCTCGAAGTTGTAGAGCTCGATCTTCGCGGCCTCGGCCAGGATCGGCCACGGGGTCTCCTCGCGCTCGTCCCACTCGGCGGCGGCCGGGCGGACGACGTCGGCGGCGAACCCGTGCACCCATTGCTGCAGCTCGCGGTGCTCCTCGGACAGTTCGAAGGAGGTCATGACGCGGCCCCTCGTTCTCTCGTCAGGCTGACGGGATCTGGAACATCTTCGGCAGCGCGGTCGCGAAGCCGACGTCGCCGGAGACCTTCAGCTTGCGCGTCATGAACAGGGTCACCGGGTTCGCGTTGTTGGTGACGATCTTCAGGAACTCGGTTCCGGGCATCGTCAGGGCGGTCCGCGGGTCCTCCGAGGTGCCCTCGGTGACCGTGCAGGTGCCACCGCTCAGGACGGTCTCGAAGCTGTCGACGACGTCGCCGTCGGTGATGTGCCAGTGCACGACCTGACGGTTCCCGCTCGCCCCCTTCGACGTGTAGAACTCGCTCATCCGCCCGAAGATCGCCTGCAGGACGGGGCGGCGCACGTCGGAGGCCATGACGGTCGCCAGCTGCTGCTTAGAGGCCCCCTTCACCAGGCGGGCGAACAGCGACGGGTCGACCTCGGCCGGGTCGCCGTCGCGCAGGGCGGTGCCCAGCGTGGCGAGCAGCTGTTCGTCGGACAGGCTCTTCGGGTCGATGCTGCGGCCCAGCTCGTTGATGTCGACCGTGTCGGCCATCGGTCACTCCACCTCGTCGTGGTCGAAAATGTCCGGTACTTCCAGTACCAGGTTCGCCTGGACGGTACTTTACGCATGAGTAGGTAAGGTGTCGAGTGTGGTCCCCCCGACGAGCGCCACCGGCCGGCGCCGACGGCTCCCGCCGGAGCAGCGCGAGCGCCAGGTGCTCGACGCGGCGGTGCGCGTGTTCTCCCGGGTCGGCTTCCACGACGCGTCGATGGACGACGTCGCAGAACAGGCCGGACTGTCGAAACCGATGGTCTACACGCACGGCGGCGGCTCCAAGGAGGAGCTGCTGCGGCGCTGCATCCGGCGCGAGGCCGACCGGTTGCTGACCTCGGTCGCGCAGGCCGCGGGGGCCAGGGCCGCCCCGGGGGAGGACCGGGCGACCGAGGACCGCTTGCGGCGTGGCCTGCGCGCGTACTTCGCGACGCTCACCACGCACCGCGACGGCTGGTCGGTGCTCTACCGGCAGGCCCGCACCGGAACGCTCGCCGACGAGGTGCACCGTGCCAGGGCCAGGATCGTCGACCGGGTGGCCGAGCTCCTCGCGGCCGAGCTGCCCGGCCCGGACCCGGCGGACACCCGGACCCTCGCTACACCGCTGGCCGCCGCCCTGGTCGGTGCGGCGGAGGGTCTCGCCGACTGGTCCGCCTCGGGCGGCACGGAGGATCCGGAGGCGCTGACGGAGCTGCTGCTCGCGCTCGTCTGGACCGGACTCGCCCGGCTGCGCGACCACCGACCGGAGCCGTGATCCCGGGTCAGCGCTCCGGGGCCGGACGCGTGACCAGCCTGCGGGTCCGGTCCGGCAGCCGGTCGACGATCCGCCCGATCCGCTCCGTGGTCCCCTGCAGCGGGGCGAGCGCGTCGGCGAGCACGCCGATCTGGCGGTCGAGCGCGTCGATCCGGGCCGCGACCGAACGCAGGTCCGGGGCGACAGTGGTGAGCTGGTCGGCGGCCTGAGCGAGGTTCGCGTCGAGCGCGGCGAGACGGGGTCTGCGCTCACCGTCCTCACCGGCCGGGTCGGCGACGACGGACGCGAGCCGGTGCACCGCACCGCTCTCGTCGATCGAGGCGGCGAGCGCGGACAGGTCGGTACGCACGGTCGCGAGCGCACGGAGCGGCTCCACCGCACCGGACAGCGCGGCGAGATCGTCCCGGGTCCGCGCGAGCTCGCGCAGCGGCTCCACCGCACCGGCGAGCGCGGCGAGATCCTCCCGGGTCCGCGCCAGTTCGCGCAGCGGCTCCACCGCACCGGCGAGCGTCGTGAGGTCGTCGCGGGTGGCCGACAGGGTCTGCAGCGGGCCGACGGCCTCGGCGAGCCGGGCCAGATCGTCACGCGCGGCGGCCAGTGCCTGCACGGCGGGAACCGCGTCGGTGAGCGACTCCAGGTGCGCACCGGCGCTCGCCAGATCGTGCAGCGGACCCGCCGCACCGGCGAGTGCGGCCAGGTCCTCGCGAGCCCCGGCGAGTGCGCGCAACGGCTCGGCCGCGCCGGCCAGTTCGTGCAGGTCACCGCGCACCGCGGCCAGCTCCCGCAGCGGCTCCACCGCCGTGGCCAGCTCACGCAACGGGCCCACCGCATCGGACAGCTCGCGCAACGGGCCCACCGCCACCGCCAGCTCCCGCAGCGGCTCCACCGCCGTGGCCAGCTCGCGCAACGGGCCCACCGTCGCGGACAACTCCTGTAACGGCTCGACCGCTGCTGCCAGCTCCCGCAGCGGGCCCACCGCCTCCGCCAGCTCCCGCAGTGACTCGACCGCCTCACCCAGGTCGCGCAGGGGGCCGACCGCACCGGCCAGGGTCCCGAGGTCCCGCCGTGCCCCGGCCAGCTCGGTCAGCGGACCGGCCGCGGTCGACAGCTCCACCACGGCCGAGGTGAGCCGGTCGATCCGGTCGACGGTCCCCGGGTCGTCCCACAGGGTCACGACCCGCCCGAGGACGTCGTCGAGCACCGGCGCGAGACCGGTCAGTGCCGTGTCGACACCGGCGATCCGGCGGGGCAGCGCGGCGACGTCCGCGGCGAACCGCGGCATCGACTCGACCGCACGGGGCGCCTCGGCGAGCCAGCCGGGGAGCCTGCGACCGATCTCGACCGCGGCTCCGACGGTCCCGAGTGCCGCACCGATCAGCGTCCCGGTGACCCCTGCGGGCGACCACGGGGACGGGCGGGGCTGCTCTGCCATCGGTCTCCTCCGGTTCACGGGCGCGTTCGCCGGGCCAGCCTCCCAGATCGGGTGCCGTCGCGTACCGCTCAGTACGAGGTGTCGTCCACCCGGGCCCGGGTGGAACCGCCGGCGTCCCGGTCGGCGGCGTCGGACAGGATCGTCGCGGTCCCGCTGGTGCCGAACCGGGTCACCCCGGCGGCGTGGAACGCGAGCACGGTGTCCAGGTCGCGCACCCCGCCCGAGGCCTTCACCCGGACCGACGGACCGACGCTGCGCCGCATCAGCGCGACGTGCTCGGGCGTCGCACCGCCACCGGCGAAACCGGTGGAGGTCTTCACGAACGCCGCTCCGGCCCGTTCGGCGACCCCGCACCCGGCGACGATCTCCTCGTCGGACAGCAGTGCCGTCTCCAGGATGACCTTCACGATCCGGCCGCCTGCGGCGCCGACGACGGCGCGGACATCGCTCTCGGCGTCGTCGAGCAGGCCGCTGCGCAGCCACCCCACGTTGATCACCATGTCCAGCTCGGCGGCGCCGTCGGCGATCGCGGCGCGGGACTCGGCGACCTTGGCCGCGGTGCTGGTGGTGCCGTGCGGGAACCCGATCACGGTGCCGACCGCGACGCCGGTGCCGTCGAGCCGGCTCACGGCGTGCGCGACATCGCCGGGACGGACGCAGACACTGAACACCCGGTACCGGGCGGCGACGTCGAGCTGGGCGTCGACCTCGGACCTGGTCAGCTCCGGCTTGAGGATCGCGTGGTCGATCATCCCGGCGATCTCGGTGGCGGTGAGGGTCGGGACGCGCACGAGGTCCCCTCTCTGCGACGGCGGGTGCACGACGAGGCTACGCGTACCGCATGCGGTCACGGCCGGTCCTTGCCATGCTGGCCGTGGACCGGACCCACCGGTCGCAGGAGAGGCGGTCGGTCGTGGACGAGCAACGGAACCACCCGGCGCCAGCGCCCGCCCACCGTCGGGACACCGGGCCCGCGCTCCGCTTCGAGACCGCCCGGCACCCCTCCGGTGCGACCGTCCTGCGCGCGATCGGCGCGATCGACGACGAGACCTCCCCCGACCTCTGGGTCGAGCTCGGGATCCGGTCCGAGCAGGCCGACGACATCGTCCTCGACCTGTCCGGTGTGGACGTCCTCGGGACCGCGGGGCTGGCCGCGCTGCTGGAGTCCCGGGACCGGCTCGACGCCGAGGGCAGGCGGCTGCGGATCCTCTGCGGCACCGGCCGTGCGGCCCGGCGGGCACTGCAGGTCACCGGCGCGATGGAACAGTTCGAGGTCCTCGACCGGCTGCCCGACGGGCCGGCCGGCTCCCGGGACACCGTGTTCGGCGTGCCCGATCCGGACACCCGGCTCGACGGCAGCCCGCGCACCGGCGGGGGGGTGAGCCGACCGGCGCCTCACCCGTCGGGCACCGTCACGGTCACCGTGGTGCCGGTCCCCGGCCGGGACCGGATCCGGAGCCGGCCACCGACCAGTTCCGCGCGCTCGGTCATCGAACGCAGACCGTAGGCCTCGTCGGGTCCGGGCCCGGCCGGCGCACCGCTGTCGAAGCCGACCCCGTCGTCGCTCACCTCGAGGCGGGCGATGCCGCCGGTGACCTCGAACCGGATCACGGCCGCCGAGGCCGCCGCGTGCTTGACGACGTTCTGCAGACACTCCTGAGCGATCCGGTACAGCGCCACCTCGACGTGCTCGGGGAGACGCCGGTCGGTCACCTGCGCCTCCACCGGCAGCTGGGCGGTGGACCGGGCGAGGCTGTCGAGCGCACCGGCCAGGCCGAGATCGTCCAGGATCGGCGGCCGCAGGCCGCCGATGGCCGAGCGCGCCTCGTCGAGCGCCAGGCCGAGCAGGTCGCGGGCACACCCCAGCTGGGCGGCCAGCTCGTCCCCGTCGGCCGCGTTCGACGCAGCGTCCAGGTGGTACGACAGGCTGATCAACCGCTGTGAGATGCCGTCGTGGATGTCGGCCGCCATCCGGCGCCGCTCCGCCTCCTGGGTGGCGACGACCCGCTCGACGAACAGCTCGTGGCTGCGTTCGCGGGCGGCCAGCCGCCGGTGCAGCCGGGCCTGGTGCAGCGCTCCCGCGACCAGCCGTCCGATGCTGCGCAGGAGCTCGACGTCGCGGCCGGTGAACGCCCGGCGGGCCACGCTGTGCACGTTCAGCACGCCGACCAGGTCACCCGGGTCGAGCTCCATCGGGATCGAGGCCATCGAGGTGAAGTCCGCCCCGCGCAGCGCCGGGATCGGCACGTAACGGGGGTCCCGTTCCTTGTCCTCGACGATCACGACCGGTTCGCGGTTGCGGGCCACCCAGCCCGAGACGCCGGTGCCCAGCGGCAGCCGGACCCGGCCGACCTGCCCGTCGAACGGCGGGGTGGCGCCGGCCAGGGTCAGCGACCGGTCGGAGTCGTCGAGCACGTGCACGAAGCACACATCGGTGGCCGTGGTCGCGGTGATGATCCGGGCGACCTCGGCGGCCAGCCGCTCGACGTCCGGGCCGGTCGTGGTGAGCCGGATGACGTCGAGCAGCAGCGCCACCTCGTCGTCCGGGTCGATCAGCGCACCGACCGGGTCGAGCGGACGCGGCCCGCTCACCGGAAGATCCCTTCGCGCAGTGCTGCCGCGACCGCGCCGGTCCGGTCGCCGACGTCCAGCTTGCGGTAGATCGAGCGCAGATGACTCTTGACCGTCTCGTCGCTGATCACCAGGCGGCCGGCGATCGCACGGTTCGACATGCCCGTCACCATGTGCGAGAGGATCTCGCTCTCCCGCTGGGTCAGCCCGTGCCTGCTGCCCGGCCAGAACTCGTTGCTCTGCATCCGGGCGGCGGTGTCCACGGCGCGGGCGGCCATACCCGGATCGAGCACGGTGGTGCCCGCGTGCGCGCTCTCGATCTGGCGCACCAGGTCGGCCCCGCCGATGTCCTTGAGCAGGTAACCGCAGGCTCCGGCGCGCACGGCCTGGAACAGGTACTGCTCGTCGTCGTGCACGGAGAGCAGCACGATCCGGCTGGCGGGGTCGCGCTGGAGCACCCTGCGGCACAGGTCCAGACCGCTGCTGCCGCGCATCCGGACGTCGCACAGCACGATGTCGGGGGCCAGCCCGGTGATCACCTCGACCGCGTCCTCGGCCCCGATGCAGTGCCCGACCACCCGGACCCGGCTGCGGAACGCTCCGAGCATCGCCTTCAGTCCCTCGACCACCATCTCGTGGTCGTCGACCAGTACGACCCGGATCGGGCCGGATCCCCGGGTCACCATGGCCGGATCCTAGGTCCGCGAACGCCGCCCGGGGATCCCCCGGACTTCCCCCGACGTGGGGGACGAGAACGCGATCCGCGGATTCCTACGGTCGATCCGCCACCCACGAAAGGCGCGTGATGACCGAGAACCGGAGCCAACAGGTCCTCCACCCGTTCGACACGCCCCGGGACGTGCCGGACCGCACACCCACCACCGACCTCGACGAGCTCGCCGCCCACACGATCCGGCTGCTGACGGTCGACGCGGTGGAGGAGGCCGGGAGCGGGCACCCCGGCCTGCCGCTGGGCGCCGCCCTCCCGGCATGGGTGCTGTGGTCGCGGCACCTGCGCCACGACCCCGCCGACCCGGGCTGGCCGGACCGGGACCGTTTCGTGCTCTCCGCCGGGCACGGCTCGATGTTGCTCTACGCGTTGCTGCACCTGACCGGCTACGACCTCGGCCTCGACGACCTGCGCCGGTTCCGCACGACGGGATCCCGCACGCCGGGCCATCCCGAGTACGGGATCACCCCCGGCGTGGAGACCACCACCGGCCCGCTGGGGCAGGGGATCGCCACCGCCGTCGGGATGGCGCTCGCCGAGCGGATGCTCGCCGAGCGCTGCAACTCCGCGGAGCACCCGGTCGTCGACCACCGGACCTGGGTGCTGGCCGGCGACGGCTGCCTGATGGAGGGCGTCAGCCACGAGGCCGCGTCGCTGGCCGGGCGGCTCGGTCTCGACCGGCTCACCGTGGTGTTCGACGACAACGACGTCACCATCGACGGGCCCGCCACACACAGCTGCACCGACGACGTCGAGGCCCGTTTCCGGGCCTACGGCTGGCACACGGTGCGGGTCGAGGACGGCACCGATGCCGCCGCGCTGGACCGCGCCTACACGGCCGCCCGCGCCGAGACCGGCCGGCCGACCCTGGTGTCGGTCCGGACCACGATCGGTCTCGGCGCACCCGGGGTGGAGGGCACGCCGAAGGCGCACGGCAGCCCGGTCGGCCCGGCGGCGGTGCGGGCGATGCGGGCCGCCGCGGGAATGCCGGACACGCCGTTCGCCGTCCCCGCCGAGCTGAGCAGGTCCCTCGCCGGACTGCGCGAGCGGTGGACGGCGGCCCGGCGCGAGTGGACGGAGCTGCACGGGCGGTGGCGCGCCGCCCGTCCCGCGGCCGCGGCGGTGTTCCCGCTGCGTGCAACGCCGGTCCTGGACGACCTGCGCGGGCTGCGACGGCTCGCCGGTGCCGCGGACCGACCCGGCGCGCCGAGCGCCGTGGCGACCCGGCGCGCCTCGGCGGCCGCCCTGCGTGCGGTCGCCGACGCCTGTCCCGGCCTGGTCGGTGGCTCCGCGGACCTGGCCTCCTCGACCGGGACGGTGCTGCCCGGTGGTGACGTCGGCCCCGGTTCGTTCGCCGCACGGACCGTGGCGTTCGGCATCCGGGAGCACGGGATGGCCGCGGCGCTGAACGGGATCGCCCTGCACGGCGGGCTGCGGCCGTTCGGCAGCACCTTCCTGGTGTTCGCCGACTATCTCCGCCCGGCGCTGCGGCTGTCGGCCATGATGGGGCTCCCGGTCACCTACCTGTTCACCCACGACTCGGTGCACGTCGGTGAGGACGGGCCGACCCATCAACCGGTCGAGCAGCTGGAGTCGCTGCGGCTGATCCCCGGCCTGACCGTGCTGCGCCCGGCCGACTCCGCCGAGACCGCGCTCGCCTGGGAGATCGCCGCGACCTCCACCGACCGGCCGACCGCGGTCGTGCTGAGCAGGCAGGACCTCCCCGAGCTCGGCTCCGGGGACCTCGACCGGATCCGCGAGCACGGGTTCCGGGTGGTCGGCACCGACCCGGCCCGGCCGGACGTCGTGCTGGCCGCCAGTGGCTCCGAGGTCGGGCTGGCCTGCAAGGCCGCCGAGCTGCTGCGTGCCCGCGGCACCGCGGCGCGGGTGCTGTCGGTGCCGTGGCGGGAACGGTTCGACCGGGCCCTCGACGCCGGGCAGGTCCCCCGGCCCGCGGTGCCGGTGGTGTGGATCGAGGCCGGCGTCCCGACCGGGTGGCGGGCGCTCGCCCGGCCCGGGGACACGGTGATCGGGATCGAGTCCTTCGGGCACAGCGGCCCCGGCGCCGAGGTCGCCGCGCATCTCGGTCTCACCGTCCGGGCGGTCGCCGCGGCGGCCCTGCGCTCGATCGGCCGCACCCCGCAGGGGTGAGCGGCCCGTACCCGGTGTCCGCACCGGCTCAGCGGGGCGCCGGTTCGGGGGTGAGCAGCCCGGGGTCCACGACCGCCCGGGCGGTCACCGAGGTGAGTGCCGCGTCGAGGACCAGTGCGGCGTCCGCCGCGCCACCGTCGCCGAGGACGACGGCGGCGCTGTCCGGGCCCTCCCGGTGCGCCATCAGGAAGTCGTAGAGCAACCAGTCCACCGCGCAGGCGACGGTCAGCGGATCGGCGGCGGCCGAGCCGGCGGCGTCGAGCACCGAGCGCAGTGCCTCGCGGTGCTCCCGGCGGGCGGCGTCCTTGTTCACCCCGGAGCTGTCGAACAGCAGCGTCGACAGCGTCAGCGGCAGCCGCCTGCCGTCCTCGGTGCGGACGACCCACCGCCCGCCTGCCCACGGCCGCGCCGGATCCACCCGGCACATCTCGCCGAACCCGCCGACCACACCCGGGCCGGGCCGGTCCAGTTCGTCGTCCAGCGGTGCGGGGCCGAGCAGACCGAGCGGCGCACGGGCCCGGACCGAGACGAGCGTGCTGGTGCCGACGATCTGCCCGGTCCGCACGTCCGGTTCCACACCCAGCTCGCGCGAGGCCAGCACGACGTCGTGCACCAGGCGGTCGAACACCCGGTACAGGGTGTGCAGCGACTCGCGCTCGGCGGCGTCGGGGCGTCGGCCGCCGCCGAGCAGCTCGCCGTAGCGCCGTGCCGCGTCGATCAGGGCGTCGTCCAGCGCGGCGAGGTGGGTGGCGACGAGGCGGTCCGGTTCGTCGTCGGTGGTGACCAGCGTGCGCAGCGTCGTGGGCGTGCCGTCCGGGCCCGCCCAGGAGAATCCGATCTGCTCGTCGGTCTGCAGGATCCGTGGTCTCACGTCACCCTCCCCTTCCGTTCGCTCCGCGCCGCCACCCGGAGCAGCCGTCGGTTCGTCCGCTCCAGCTGGCGGACGGTGCTCGCCCGCAGCTCGTGCAACCGGCTGCGTTCGAGGCGGCCGCAGATCCGGCCCCAGTGCAGTGCGACCGCGTCGTCGACCCGCAGCCCGGGGGCCGGGGCGTAGCCCTCGACGACCGCCGGGATCCGGGTCACCACCGGCTCGGCGAGCCGCAGCGCGCCGCCGACCAGGCTCAGCGGCCGGTACCGGACGTCGACCTCGTCACCGCGGAGGGCGAGCACCGTCGCCCAGGTGATCCGGCAGCTGTCCAGGACGTGCAGCGGGTGCTCGTCGGCCCCGCGGCCCAGCAACCGGGTCCAGGGGTAGACGCCGAGGACGTGGAAGGCGTGGTTGCCGGCGGCCTCGTCGAGCAGGTCGGCGGTGAGGTGCGACCAGTAGTGCCCGGCCTGCGGGCCGATCACGGCCAGCAGCTCGGCGCCGAACGCCCTCGGGTCCAACCGCTCCCCCACCCCGCCGCCGAACCAGTAGGACTCGACGACCCGTGGGTCCAGCGGGTCGTCGATCCCGGCCATCCGGGACAGCACCTGCAGGTAGGGCCAGGCGCCGGAGAACCGGCGCGCCGCGGCCCGGACCTGTGCCGCCGTCCCGGTGCGGAGCACGTCGCCCGCCGGTGGTCCGCAGTAGCCGAGGTGGTTCGGCGCGTAGGCGTAGCGGGCGAACAGCTCCGCCCCGGCGTCGGTGGCCGCCGCCGTCACCCCTGGCCGACCAGCTGGGCGGCGTCGCGGTGCATGCGCCCGAAGTTGTAGTAGGCGGCGCACGCCCCCTCCGGGGAGACCATGCAGGTCCCGATCGGGGTCTCGGGGGTGCAGGCGGTGCCGAACACCTTGCACTCCCACGGTTTGAGCACCCCCTTCAGCACCTCGCCGCACTGGCAGGCCTTGGGGTCGGCCACCCGGACCCCCGGCAGGTCGACCCGGCGCTCGGCGTCGAACTCCGCGAACTCCTCGCGGATCGCGAGCGCGCTCTGCGAGATGAACCCGAGCCCGCGCCACTCGAAATGCGGACGCAGCGTGAACACCCGGCCCAGCAGTTCCAGCGCCGCCGGGTTGCCGTGCTCGTCGACGACCCTGGAGTACTGGTTCTCGACCTCGCAGCGGCCCTCCCGGATCTGGGTCAGCAGCATCGCGACCGAGGCGAGGATGTCCAGCGGTTCGAATCCGGCGACCACCAGCGGCTTGCGGTAGACCTCGGGGACGAAACGGTACGGCGTCGTCCCGACGACGGTGGAGACGTGCCCGGGCCCGAGGAACCCGGACAACCGCAGGTCCGGCGAGTCCAGGATGGCCTTGATCGGCGGCACAATCGTCACGTGGTTGCAGAACACGCTGAAGTTCCGCACCCCCAGCTCACGCGCCCGGACCAGGGTGACCGCGGTGGACGGCGCGGTCGTCTCGAAACCGATCGCGTAGAACACGACCTGGCGGTCGGGGTTGTCGACGGCGATCTTCAACGCGTCCAGCGGCGAGTACACGAACCGCACGTCGCCGCCACGCGCACGGGCGTCGAGCAGGCTGCCGTTCGAACCGGGGACGCGCATCATGTCGCCGAAACAGGTCAGGATGACCTCGGGCTGCTCGGCCAGCCAGATCGCGTCGTCGACCCGGCCCATCGGGATGACGCAGACCGGGCAACCCGGCCCGTGCACCAGCTCGACGTTGCCGGGCAGGAGGTGCTCGATGCCGTGCCGGTAGATGGTGTGGGTGTGCCCGCCGCACACCTCCATGAACTTGAAGTGTTCGCCCTCGCTGCGCGGCTCGGCGAGCCGCCCGATCGCCCCGAGCAGTGCCCGGGCTGCCGCGGGGTCGCGGAATTCGTCGACGAATCGCATGGCTGCTCCGTGGTCGAAATGTGTCAGACGATGGACGACGAATCGAGTGCGTCGATCTCGTCCTGATAGCTCTCGCCCATCTTCTGGACGGCGTCGAGGGTCAGCAGGGCCTCCTTCTCGTCGATACGCGCCATGGCGAATCCGACGTGCACGAGAACCCATTCGTCGACGGCCGGGAAGTCCCGTTCGAGCAGCCGGACGCTGATCGTCCGCTGCACGCCGCTCACGTCGACCTTGGCGAGACAGTTGGCCCGGTCGGTGATCTCCACGATCCGTCCGGGGATGCCGAGGCACATGAACTCTCCTCTCAACAGATCCGGGGCAGCGGGTCGCCGACGAGCGTGTCGACGATCCGGGTGCCGCCGAAGCCGGTCCGGAGGACGACGGTGTCCGCGGGTTCCGCGGTGACGCTGCCGATCACCACGGCGTCCGCGCCGAGCGGATGGGCACGCAGCGCCGCCAGACCGGCGTCCACCTCGTCCGGGGCGAGCACGGCCAGGAACTTGCCCTCGTTGGCGACGTAGAGCGGGTCGATGCCGAGCATCTCGCAGGCCCCGGCGACGACCGGGCGGACCGGCAGCGCCTCCTCGTCGAGCACGACGCCGAGCCCGCTCGCCACGGCCAGCTCGTTGCAGACGGTGCCGACCCCGCCACGGGTGGGGTCGCGCAGCCACCGGGTGGACGGCGCGGCCGCGAGCAGGTCCGCCACCGCCCCGGCGACCGCCGCGGTGTCGGAACGGATGTCGGCCTCGATCGCCAGGTCACCGCGGGCCAGCATGATCGCCATGCCGTGGTCGCCCATGAACCCGGAGAGCACGACCCGGTCGCCGGGGCGCACCGCGGCCGCGGACAGCGTCCGGCCGTCGGGCACCGACCCGACCCCGGTCGTGGTGATGTACACACCGTCCGCCGCGCCCTGCGGGACGACCTTCGTGTCACCGGCGACGATCGTCACCCCCGCCTCGGCGGCGGCCGACGCCATGTCCGCGACGATCTCCTTCAGCTCGGCGATCTCGAGACCCTCGGCGAGGACGAACGCCGCGGTCAGCCAGGCCGGGACGGCCCCGGCCATCGCGAGGTCGTTGACCGTTCCGTGCACGGCGAGATGCCCGATCGACCCGCCAGGAAAGCGTCGTGGCGACACCACGAAGGAGTCGGTGGACACCGCGATCCGCTGCCCGCCCGGTGGGGCGAGCACCGCGCCGTCGCCGAGGTCGGCCAGTGCCGGGTTCCGGAACGCCTCCAGGAAGACGGCGTCGACCAGGGCCTGCGAGGACTTCCCGCCGGCACCGTGGGCGAGCGTGATCCGCTCCTCGCGCAGCCGTGGCCTGCGTCGGCGGAACGCCTCGATCCGGTCGATCACCTCGCCCTCGGCGAACCCCGGACCGGACTCCCGGTACTGCTGCACGGTCCCGCTCATCGTCGCTCCTCCCGCATCCGGTGCACCGCGGACCACAACCGGTGGCCGAGCAGCGCCTGTGCCTCCTGGATCCGGTGCACGCTCTGCGACCGGACCACGAAGCAGACGTCGAGGTCGGTGCTCGTGGCGAACGATCCGCCGTCGTAGCCCGCGAACCCGATCGTGAACATCCCGCTCCGCCGGGCCTGTGCCAGTGCCGCCGTGAGGTCCCGGGAGCTGCCGCTGGTGGACATCGCGACGGCGATGTCGCCGTCCGCACCGCGGGCGATCAGCTGCCGGGCGAAGACCAGGTCGAAGCCGACGTCGTTGCCGAGCGCGGTGAGGATCGCCTGGTCGGCGGTCAGCGACCAGGCCGGCAACGGCCGGGCACCGGCGGGCGGGTGGGCGAACAGCGCGGCGAGGGTGGCGGCGTCGGTCGAGCTGCCGCCGTTGCCGAAGGTGAACATCCGCCCGCCGGCGGCGAACCGTTCGGCCACCGCGGCGGCGGCCCGCTCGACGTCGGCCGCGCAGTCCTCGGCGGTCGCGCGGCGCAGCCGGGCGCTCTCGGTCGACTTGGCGACCGCGGAGGCGGCGAGATCGGCCAGCAGCGGGCCCGGGTCCCGCTCCCGGGCGTCCAGGAACGGGTAGAGGAAACCGGAGCTCATCGGGTGCCCTCCGCACTCAGCACGCGCAGCGCCGCCCCGGCGTGCACCAGCAGCAGGTCGTCGCGGCGGACCCGCCCGACCAGGTCGACCACCACCTCCTGCTCGCCGTCCGGGGTGCGGACCAGCGCGGTCGACCCGGTGCCGGGATCGGTCACCTCGACCACCCGGCCCTCGTCGCTGCAGGTCACACACACCTCGTCGGTGCAGCCCTCGGTGGTGAGCAGGCCGGGATGCTCGAAGCAGACGTGCGTGAGCTCCCACAGCAGGTGGTAGAGCAGCACGAAGCCACCGGTCGCCGGCTGCGCCGGGTCGGGGTCGTCGTGCCACAGGACGTGATCGGCCGACCCCGCGGGCGGGCGCGCACCGTGCCCGATCCAGATCGTGGTCGCGCCCCAGGCGGGCGCCCGGCGGGCGATCTCCCGGACGTACGGGTCCGCCGCGTCCGCGACGGCGAGCACCACGTCGCCCGGGCGCACCGACAGCCGCGCGGTCGCGACCGGGTCGCGGTCGGTGAGGGCGACGGCCGGCAACGCCCTGGCCCCGACGACCACCGGGTGGACGAACTCGACCGCGACGTGCTGCGCGTGCGGCTCCCAGGCGGGCGCCACACACCACAGGGTCGCCCCGGTGGAGAAGCGGCGGGCCAGTGTCAGGGCGGCGGCCGCGAGGTCGTCGGCGAGTTCGGGGGCGAGGCCCGCGTCCGTCCCGGTCTCCGGTGCGGTCGTCACGAGGACACCCCCCGGTCCTCGAGGACGCCGTACTCGACCATGGTCCGCAACGTCGCCATGGCGGCCGCCTCGTCGACATGGCTGAGCGCGAACCCGGCGTGCGCGATCGTGTACTCCCCGACCTGCAGGTCCGGGACGTAGGCGAGGCAGAGGTCCTGTTCGGTGTCCGGGAAGCGGACCCGAGCCATGCGGGCGCCGGTCTCGGCGTCCCAGACCCGGATCACCTGCCCGGGGATTCCTAGGCACATGGGCTGGACCCTCCTGGTCGTGCGTGGTGGTGGACGGCGGACGGTCCCCCGGAGCCGGGTCGCTCCGCCAGGGCCGTCAGTACCGCTGTCGCAGCCTGGCCGAGCGCCAGACCGCCGTCGTTGGGCGGGACCACCCGGTGGGTGAGCACCTCGTGCCCGGCGGCCTGCAGCCGCCGCCGGGTCTCCCGCAGCAACAGCACGTTCGCGAAGACGCCGCCGGTCAGGCCGACCGTCCGTCGACCGGGGGCGAGGACCGCGACGGCCCGGACGACGGCGTCGGCCAGCGCCCGGTGGAACGCCGCGGCGAGCTCGGCCGGCCGGATCCCGTGCCGCAGCCCGGCGACGATCCCGCGGATCACCGGGCCCGGATCGAGGACGCCGTCGGGGCCGACACCGAACCCGGGCACCGGCCACCGGGACCGTCCGCCCGGTGCCGCGCCCGACGTCGCGGTCGCGGCGAGCGCCTCCAGCTCGATCGCGGCCTGACCCTCGAACGCGATCCGGTGCCGCACGTCGAGCAGGGACGCGACGGCGTCGAACAGCCGGCCGACACTGCTGGTCGGCACACAGCCCACACCGCTGTCCAGCTGGGACTCCAGCGCGGCCCGCTCGGCGGCGGAGGTGGCCCGCACCGGGGCCAGGTCCGCGGTGCGGGCCACCCCGGCCGCGCGGGCGTGCACCAGCGCCATCCGCCACGGGTTGCGGACCGCGGCGTCACCGCCGGGCAGCGGCACCGGTGCGAGGTGGCCGGCCCGGGTGAACCGGTGACCGTCCGCTCCGACCAGCAGGATCTCCCCGCCCCAGACGGTGCCGTCGGTGCCGTGACCGGTCCCGTCGAAGGCGACGCCGACGACCGGGCTGCCCAGCCGTCCGTGCTCGGCGAGCAACGCCAGCACGTGCGCGTGGTGGTGCTGCACGAGATCGGGTGGACGGTCCCCGGCGAGCCGTTCGGCCCGGCCCCGGGTGAGGTAGCCGGGGTGCAGGTCGGCGACCACCCGCTCCGGACGCCCGCGCAGGGCGGTGAGCCGCTCGACGGCCCGGTCGAACGCGAGGGTGGTCTCCAGCGATCCCATGTCACCGACGTGCGCCGAGCAGAAGGCGTGCCTGCCGTCGGTCAGGCAGAACGTGTTCTTGAGCTCGCCACCGACGGCGAGCACCCGCGGCCCGGTGACCCCCAGGTCGATCGGCAACGGGGCGTACCCGCGGGACCGCCGGATCGGCAGTTCCTCGCCGTCGACGACCCGGACCACCGAGTCGTCGCACGGCACCTCGATCGGCCGGTCGTGGTCGAGCACCGCGTCGCACAGCCCCGGCAGCCGGTCACGGGCGTCAGCGTCGGTGTGGCACAGCGGCTCGTCGCTGAGGTTCGCGCTGGTCAGCACGATCGCGTCCGGGACGGGGGCCGGGTCGCCGGGGACCGGCGCGAGCAGCAGGTGGTGCACCGGGGTGTAGGGCAGCAGCAGTCCGAGCAGCGGGTTCGCCGGTGCGACCTGTTCGGCGACCGGCGCCCCGGGCCGGCGCTCCAGGAGCACGACCGGCCGCTGCGCCGAGCCCAGCACCGCCGCCTCGTCCGGGGAGATCCGCGCGTAGCGCCGTGCGGTGTCGACGTCACGGACCAGCAGTGCGAACGGCTTGCCGGTTCGGGCCTTGCGCCGGCGCAGCTCGGCCACCGCGACGGCGTCGTCCGCGGCACAGGCCAGGTGGTAGCCACCGATCCCCTTGACGGCGACGATCCGGCCGGCCGCGAGGGCGCGCTGCGCCGCGGCGATCGCGGCGTCACCGGTGCGCCCGTCCTCCGCACAGCGGCCGGCGTCCCCGGCCGGCCCACCGTGCGCGCACCGGTAGGTCAGGACCGGGCCGCAGTCCGGGCAGGCCACCGGCTGGGCGTGGAAGCGCCGGTCGGCCGGATCGGCGTACTCGGCGGCGCAGCGCTCACACATCGCGAACCCGGCCATCGTGGTGGCCGGGCGGTCGTAGGGGAGGCCGCGGATGATCGTGAACCGCGGGCCGCAGTCGGTGCAGGTGACGAACGGGTGCCGGTAGCGGCGGTCGGCCGGGTCGAACAGCTCGCGGAGGCAGGCGGCGCAGGTGGCGACGTCCGGGGGGACCGTGGTCGCCGCTCCCCCGGACGCCCGGCTCCCGTCGATCCGGAAGGCACCGGCGCCGGTCGCCCGCAGGTCGGTCCAGTGGACCGACTCGATCCGCGCGAGCGGGGGCGCCTCGGTGCGCAGCCTGCGGTCGAACTCGTCGAGCGCGGCGGGTGGGCCCTCGACCTCCAGGAACACCGCCGCGGAGTCGTTGCCGACCAACCCGCCCAGCTCCAGCGCGGTGGCCAGCCGGTGCACGAACGGACGGAACCCGACGCCCTGGACGACGCCGGTCACCACGGCCCGGCGACGGAGGGCACCGGCGGCCGGGGCGCTCACGAGCCCGCCTCCGTGCGGTGCCACAGCACGACCCGGTTGTTGCCCGAGTCGCACACCGCGAGCCGGTCGCCGTGCAGGGACAGTCCGTAGGGCCAGCACAGCGTGTCGTCGAGCACGGCCGCCCACCGGTTCTCCCCGTTGCCGGCGAAGTCCGGCTGGGCCAGCACGTGCCGGGCGCCGCGCCCGTCGGTCGGCACCGTGTCCCACAGCAGCACCCGGTTGTTGGCGGTGTCGGCCACCGCGAACCGGTCGCCGCACGGGTCGAGGCAGGCCGAGTAGGGGAAGCGCAACCCGGCGGCGGTCTGCGGGGCGTAGGGCCACTCGTCCCCGGTGTCCAGACCGGGCTGGCCGATCGCGAAGCCGGCGGGCCGGTCGGCGTCCGGGGCGGGTGCCCAGCCCAGCACCCGGTGGTTACCGGCGTCGGCGACCAGCAGCAGACCGTCCCGGCCGGTGACCGCGTGCGGCCACCGGAAGCTCGCCGGGCCGACGCCCTCGCCGCGGTTCTCCTCCCGCGCTGCCGGGCCGGGCTGACCGAGCACGACGTCCGCGGGGCGTCCGGGGCCGGGGATCCCGCCGTCCCAGCCGAGCACCCGGCGGTTGCCGGTGTCGGCGACCCAGAACCGTCCGTCCACGATCCCGACGCCGAACGGCCAGTAGAACGTGGCCGCCGAGCAGGCGCCGCCGGCGTTCGGTTCGACGCTGTCCGGGCCCGGCTGGCCGAGCACCAGGTCGGGGGCGACGTCGTCGGAGCGCGGGACGGAGTCCCAGACCAGGATCCGGTGGTGCCACGCGTCGGCGACGACCAGCCGCCCGTCGTGCACCAGCACGCCGGTGGGCAGGTTCATCCCGTTCGCCGGGCCGCGTCCGCCCGCCGCGCGGCCCTCGGTGGTCGCGTCCGGCTGGCCGAGCACGACGTCGGCCGGCTGCTCGTCGGTGTCCGGCCCGCCGTGCCAGAGGAGCACCCGGTGGTTGCCGGTGTCGGCGACGGCGAGCAGGCCCGGGTCCAGGTGCACCCCGCGCGGCGAGTACATCCAGGACCGCGAGGGCGTCGCCGAGGGCAGGGCCAACCCGCCGGTCGCGGGTGCGCCCAGCCGGACGCCCGGTGCCCAGCCACCGGCCAGCGCCGGGTCGGTGCCGGGATCGACGCGTGTCGGGCGCCCGCCGATGCTGTGCCGGACCGTCAGCCGGCTCACGGTTCGGCCCGGACCCAGACGGTGTCGCGCTCGACCCGCATCGGGAGCCGTTCGAGCTGGGCGCCGGGCGCGCTCAGGCACTCCCCGGAGCCGGCGTCGAAGCAGAACCCGTGCCACGGGCAGGTGAGCGTGCCCGCGGTGACGTCGAGCAGCGCGTCGTCGAGCGGGAGCCCCTCGTGCGCGCAGGCGTTGCGGAACGCGGCGAGCCCGTTGTCGACGTTCACCACGACCAGCGAGGCCCGCCCGCCGGGTGTGTCCACCTCGACCGGGTGCACCGCCCCCACCGGGAACTGCGCGGTGGACCCGGCCCGCGACCAGCCCTGGGTCGCCGGGTCCGGGCCGATCCGCAGCTCGTCGAGCGGGATCAGGGTCGGCGACGGCTCGTTCGGCAGCACCTCGACGGTGGTGATCTCCGGTACGCCCTCGACCAGGCTGGACTCGACGAGGTTGCGCAGCGTCACCGAGGACATCGAGCAACCGTTGCAGGCACCCTCCAGCCGGACGAACGCGGTCGCGCCCTCCACCCGGTCCAGCAGCACGTTCCCGCCGTGGCTCGCCAGCTGCGGTCGCACCCCGGCCAGAGCCCGTTCGGCCCGGACCGACGGGGGTTCGCGCACGATCCCGTGCAGCGACAGCAGCATCCGCACCACCGGCTCGTCGGCCAGCTCGAACAGGGCGGGCCGGGTCGCCTCGTCGGCCTTGAGCCGGCGGACGATCTGCACCAGCCCGGCCCGATGCACCGCCTCCAGCGCCGCCCGCAGCTCCTCGGCGGCGGCCCGCGCGGCCGGGTCGAGGTCGGCCAGTGCGCTCACGGCACGGTCGACGCGGCCGGCGAGCTCCTCGAAGGTCGGTTCGGTGCCCGGCTCGGCAGCCGGGGCCGTGGGGGATACCGAGGTCGTCATGGCCGTTCCTCGCTGTGGTGGTGGGTGGTCCGTCGTCCGGGGCGGGCCGGGATCAGCCGGGGGCCGGTGCCGGTGCGTCGTGCTCGGCGGTGCGGGCCAGTGCGGTCTGCCGGGCGATCTCGTCGAGCACACCGCGCACCGCGCGCACCGACGCCTCGTCGGTGTGCTCCTCGAACAGGAAGCGCGCCTCGTAGAGGCGGGCCTTGGCGTCGTCGAACGCCCCGAGGTGGGCGAGGACGGTCCCCTGGTTGCTGAGCACCCTGGCCCGGCCGAGCGGATCGGCGTGCCGGTCCCGGGTCTGCAGCACCGCCTCGTAGATCTCGACGGCGTCGACCAGGTTCTCCTCGCGGTGCGCGGTCGGGCCGTAGACCAGCGAGTTGGCGAGGTTCAGCTGCAGGCTCGCCCACTCGGCCGGGTGGTCCTCGCGGGTGTAGACGGTCAGCGCCGCCCGCAGCGACTGGGCCGCGATCCCCAGCCGCAGCTGCCCGGAGGCCTCGACCATCGGCATCGTCAGATAGGCCGTGGCCAGTCCGGCGTGCGCCGCGGCCCAGGTCAGCGCCGCGTCCTCGCGGCGCACCAGCTGCAGCGCCGCGTGGTAGTGCGGGACGGCCCGGTTCAGCATGTCGGGCCGGTCGTCCGCCTGCTCGTGCAGCGCCCCGGCCAGCTCCAGGTGCACCTCGGCCCGGCCGACGGCCACGCCGTCGGCGTCGTCGAGCAGGGCCAGCGCCTGCTCGAAGCGGGCCACGCAGCCGAGGTCACCGTGTTCGCGCAGGATCCCGGCGGCGGCCGCGTGCAGCAGGCCGGCCAGCGGCGGTGACACCGGTGCGGCCTGCTCGACGGCCCGGTCCAGCAGGGCCACGGCGGCGGCGGGCCCGTCGGTGCCGAGCACGTGGGCGGCCTGCGCGGACAGCACGAGCGCGCCGATCTCGCCGTCGGCCACCTCGCCGTCGGCCACGTCACCGTCGGCCACCGCGCCGGACGAGCCGGGGGGCTGGTCGGTCCGGCCGAGCGCGAACAGCACCAGGTCGACCAGCACACCGAGCTCCCCCAGCTCCCGGCGGAGCCGGTCCGGGTCGGTGCCGCGCGGGGCCGGCGCGTCCGGGTCGAGGACGAAGCGGTTGTACCGGGCGACCGGTCCGGGCTCGGGATCGGCGTCCAGCACGGCGAGCGCACCGTCCCGGTCCCCGGCCAGCGCCAGCTCGTGGGCACGCAACCGGTCCGGCCAGCGCGCCGGCACCCGCCCGGCGAGCAGGTCGAGACGGGCCGGGTCGGTGTCCGTTCCGGCCGGTACCAGGAGGTACCCGAGCGGCAGCGGCAGGACGCCGAGCGGCTGCGGTCGGGTGAGCAGCCCGGCCGGGCCGGGATCGTGCGGTCGGTCGGCCATCTGGGGGTCCCTCGTGTTCATCGCTGGTCTCGCTGGTCTCGTTCGGCGGCGCGGCGGATCAGCCGGGCGGAGATCCGGGCCCGTGCCTCGGTCGGATGGGAACTGATGCGCTTGCGGACCACACCGTCGGCGAAGACGACGACGATCTCGACGACCCACCGGCCGCGCTCGTGCACGACCTCGGTGTGCACGTCCAGTGCCTCGTCCACGGGGCTTTCCGGACGGGGCGTGGCCCCGGGCCGCTCGTCCGGTGTCCCGCTCATCGCCGGTCACGTCTCCCGGAGCGGGATCCGCAACGCCTTCTGCTCGTCGTCCCATGCGGTCGGGCGCGGCCCGCTGACCACCCGCTCCCCCAGCACCTCCCGGACGAGGACCGACCGGTCCCCGGCCGGGTTGCGCTGCTTGAGCAGCAGGCCCCCGCTGCGCGGGCCGGTCAGCGGGACCAGCCAGAGGTCGTCGTCGCGTACCGCGGCGACCGCCGCGTCCGACGGGAACCGGCCGGCCGCGAGCCGGGCCGGCAACCGCAGGTAGCCGTCCGGGGTGAACTCCACCGGGTCGTCCGCGCCGGCGTCGGGCCGGAGCTCCGCGAGGTACTCCCGCTCCACCATCTCGATCACCTGTTCCATCCCTCGCCGCACCGGCTCGGACAGCTCGGCGCCGAGCTCCACGCCTGCCACCTCGATCAGGAACACCGTGATGTCGTCCGGGCAGGCCTCCGCCAGCGCCCACCGGGCCAGTGCGATCGCATGGTCCCAACGGAACGAGTGCGTGTGCACCCCCTCGAGCGGAGGCAGGTCGGCCAGCTCGGCGCCCGGAACGCGGAACACGGTGCCCGGGTCCGAGCCGGTCGCCGCAGCGTCGACGACGACGACGCGATCGGCGCCGCGCATCTGGAACGCGACGTCCATCCCCGCGGTGCCGCCGTCGACCAGCCGGGCGCCGTCCGGGACACCGCGTTCCCACAGGTGGCGCACGAGCACCGGGCCGACCCCGTCGTCACCCCGCAGCAGGTTCCCGCAGCCGATCACCAGCACGGCGCAGCCGGGCGGTTCCAGGTCCGGGGGTTCGGTGGCGGACGTCGGACTCACACCATTCCGTTGACGACGAACTTCGACAGTTCCCGCCCGGTCCTCCCGTCGTAGGCGTGCACGGTGCACACCAGGCAGGAGTCGAAGCTGCGCGCCACGTGCCCGAGCTCCACCGGGTCCTCGGCGTCCACGATCGGCGAGCCGACCAGCGCGGACTCGATCGGGCCCGCCACCTCGGCGCCGTCGCGCGGCCCGATGTTCCAGGCCGTCGGCGTGATCACCTGGTAGTTCTTGATCTTGTTGTCCTCGATCACGATCCAGTCGGACAGTGCACCGCGGGCCGCCTCGGTGGAGCCGAAGCCCTTGCCCTCCGCGTACTCGGTGGGCTTGGTGTAGAAGCTCTCCTTCAGGTCCAGCTGGTCCAGCCAGTTCCGCACCCACGAGTAGTACTTGGGTGCCTCGTGCATCCGCGCCAGCTGGCGGACGAACACGCTCGGCCCCATCTTGGCCACGATGTCGACGAACAGCGGGTCCTCGTCCTGGTGGGCGGCCGCGCCCGGCGCGCCCGCCGCCATCCGGCGGGCCAGCGGCCCGGCCTCCAGCGGGACGTGCCCGAGGCCCGGGACGTCGTAGCGGGGCGACTTCGCCCAGCTGTACTTGCCCTGCTGGGCACCGACGGCCGGGTCGATCGGGTTGGTCTCGCCCTCGAACGGGTGCAGCGCGCCGGTGCCCTCGTAGAACGAGTGCGTGACGTCCTCGGTGACCCGGGCCTGGTCGAAGGCGTGCCAGGTGCCACCGGCGTAGATGCCGGAGCGGCCGATCAGCGCGTCGTTGCGCCCGTCGATGGTCGGGTTCTCGTAGCGCGACGGCTCGAAGTAGGTGCCGGTCGCCAGGAAGTTCCCGACCCCGCGGCCGTAGCGGTCGAGCCCGATGTCGAGCGAGTAGCGGATGAAGAAACCGCAGTCGCTGTTGTAGTGCGACTCGTTCTCCTCGACCCAGGCCAGCACGTCGGACCAGGTCCGGTTCTCCAGCCAGCGCTCCACCGAGCAACCCAGCCACTGCTTCTCGAGCCAGTTGTCCTTCCAGTGCTCGAAGATCGCGATGGACCGGGTGACGTCGGCCAGCGTCGGGGCGCACATGACGCCCCCGGGCACCATGAAGCTGGAGTGCGGCCACTGCCCGCCGAAGATCGCGTAGACCTCGACCGGCTTGGCCGAGAGGACCACCCCCGGCTGGTAGCTCGTACCGACGTAGGGGGCGAACCGGCGGACGGCCTCCTCGTACAACGCGGACTTCGCGTAGTTCTTGTTCGTGAAGTCGATCGCGAACAGCGCGTAGAAGTACCGCGGGATCGACTGCAGCGTCTCCGCGGCCTGGCAGATGTTGCGGATCAGGGTGGCGTTGGGCGGCATGTGCGTCTTCCATGCCGTGTCCAGCGCATAGGCCGACTTGTAGAGGTGGCTGCCGCCGCAGATGCCACAGATCCGCGGGGTCACGATCAGGCCGGCCTGGGGGTCCTTGCCGCGCAGGATCATCTCGAAACCGCGGAACATCGCGGCCTCGGTCCAGGCCGAGGTGACGACGCCGTCGTCGACGGTCACCCGGACGTCGAGGTCGCCCTCGACCCGGCCGAGCGGGCTGACGTGGAGATCGAGTGTGGTCATGGTGGTGGGTCCTTTCGGAGCGTCGGTCGGGACGGCCGGTCAGACGACGAACATGTCCTCCTTGGACCACTGCGGCGCCGCGATCTTCGCTGCCGCGGCGTGCGCCATGTAGGTCAGGTGGTCGCTTCCCTCGGGGACCTCCTTCGGGATGGCCCCGCTGACCTTCTGCGTCTTGAACACCGTCCCCGGTGCGAGATCGAAGTGCGGGAACTCGGGCTCGGTGCAGCCCAGGCACGGCATGCCGGCCCTGGTCTTCGACGACTGCCGGTTCCACAGGATCCGGTTGCACGGCGAGTGCGTCATCGGCCCGCGGCAGCCGAGCTCGTAGAACAGGCAGCCGGTGCGGGTGCCCTCCCCGAACGAGTACGTGGACTGCTTGTACTCGAAGAACTGGACCCGGGTGCAGCCGGTCTGGGTGAAGGACTTGAAGAACGTCTCCGGCCGGTGCATGTCGTCGAGCGTGATGTCGCCCGCCCGGCCGGTGGCGAGCGCGACGAGGATCTGGGTGATCCAGTCGGGGTGCGCGGGGCAGCCCGGCACGTTGATCACCGGTAGCCCCATCTTGGACTTGAAGTCGGGGCCGAGGAACCCGCCCTTGGCCCGCTTGTGGAACTGCAGTCCGGTCGAACCGGACGGGTTCGGCTCCATCGCCGGGATCCCGCCGAAGCAGGCGCAGTCACCGATGGCGACCACGATCTGCGCCGCCGCGGCCAGGTCGGTGACCCAGTCCTTCATCGGCCGGTCGGCGAACATGTCCATCCGCCCGGAGCCGTCGGGCGCCTCGATGACGGTGCCCTCGAACACGAAGATGTCCAGCGGGCGATCGCCGTTCACGCAGTCCCAGAAGACCTTCTGCGCGTTCTTGCCCAGCTCCAGCCCGAGCGACGGGTGCCAGACCAGATCCAGCCCGAAGTCGACGATCAGGTCGACGACGTTCGGTTCCTCGGCGTTGAGGAACGACATCGTGTTCCCGCTGCACGCTCCGCCCTGGAACCACAGCACGGACGCCATGGGGGACTCCTCTCGGCAGGCTCGCCGCGCGGCGGGCCGTGTGGTGGGCCGGCAGCCGGGCCGCCGGTGCGAATCTGTTCGGAAGTGTGGTTTCTGTTCGGAAGTGTGGTGGTGGGAGTGCGGATGTGGTGGTGGGAGCGCGCTCAGGTGAGGCGACGGCCCAGTGCACGGGCCGTCTCGACGAGGACCGCGAGTCCGCGGGCGACGTCGTCGTCGCGCAGCGTGCGCAACAGCCCGAACACGCCGGAGGGCGGAGCGGGTGCCGCCGACGCACGCTCCCGGCCCGCCACCAGTGCCTCACCGAACAGGACCAGGGTGTCCGCCGTCCGCGGATCGGTCAGCAGCGACGAGGTGAGCAGGGTCTGCAGCTGCGGGGTCGCACCGGCGACCCCGCCGGACAGCGTGGCGAGGCTGCCGACCAGCCCTCGCAGGTCGACGTCCGCCAGCTCCGCCGGGAGACCGACCGACCGCAGGTCCCGGACTCCGTCGGCGACGGCCTCGGTGATGACGTCGCCGCGCCGGACGAAGCCGTCGAGCGACTCGACGAGCAGCGCGAGCAGGTCGGCGTGCTCGAGGATGTCGCCGAGCGCGGCGGCCACCTTCGGGTCGTCCAACCGCTCCGCGAGCCCGTCGGCCGGCGACCGCGCGGCGAGCTGACCGTTGACGGTCACGGGGTCCTCCTCGGTGCTGGGCGGATGTGTGAGGCGAGGCACAAGGCTAGGCCCGAAGACGGACCCGGCCTATCTCTTCTGCGCAGCGACTGTCGTGATTGCGCTGACCTTGTGACGGTCATGCGCTGTTCTCCGGGACGGACTTGCGTGCAGGGTGGAGGATTCCTCGCGGATCACGGAGTTGTGAGCGGCTCATGTCACGTCTGTCCCGACTGCGCTCGATCGACATCCGGCGAACCCGGGGGCCCGTCCGACGAAAGGTCCGGTCCCGCGGCGTCCCGCCGGCACTGGCCGAGCACGAGATCTTCTACTCGGAGGAGCTGTGGGAAGCGGCTTTCATGGTCGGCAAGGTCCTGTCGGCCGCGACGCTGGACCTGCGCCGACCGGAGGAGCCCGGGTTCGCGGCGAGCTTGTTCGGCGTCCAGCTCCGCGACATCAGCCTGCTGTACCTGGACCTGACGGTGGCCGCGACGCTGGACATCCCGGCCCTCGGGCCCTACTTCACGGTCTGCATGCCGACCAACGGCCGGGTGGTGTGCGAGCACGGGTCCGGAATCGCCTTCGAGGCGAACACGGTGCGTGCACTGGTCACCAGCCCGGGCACCGCGCTCACCATGCACTTCGACCACGACTCGCCGATCCTGGTGCTCCGGATCGAGGAGCAGGCCCTGCTGGCATACCTGACCCGGCTGCTGGGCCGGCGGCTCCCGCACCCGATCAGCTTCGCCCCGGAGTTCGACCTCGCCGCGGAGCCTGCGATGCGGTGGAACACCGCGGTGCAGCTGCTGCACGCCGAGGTGTTCTACCCGGACTCGCTGGTCCAGCACGGCCACGGGATCGGGGCGGTCGAGGAGCTGCTGATGTCCAGCCTGCTGTACCTGCAGCCCTCGAACTACCACGCCGACCTGACCCGGCCCACGAACTCCACCGGGCGCCGGGTGGTGCGCGAGGCCGCCGAGTACATCGAGGCGCACCTCGGCGAGCGGATCTCGATGGCGACGCTCGCGGGCAGCGTGCACATGAGCGTGCGCTCGATCCAGCAGGCCTTCCGCGACGAGCTCGGGATGTCCCCGGTCGCCTACATCCGGGAGCGCAGACTGAACCGGATCCGCGACGAGCTGACCGACGCGATGCCGGGCGACGGGGTGACCGTCACCGCCGTCGCGCAGCGGTGGGGCTTCCAGCATCTCGGGAGCTTCTCGGTGGAGTACCGCAAGCGCTGGGGCGAGTCCCCGTCGGAGACGCTGCGCCGCTGAGCGTCGCCGGCCCGGACCTCACCGGCCCCGAACGTCACCGGCCTGATCATCACCGACCCGAACGCCGCCGACCCGACGCCGCCGACCCGAACGTCACCGCCCTGATCGTCACCGCCCAGATCGTCACCGCCCACCCGGAGGAGCCGTCGTGCACGAACTGTCCCTGTGCCGCTCGATCGTCGGGGTCGTCGAGCGGCATGCCGACACCGCACGCGTCCGGCGGGTGAACCTGCAGGTGGGACATCTGCGACAGGTCGTGCCCGCGACGTTGGAGTACTGCTGGTCGCTGGTGAACGCCGACACGCCGCTCGGTGGCTCGGAGCTGTGCATCGAGTCGGTGCCGGCGCGGATCCGCTGCACCGTCTGCGCGGGGACCAGCGAGCTCGACGCGCCGGTCCTGGTGTGCACGCACTGCGGCGGGACCGCGGTGCAGGTCGTCACCGGGGAGGAATTCCTCATCACGTCCCTCGAACTCACGGAGGCCTGACCATGGGTCGATTCCACCGCCACGACGACGCGCACGGCCACGGCCACGGCCACGGCCACGGCCACGGCGAACACAGCCACAGCGAACACAGTCACGGCGGGCACCCGCACGGGGACCACTCCGGTTACGACACCGGGCCGGAGAGGGTGAGCGTGCTCGAGCGCATCTTCGACGAGAACGACGCCACCGCCGCCGCCAACCGGGCGGACTTCGAGTCGGCCGGGGTCACGGTGGTCAACCTGATGTCCTCACCCGGCGCCGGCAAGACCTCGCTGCTGCGGGCCACCCTGCAACGGCTGGCCGGCACCCCCCGGATCGGGATCGTCGAGGGCGACATCGAGACCAGCCTGGACGCCGACCGCCTCCACGGGCTCGGCGCCGCGATCACCCTGGTGAACACCGGCAACGGGTTCGGCGGCGAGTGCCATCTGGACGCCCCGATGGTCCGCTCGGCGCTCCCCCGGTTGCCGCTCGAGGAGCTCGACCTGGTGATCATCGAGAACGTCGGCAACCTGGTCTGCCCGGCCGAGTTCGCCGTCGGGGAGCACTCCAGGGCGATGGTGTTCTCGGTGACCGAGGGCGAGGACAAGCCGCTCAAGTACCCGGTGATGTTCCGGTCCGCGGACCTGATCGTCGTGAACAAGATCGATCTGCTGCCGCACCTCCCGTTCGAGCTCGACGACTTCTACCGCAACCTGCGCGCGGTCAACCCGGGCGTCGCCGTCGTCGAGACGAGTGTCGTCACCGGCGCCGGGATCGACCGGTGGTGCGACTGGCTCACCACCGCCGGGCGGTGACCGGCGGATACCCCGCGGGATCCTCCGCTGCGGGGAGGCCGGGAGCCGCTCGCCGGGCCTAGCGTCGCGGCACGACCGGTGGCGCGGTGCCGGCGGTCGTCGAAGGAGGTGCCCATGCACGGGCTGCGGACGACGGCGAGTGCACTCGTCGAGCATCCCCGGGGGATCCTCGCGCTCGACGCGGGCCCCGGCGGCCCGGACGGGCACGGGTTGCGGCGGCTGGTCGCCACGACCCCCGGCCTGCAGGAGTACGTGAGCGGGCTCGTCCTCCCCGCGTCGTCCTTCCACCCCGGTACCGGGCCGGGCATCGTCGCGGGCGTGCGGGCCGATCCCGGCCGGGTCCCGCTGCCCGGTGCACCCGGTGAGACCGTCGTCGGTGGTACGGACGGACTGCCGGAGCGGATGGCCGGGCACGCCCGGGCCGGGGCCCGGTTCGTGGTCTGCCGGGCCCGCACCGTCGCCGGCGCCTCGGTGTGGGCGGTCCGGTCCAACGCGAACGTGCTCGCCCGGTACGCGCGGGCGGCCCAGGACGCCGGGCTCGTCCCGCTCCTGCACTGCGGCATCGCCCGGGACGGCACCCACTCCGCCGACACGGCCGCGACCACCCTCGCGGCCCTGCTGACCCGGCTGGTCGCAGAGCTCGACGACGCCGGTGTGGATCCGCGGGCGACCGTGCTCGGTCCCGGATCGGCGCTGCCCGGCACGGGGTCCGGGCAGCGGGTCGATCCGGTGCATCACGGCGAGCTGACCCGGGAGGTGCTCCGCTGCGTGGTCCCGTCCGGGTTCGCGGGGATCGCGCTGCACACCGGCCCCGACGGACCGGACGACGGCGCGGGCCTGCTGGCAGCGGCCCAGGCACCGGATCCGAGCCGGCCACTGACGTTCTGCCTGGGGCGGAGCCTGACCGCTCCGGTCGCCCGCCGCCTGCGCGGACCCGGTGGCGCCCCGCAGGGCGCGCGGGTGGAACTGCTCGGCGCGGTGCAGCGGATGTCGGCGGTGCTGCGTCCCGTCCGGCCCCGGCTGCGGATCGCCTGATCCTCCCCGGGTGCGGCGACGCCGGCTCCCCACCGGGCTGGGACGCTGGCCCCATGTGCCTGCCCGCCACCGGTACGGGGTGATCCCGCGTGCACGCGATCCTGCTCGGACTCGGCGGTCTCGCCCTGTTGCTGTCCGGCGCCGAGTTGCTGGTGCGGGCCGGTTCACGGCTCGCGAGCCGGCTCGGGCTGTCCCCGATGATCATCGGCCTGACCGTCGTCTCGGTCGGGACGAGCCTGCCGGAGCTCGCGATCGGCATCGACGCCGCCCGCTCGGGCAGCGCGGGCCTGGCCACCGGGAACATCGTCGGGACGAACCTGGTCAACCTGCTGTTCGTGCTCGGTCTGGGCGCGCTGCTGCGGCCGGTCCTGTTCAGCAACCGGACGCTGCGGTTCGACCTGCCCGCGATGGTCGTCGCGACGCTGCTGTTCTTCGTGCTGGCCCGGGACGGCTCGCTGGGGCCGGTGGACGGCGCACTGCTGGTCGCCGGGGCCGTGGCCTACACGGTGCTGATCTTCCGGACGAGCCGGCGGGAGGACGTGGCCGTGGAGGCCGGGGCCGGCGGGGCGGGCGGTGGCCCGGTCCTGCAGCTGCTGGTGCTCGCCGTGTCGATCGCGCTGGTCGTCGTCGGCGCCGAGTTGCTGGTCGACGGCGCGGCGCAGGGGGCGCGGGCGTTCGGGGTGGACGAGGCCGTGATCGGGCTGACCGTCGTCGCGATCGGCACCTCGGCACCGGAGCTGGTGACGATGCTGGTCGCGATCGTCCGCGGCGAGACCGGGCTGGCGATCGGGAACCTGGTCGGCTCCAGCGTGTACAACATCGCGCTGGTCCTGGGCGTCACGGTGCTCGCCGCGCCGGGCGCGTCGATCGACGTCCCGCCCGACGTGGTCGACGCCGATCTGGTGCTGCTGGCGGTCGCGACCGTCGGGACCGCGATCGCGATGCGGACCGGAGCGAAGCTGACCCGGTTGGAGGGAGGCACGCTCGTCGCCGTCTACCTGGCGTACCTCACCTGGCTGATCCTCTCCCGCACGTAGCGGGCCGCGGTCGGTCCCGACCGCGGCCCGCCCCGTGCGGTGCCACGCTCAGGCGCGCACGGTCCGGTCCTGCGCCGGGGCCGCCGGTACCCCGTCCGACCGGCGTCCGAGCACGACGTAGAGCGCGCCGTAGACGACGACGCCGAACACCGCGAGGGCCACGCCGAGCGTGCCTGCCCACTGGTCGTACGCACCGGTCAGCAGCAGCAGTGCCGGGAACCAGGCCGTCACCCAGCCCTGGATCGCACAGACCGCGCCGGTGTAGCGACCGAGTCGCTCCTGCTTGAGACCGAGCAGCAGGAAGAACAGCAGCCACAGGAACGCCCAGTGCAGCCAGATCACGCCGAATCCCGGGTCCGCGAAGCGGGTGAAGTTCACCCAGGAGAACACCAGCGCGGACAGGAACACGAACAAGCAGAAGTAACCCAGTCCGCTGCTGTCGAGTCCGAGCGTGAGGTTCAGCGCGACGTAGAGATAGGTGAACGAGAACAGGTACAGCCCGGAGGCGAACAGGATGGCGTTCGCGTCCCCGTCCGCGGTGAAGATCAGATAGGTGGGGGTGACGATCTGCAGCCCACCGACGAAGAAGTTCATCGGTGCGGCCGAGCGCGCCTCCACCCATCCCAGCAGCATCACGCCGTTGATGAACAGGACGGCGCCGACGAACAGCAGACCGACGGATCCCATCGCCGGTACCTCAGCCCCGGGCCACCGGGACGCCCTGCCCCGGGTCGATCTTCGCCGGGCCGTCCTTGCCCGGGCGGACGTCGAAGTCGAAGATCTCGGTCGGCAGGTAGACCGTGGAGCACGAGTTCGGGATGTCGACGACGCCGGACAGCCTGCCCTCGATCGGCGCCGCGCCCAGGATCATGTAGGCCTGGATGGGCGAGTAGCCGAACTGGGTCAGGTAGTCGATCGCGTGCAGGCAGGCCCGCTGGTACGACAGGTGTGAGTCGAGGTAGCGCTGCTCGCCGGACAGGGTCACCGAAGTACCGGAGAACGCCAGCCACTCGCTGTACTGCGGGTCGGTCCGGCCGGGCATGAAGATCGCGTTCTCGGCGACGCCGTACTTCTCCATCCCGCCCTTGATGACGTCGACGTGCAGGTCCATGAACCCGCCCATCTCGATCGCCCCGCAGAAGGTGATCTCACCGTCGCCCTGGGAGAAGTGCAGGTCGCCCATCGACAGCTTCGCGCCGTCGACGAACACCGGGTAGAAGACCCGGCTGCCCCTGGTGAGGTTCTTGATGTCCTGGTTGCCACCGTTCTCCCGCGGCGGCGCCGTGCGGGCCGCCTCATCGGCGGCGCGCTCGAAGTCGGCGCCGGTGAGCGTGCCGAGGATCGCCGAGTCCGGGTTCGGCGGCAGCGCCAGCGGCGGGACGCGCTGCGGGTCGGTGTCGATCAGGGCCTGCTCGCGGGCGTTCCAGGTGCGCAGCAGCTCGTGCGAGGGCGCGGTGCCCATCAGCCCGGGGTGCACGATGCCGGTGAAGGACACGTGCGGGACGTGCCGGGAGGTGGCGACCCCGCCCTGGAAGTCCCAGATCACCTTGTAGGCGTCCGGGAACTGCTCGGTCAGGAAGCCGCCGCCGTTGCCGGTGGCGAACACGCCGGTGTAACCCCAGCCCTGCCCGGCGAGCGGACCGGAGTCCTCCTGCGGGATCGGGCCGACGTCGAGGATGTCGACGATGAGCAGGTCACCCGGCTGTACGCCCTCGACGTGGATCGGGCCGGAGAGCACGTGCACGCCGGCGAGCGGGGCGTTGAGGATGTCGTCGGCGGAGTCGTCGTTGCGGATGGCCCCGTCGAACCACTCGCGACAGTCGACCCGGAAGCTGTCGCCGGGGCGTACCCGGACCTGCGCCGGGACGTCCGGGTGCCACCGGTTGTGGCCGACGATCTGCTGCTCGGTGAACTTCTTGCGGGAGTCGAGCGGGAACACGTTCTTGGGCATGGCGAACGCACCTTCATCTCATCGGTGACCGGCCCGGAGGGACCGGGGCGGACGGGACAGCGCGGCGGGCCGGTGGCCCGTCGCGAGTAGCGGTCCGGGTGTGGCTCGGACCGGCGGTTCAGGGGCGCGGGAGGCCCCGGGTACGGGGATCGAGGCGGGTGGTGGCCGGGCGCGGTCCGGTGCCCGCCGACGGCAGTGACGTGACGACCTGCGGCTCGGTCCGGCTGGCCTCGGTGCGGTCGATCAGGGCCATCCGGTTCCGGTCGGCGAGTCCGAGCATCGGCGGGGTGATCAGCCGGTCCGCGACGGCGCCGCAGGCCGGGCAGGACAGGGTCGCCGGAGCGGTGCCGATCGGCAGCCGGACGTCGACCGGACCGTCGGTCCCGCACCGGTACGTGTAGGTCGCCATGACAGCCTCGCTCGGTCAGGAAATAATTTCCTGGGAAAGCTATAGCGGAGCGCGCATGGTGTCAACGGTCACAGCTGCTGGATGACGTCCCAGCTCAGACCGTCGGCGGCCGCGAGGAACACCCGCTGCTGCAGATGCCGGTCCCGCAGCTCGACCGTGCCGCGCGGGCTTTCGTAGGACAACCCGTCCGACACCGCCAGCATCGACCGCACGTCGGTCGACCCGGCCCGGCGCATCAGTGCCGTCAGCAACCGCACGCCCTCGTAGCAGGACTCGCCCAGGCTGTTCAGCACCGGTGCCTCCGGGCCGAAGCGACGCGAGTACCAGGCCGCGAAGTCGAGCCCGGAGGCGGTGGCGAGGTCCTCGAAGTAGCCGGCCGAGGTCATCAGGCCGCGGGTGTTCTCGGCCCCGGAGGCGAGCAGCACGTTCTCGTCGATCAGCGAGCTGAACCGCAGGATGTCGCGGTCCATCCCGACGGCGGCGAACGCCTTGTTGAACTCGACGGCGTCGTCGCCGATCAGCAACATCAGTACCGCCTCGCAACCGCTGCGCTCGACCCGCCTGACCACCGCGTCGAACCGGGTGGTGCCCAGCGGCACGTACATCTCGTCGCACACGGTGCCGTCGATCCGCCGCAGGTAGCGGCGGGCCGCGTCGGCCGATCGGCGCGGCCAGACGTAGTCGTCGCCGACGATCGTCCAGCGCCGGACACCGACCGTCTCGGCGAACCAGTCCAGGGTCGGACCGAGCTGCAGGTCGGGCGTCTCACCGGTGAGGAAGACACCGGGCCGGTGCTCGCCGCCCTCGTAGAGCGCGGTGTAGGCATACGGCACCCGGCCGCCGATCGCCGGCGCGACGGCCTCGCGCACGGCCGAGATGTGCCAGCCGGCGACGGCCTCCACCGTGCCGGCGGTGACCAGCGCGGCGACCTCGCGCGCGACCTCGGCCGGTGCGGCGCCGCCGTCCACCGGGAGCAGGCGCAGCTCCCGGCCCAGCACGCCACCCTCCTCGTTGGTCTCCTCCATCGCCAGCGTCCCGCAGCTCTCACAGGACGGGCCGAAGATCCCGGCGGGCCCCTGCAACGGGACGACGAGCGCCATCGTGAGCGCATCGCGCCGGCGCGCGGGCGGCAAGGTGAGACGCGATGGCGCCATGCGGCTACGCTAGAGGGGTTCGACCTGCATGTACTGGTCTGTTCGGGGGGATGGTCGAGGCTGATGTCCGACCGGGGTGCGTTCAGGTGAACGACGAGACCCTGCGCCTGCTCTCGATGGTCGAACGTGCTGCCACGCAACGACTCGACGACGCGTTGCGCTCCGCGGGAGCGGACCTCGACCAGTGGCGGGTGCTGTCACTGCTCGCCGACCGGGGCGGTTGCCCGATGAACGTCGTCGCCGAGCACGCGTTGCTGCTGGCACCCAAGTGCTCCAAGCTCGTCGACCGCATGGTGTCGGCGAACCTCGTGCTCCGCAGGCCCGACGAGCACGACCGGCGCCGGGTCCTGATCTTCGCCTCGGCCCGCGGCCGGGAGGCGCTCGCCCGGTGGGACGCCGCCGTGGCCGCCGTCCGGGAACGGTTCGCCGAGATCGTCGGCCCGGACGTCGCGGTGCTCGACGAGCTGCTGCGCAGGCTCGCCGGTGGCCTGGCACCGGCAACCGCGCCGGACCCGGCGACGGCCCCGCCGGCGGGCTGAGCAGACCCCGGCCCGGCGGGTCACACCACCCCCTCTTGCGCTCGCACGCGCACTGGTCCACCCTCTAGACGAACGAACATTCGGTCGCTGGAAGGTGGATCGTGACGACGGCAGACCCGCACACGCCGGAGAGCCTGCAGGCCCGGTTCGACGCGACGATCGCGGCTGACCAACGCATCGAACCGCGGGACTGGATGCCGGAGGCCTACCGGAGGACCCTGATCCGCCAGATCGCCCAGCACGCGCATTCCGAGATCATCGGCATGCAGCCGGAGGGCAACTGGCTGCTGCGGGCGCCGTCGTTGCGGCGCCGGGCGATCCTGCTGGCCAAGGTGCAGGACGAGGCGGGTCACGGCATGTACCTCTACGCCGCCGCGGAGACCCTCGGGGTGGATCGCGAGGAGCTGACCGAGAAGCTGATCGACGCGAAGCAGAAGTACAGCTCGATCTTCAACTATCCGACGCTGTCCTGGGCCGACATCGGGGTGATCGGCTGGTTGGTCGACGGTGCGGCGATCGCCAACCAGGTCCCGCTGTGCCGCTGTTCCTACGGGCCCTACGCCCGGGCGATGATCCGGATCTGCAAGGAGGAGTCGTTCCACCAGCGCCAGGGTTACGAGTCGCTGCTGGCGATGACGGCGGGCACCGAGGCGCAGCGCGAGATGGTGCAGGAGGCCACGAACCGGTGGTGGTGGCCGTCGTTGATGATGTTCGGCCCGGCTGACGGCGACTCGCCCAACACCCGCCAGTCGATGGAGTGGGGCATCAAGCGGCACACCAACGACGAGCTGCGCCAGCGGTTCGTGGACATGACCGTTCCGCAGGCCGCCGCGCTCGGTGTCACGCTGCCGGACCCGGACCTGCGTTGGAACGAGGAGCGGCAGGCGCACGACTTCGGCGAACCGGACTGGTCGGAGTTCACGGCGGTGGTCTCGGGCGCGGGGCCGGCCAACCAGCAGCGGTTGGCGCACCGGCGCCGGGCGCACGAGAACGGCGCCTGGGTGCGGGAGGCCGCGCAGGCCTATGCGGACAAGCGGGCGGCGCGGGCGGAGGTGGGCGCGTGAGCTCCACCGAACCCACCGGGGGCCACGTCGCCGAGGGCGGGCACGGGGCCGTTCCCACCACCGGTGTCGACACCGGCTCCGGGCGGCGGCCCTCGCGCCGGTCCTGGCCGCTCTACGAAGTGTTCGTGCGCGGCAAGCGGGGTCTCAATCACGTGCACGTGGGCTCGCTGCACGCGGCCGACGACGAGATGGCCCTGCACAACGCCCGTGACGTGTACACCCGGCGCAACGAGGGTGTCTCCATCTGGGTGGTGCGGGCCGATCTGATCACCGCGTCGAGCCCGGAGGAGAAGGACCCGTTCTTCGCGCCGTCCGCGGACAAGGTCTACCGGCACCCGACCTTCTACACGATCCCGGAGGAGGTGCCGCACCTGTGAGCGGATCGGTCTACGACGCCCTCACCGAGGAGGGTGACGACCCGCGCTGGGCGTTCGGCTCCGGCTTCTCCGACGCCGGGGCGGACCTGATCGCACCGGTGCCCGACGGCGTCGACCCGGCCGACCTGGCCGAGTACTGCCTGATGCTCGGTGACGACGCGCTGGTCTACAGCCACCGGCTAACCGAGTGGGTCTCGAACGCTCCCGAGCTGGAGGAGGAGGTCGCGCTGGCCAACACCGCTCTCGACCTGCTCGGCCAGGCCCGGGTCCTGCTCTCCCGGGCCGGGCACGTCGAGGGGTTCGTCGCCGGGCGCACCGCCCGCACCGAGGACGATCTCGCGCACTGGCGCGACGTCGCACAGTTCCGCTGCGTCGGGCTCACCGAGCCCTCCGACGATCTCGACTTCGCCCGCTGCGTCGCGCGCCTGCTGGTGTTCTCGGCCTGGCGCCTGGCCCTGTTGCACCGGTTGCAGGGATCGGCCGATCCGGTGCTGGCCGCCGTCGCCGCGAAGGGCGTCAAGGAGCTCACCTACCACCGTGACCACGCGGCCCGCTGGGTCCTGCGCCTCGGCGACGGGACCGCGGAGTCGCACGCGCGCATGCAGGCCGGCCTGGTGTGGGTGTGGCCGCACCTCGACGAGCTGTTCCGCACCTGTGACGTCGAGCGGCGGCTGGTCGCCGCCGGTGTCGCCGTCGATCCCGCGCGGACCCGCGACGAGGTGCACGCCGTGCTGGACCAGGTGATCACCCGGGCCACGCTGACCCGGCCCGAGGTTCCCCCGACCGGCACCGTCGGAGGCCGCGGCGGGCGCCAGGGCGTGCACACCGAGAAGCTCGAGCACGCGCTGGTCGTGCTGCAGAGCCTGGCCCGCAGGCACCCGGGGGCGACGTGGTGAGCGAGGTGCTGCCCGGGCTGGGTGCCCGCGACGTGGTGGCCGCCGTGGTCGACCCGGAGATGCCGATGCTCACCCTGGACGATCTCGGGGTGATCCGCTCGGTGACCGAGCACGAGGGTCGGGTCGCCGTCACGATCACCCCGACCTACTCCGGTTGCCCGGCGATCGAGGAGATGCGCGCCGACATCGCCGGTGCGCTGGCCGCGGCCGGGTACGGCCCGGTCGAGGTGACGACGGTGCTGTCCCCGGCCTGGAGCACCGACTGGATCAGCGAGGCGGGCCGGCGCAAGCTCGCCGAGGCGGGCGTCGCCCCGCCCGGTGCGGCCGCCGCGCACCCGCCCGGTCCGGTCCCGCTGACCCTCGACCCGCCCTCGACCGTGGTGCGCTGCCCGCAGTGCGGCTCCCCGGCCACCGTGGAGCTCTCCCGGTTCGGCCCGACCGCGTGCACCGCGCTGCGCCGCTGCACCGCCTGCCAGGAACCGTTCGAGCACATGAAGGAACTCTGATGCTGCTCACCGAACCCGGCACGACCGACGCCCCGACCGATCTGCCCGCGGGCTTCCACCGGCTGCGGGTCGCCGACGTCGAGCGCCTGTGCGACGACGCCGTCGCGATCACCTTCGACGTGCCCGAGCACCTGCGCGCCTACTACACCTTCCGGCCCGGCCAGTACCTGACGCTGCGGACCGTCACCGCCGACGGGGAGCAGCGCCGGTCGTACTCGATCTGCTCCCCCGCCGGCGCCGCCCCCCGGGTCGGGGTCCGCCGGGTCGACGGCGGCCTGTTCTCCGGGTGGCTGGTCGACCGGCTCGCCCCGGGCGACCTGGTGGAGGTCGGCCCCCCGGCCGGGTCGTTCACCCCCCAGCAGGCCCCGGGCACCCACCACGGTCTCGTCGCGGCCGGCTCGGGGATCACCCCGATGCTCTCGATCGCGGCATCCGTGCTGGCCGCGCACGACGACACCCACGTCACCCTGGTCTACGGCAACCGGCGCACCGACACGGTGATGTTCACCGAGGAGATCGCCGACCTGAAGAACGTCCACGGGCCGCGGCTGCACCTGATCACCGTGCTGTCCCGCGAACCCACCGAAGCGGAGATCGTCAACGGCAGGCTCGACGCCGACCGGCTGCGCAGGCTGTTCACCGGGCTGGTCGACGTGCACGACGTCGACCACTGGTGGCTGTGCGGTCCGCTCGGGATGACCGAGGACGCCCTCACCGTGCTCACCGAGCACGGCGTCGACCGCACCCGGGTGCACCGCGAGCTGTTCTACGTCGGTGAACCCCCACCGGAGCCGCACCGCGCCGAGGACGACCCGGCCCCCGACGGCACCGGGAGCGAGGTGACGATCGTCCTCAACGGACGCTCGACCACGCTGAGTCTGCCCCGCACCGAGTCCGTGCTGGACGCCGCGCAGGAGGTCCGCGGTGACCTGCCCTTCGCCTGCAAGGGCGGCGTGTGCGGCACCTGCCGGGCGAAGGTCACCGCGGGTGAGGTCGAGATGCGGCGCAACTTCGCCCTGGACGACGACGAGCTCACCGCCGGCTTCGTGCTCACCTGCCAGAGCCGGCCGGTGTCGGCCACCGCGACCGTCGACTTCGACGCCTGAGCTGTGCTCAGCCGCGCAGCCGGGTGTTGAGCCGCGCGGCCTGCCGGATCAGGTGGTCGCGCTCGCCGAGATCGGTCGCCTTACGGGCCGCCTCCGCGTACAGCGCGGCCGCCGCCGCCCGGTCCCCGGCGCGCTCGGTCAGGTACGCGCGCGCCGCGGTGTGCCGGGGCAGCGATCCGTCCAGTTCGGCGAGTGCCGCCAGGCCGGCCCGTGGACCGTCGGCCTCGCCGAGCGCGACCGCCCGGTTCAGCCGGACGACGGGACTGCCGGTCAGCGCGACGAGCTCGTCGTACCACCCGACGATCTGCACCCAGTCGGTCTCGGCCGCGGTCGGTGCGTCCGCGTGCAGTGCCGCGACGGCGGCCTGCGCCTGGTACTCGCCCAACCGGTCGCGGGCCAGCGCGGCCTGCAGGACCGTCACGCCCTCGGCGATCATCGCGGTGTCCCACCGGTCACGGTCCTGCTCGGCGAGCAGGACCAGGCTCCCGTCCGCCGCCGTGCGAGCTGCGCGCCGGGCATGGTGCAGCAGCATCAGCGCGAGCAGCCCGGCCACCTCGGGGTGGTCGAGCCCGGCGGCGAGCCGCCGGGTCAGGCGGATCGCCTCGACGGCCAGGTCGACGTCACCGGTCGCGGCGTACCCCTCGTTGAACACCAGGTACAGCACCCGCAGCACGACGGCCACATCTCCGGGCCGGTCGAAGCGCACGTCCGACACGGTGCGTTTGGCCCGGCTGATCCGCTGCGCCATGGTCGCCTCCGGCACCAGGAACGCCTGCGCGATCTGGCGGGTGGTCAACCCGCCGACCGCGCGCAGCGTCAGCGCCACCGCCGACGACGGCGTCAGGGCCGGGTGGGCGCACAGGAAGTACATCTCGAGCGCGTCGTCGGTCCCGGTGGCCGGGCCCGGGGGCGGCTCGGCCTCCACCAGGTCCTCACGCCTGCGGCGGGCCGTCTCCATCCGGGCCCCGTCGAGGAACCGCCGCCAGGCCGTGGTGACCAGCCATCCCTTGGGGTCGCGCGGCGGATCCGACGGCCAGACCCGGACGGCATCGACCAGTGCCTCCTGCACGGCGTCCTCGGCGGCGGCGAAGTCGGCGCCCCGGCGGACGAGGACCGCGGTCACCGCCGGGGTGAGCGCCCGCAGCAGGGCCGCGTCCACCGTCGGTCACTCCTCGATCGCCGGCGGCCCGGTCAGGAACGGGCGCAGCTCCAGCCACTCGTGGATCGGCTTCCCACCGGCGCCGGGCGCCGCCGACAGCTCCCCGGCGAGCTCCACCGCCCGCTCGTAGCTGTCGACGTCGATCACCATCCAGCCCGCGATCAGGTCCTTGGTCTCGGCGAACGGCCCGTCGGTGACCGGGGGACGGCCCGCACCGTCGTACCGGACGAAGGTGCCCTCGGGGGCGAGCGCCTGCCCGTCGACGTACTCACCGGTCGTCTCCAGCCGGTTCGCGAAGTCCTGCATGTACTGCACGTGGTCGGTGATCTCCTGCGGGGTCCACTTCTCCATCGGGACGTCGTTCACCGATGCCGGGGCTCCGCGGTAGTGCTTGAGCAGCAGGTACTTGGCCATGGTGGCTCTCCTCGGTGCGGTCGTGACCCATTCTGGTCACGTTCACGGCGGGGACGGAGCCGGTTGCGCGTTCTCGACGGCCCGGACACCTACAGAAGTATGACCTGCATCACACGGCCGGGAACGACGACGGCGGTGGCACCCCTCCGAGGAGAGATGCCACCGCCGTCGTGTGTCGAGGAACGTCAGATGGTGACGTTCGAGGCCTGCGGGCCCTTGGCGCCCTGGGTGACCTCGTAGGTCACGGCCTGGTTCTCGGAGAGCTCACGGAAGCCCGAGGCGTCGATCGCCGAGTAGTGCACGAAGACGTCGGCGCCGCCGTCATCGGGGGCGATGAATCCGAAGCCCTTTTCGGCGTTGAACCACTTGACGGTACCGGTGGCCATGGGGATGACTCCTTGTTGCATAGCTTGTCGACGGAACAACCACGTCATGCGGCTGCCCGGGTCACTGCGATTCCCAGACGGCAGCCAGCCAGAGCTACACCACAGACAGCGAATCCACCCGCATCATCCCGCGAGCGCGCTCAGAGAAACGAACTTCAGAACTTACGGTGACCGATCATCACGCTACACGCGACCGACCGTGCGACCAACAACGATCACCCGGGGAGGCCGCGGGCGGTCACCGTGGGCCGGGCCGGGCAGCCCTGTCGTGTGTGGACCGGGGCACCTGACCGGCGATCGACCTGCAGTCATCCGCCCGTGCCGATCGCCCGCCCGGGCTCTGGTGATGTACACCACAGTGCCGACCGGGGCCGACCGGGCCGGGCGGTCAGCGCACGAAGGCGCTGTGCCCCGTGACGGCCTTGCCGACGATCAGCGTGTTCATCTCCCGGGTGCCCTCGAACGAGTACAGCGCCTCGGCGTCGGCGAAGTAGCGCGCGATCCCGTTGGACAGCACGATCCCGTTGCCACCCACCAGCTGCCGGGACATCGCCACCGTCTCCCGCATCCGGCTCGCGCAGAACTCCTTGGCCAGCGCCGAGTGCGCGTCGGTCCCCCTGTCCTCGTCGATCAGCTGTGCGCAGCGGACGGCCATGCCGAGCGAGGCGGTGACGTTGCCGAGCATCGTGACGAGCAGGTCCTGCATCATCTGGAAGCTGGCGATCGGCCGGCCGAACTGCTCGCGCTGCTTCGCGTACGACAGCGCCAGCTCGTAGGCCGCCATCTGGGTGCCGACCGCGCCCCAGCAGGCGTTGGCCCGGGTGCGTCGCAGCACCGCACCGGCGTCGGCGAACGTGCCGCGCCCGCCGGACAGCCGGTGCGACTCGGGCACCCGTACCCGGTCGAGCACGATGTCGGCGTTCTGCACGATCCGCAGCGACTGCTTGCCCTCGATCTTCTCCACGGTCAGGCCGGGCGTGCTGCCGGGCACGACGAAGCCGCGCACGGCACCGTCGGCGCCGGGATCGGTGTCGCGCGCCCAGATCACGATCAGGTCGGCGAACGTGGCGTTGCCGATCCAGCGCTTCTCCCCGTCGAGCACCCATTCGTCGCCGTCGCGGGTGGCGGTCGTCTCCATGCCACCGGCGACGTCGGAGCCACCGTGCGGTTCGGTCAGCCCGAACGCGCCGATCTGCTCCATCCGCGCCATCGCCGGCAGCCAGCGCTCCCGCTGCTCCGCGGTCCCGCAGGCGGAGATCGACCCCATCGCGAGCCCGGCGTGCACACCGAAGAAGCTGTTCACCGACGGGTCGATGCGGGCGATCTCGGCGTGCAGGAAACCGAGGAACACCCGGCCGGCCGGCGGGTCGGTGTAGGCGGCCCCGGCCAGGTCCAGCCCGGCGAAGCCCGTCACCAGCTGCATCGGGAACTCGGCGGCCGCCCAGGCCCGCTCGACCACCGGGGCGACGTCGGTCGCCAGGAACGCGCGCAGCCGGCGCAGGGCGGCGTGCTCGTCGGCGGACAGCAGATCACCGTAGTGGTAGAAGTCGGCGACGTGCGGTGCGTCCGGATCCAGGTCGAGCGTCGGGACGGGCAGCGAGGAGCGTAGCGGCATCGGAGTCTCCAGGTGGGCGCGGTCGGCCGTCGGTCCGCCCGCACGAGCGTCGTGCCGAGAGCCTGCCGGACGGCCGCGGATGTCCTGGCCCGATGGTGACGGGCCCGACGGTGCGCAGCCACTCGTCCGCGTCCGGACCCGGCGATCGAGGACAGCCGCCGCCGGTGGTCCGACGAGGCGCACCACGGCCCGGCCCGGCGGGCGGCCGGCGCCGCTCGTGGACATGTGATCGATTTCGGCCGACCATCACGACATGCCCCAGACATCGCTGTCGACCGCCGACGTGACCGCCGAGGACTTCGAGCTCATCCGGCGGCAGGTCCGTGAGTTCGTCCGCACCGCTGTCGTGCCACGTGAGAACGAGATCATGCGGACCGACCGGATCCCGGACGACCTGCGGTCGGCGGCCGCGGAGATGGGATTGTTCGGGTACGCGATCCCCGCCGAGTGGGGCGGGATCGGCCTCGACCTGACCCAGGACGTCGAGCTCGCCCAGGAGTTCGGCTACACGACGCTGTCGCTGCGCTCGATGTTCGGCACGAACAACGGCATCGCCGGGCAGGTGCTGGTGGGGTTCGGCACCGACGCCCAGAAGCGGGAGTGGCTCGCGCGGATCGCCTCCGGTGAGGTGGTCGCCTCGTTCGCGCTGACCGAGCCGGGCGCCGGGTCCAACCCGGCCGGGCTGCGGACCCGTGCCCGCCGCGACGGCGATGGTGACGACGCGGACTGGATCATCGACGGGCAGAAGCAGTACATCACCAACGCCCCGTCGGCCCATCTGTTCGTCGTCTTCGCCCGCTACACCGAACCGGGGCCCGGCAATCCCGGGATCGCCGTGTTCCTGGTGCCGGCCGACGCGCCCGGGGTCACCGTCGGCCCGAAGGACGCCAAGATGGGCCAGGAGGGTTCGCAGACCGCGGACGTGCACCTCGACGGTGTCCGGGTCCCGGCCGAGGCTCTCGTCGGCACCGACCCGGCCGCCGGGTACCGGGCCGCCATGACGTCGCTGGCCCGCGGCCGGGTGCACATCGCAGCCCTGTCGGTCGGCACCGCGCAGCGCGCCCTCGACGAGTCCGTGGCCCATGCCGCGCAGAGCACCCAGGGCGGGCGACGGATCGGCGACTTCCAGCTGGTCCAGGCCCACCTCGCGGACATGGCGACCGGGGTGATGGCCGGCCGGGCGATGGTGCGCGACGCCGCCCGCGCCTACGTCGACGGCACGGACCGCCGGATCGCGCCGTCGGCGGCGAAGCTGTTCTGCACCGAGATGGTCGGCAGGGTCGCCGACCTGGCCGTACAGGTCCACGGCGGCGCCGGTTACATGCGCGAGATCCCGGTGGAGCGGATCTACCGGGACGTGCGGCTGCTGCGCCTCTACGAGGGCACCAGCGAGATCCAGCGACTGATCATCGGCGGCGGGCTGGTCCGGCAGGCGACCCGGTGACGACCGTCCCGGGTGTCGGGGCGTTCAGCGAGCTGCCCACCCGCCGCCCGTGCGACGGGCCACCGCCGGCGTCGACCGGGCCCGGGTTCAGTTCTCCGGGGAGGCGGACTCGCCCGCCGACCGGCTGCGCTCGTCGGGTGCCGCCGCCCCGGACCGGGCATCGTCGTACGGCGTGATGTGGACCTGTGCGATGCGGTGCCCGTCGGTGGCCGTCACGACGAACCGGTGACCCAGCGCGTCGACGGTGTCACCGACGACCGGGACCCGCCCCAGCTCGTGCATGACGAATCCACCGAGGCTCTCGAAGGGGCCGTCGGGGAGCACGACCCCGGTCTGTTCCTCGACCTCGTCGCGGTGCAGGAGGCCGTCGGCGTCGAAACCGCCGTCGGTGCTCTGCCGCGACGGGGCGGTACTGGGGTCGTACTCGTCACGGATCTCACCGACGATCTCTTCGACGAGGTCCTCGACGGTGACGATTCCGTCGGTGCCGCCGTACTCGTCCACGACCACCGCGAGGTGACCACCGCCGCGACGCATCTCGCTCAGTGCGCCGAGCACCGACTTGCTGCCCGGCAGCATGGTCACCGGCCGGGCCAGCTCGCCCACGGTGCGCGCGTCGGCGTTGCCGGTGTGGTGGCTGCTGAGGATGTCGCGCACATGAACGACGCCGACGACGTCGTCGACGGTGTCGGCGATGACCGGATAGCGGGAGTGGGGCCGGTCCAGGACCTGCGCGGTCGCCTCGTGCAGCGGTGTGGTCGCGTTGAGGAAGTTGACCTCGGTGCGCGGCACCATCACCTCACGGACCACCCGGTCCGTCGCGGTGAAGGCGTCGGTGAGCAGGCGTCGCTCCTCGGGGTGCAGGCCGTCGGCGGTGCGGACCATGTCCCGCAGTTCCTCCTCGCTGACCTGGTCACCGGGGGTTCGGGGGTCGATGCCGAGCAGTCGGACCACGGCGTTGGTCGAGCGCGACAGCAACCAGATCAGTGGCCGGGTCACCGTGGCGAGCCGGTCGAGTGTCCCCGCCGTGGCCTGGGCGACCATCTCGGGCCGCTGGAGGGCGAGCCGCTTCGGGACCAGCTCGCCCACGACCAGCGACAGGTACGACACCAGCGCAGTCACCAGGATCAGTGCCGCCGCCGACGCGATCGCCACCGGCAGACCCCACCCGGCGAGTACGGGCTCCAACCGCACCGCGATCGTCGCGCCGCCGTAGCTGGAGGCGAAGAACCCGGCGAAGGTGACCCCGATCTGCACGGCCGAGAGGAACCGGTTGGAGTCGCTGCGCAGACGCGCCACACGCGCGCCCCGCCGGCCGCGCTCGGCCATGGCCGACACCTGCCCGGACCGCAGCGTCACCAGAGCGATTTCCGCCGCCGCGAAGAAGCCACCGATCAGCACGAACAACAGCACCAGGGCCAGGTTCAGCGCTACATCCATGCGCTGAAGTCTGACAGCAGCGCGAATTCGGGTGCTTACGCGGCACAACCCAGGGTGTGGGGAGCCCGCGGTGTGGGGAGCCCGCGGTGCGCGGGCCTGCACCCCGATGAGCTCCGCCCGGCTGCTCCGGAACGGTATCCGGGCCTCCTGCGCCGCTGCACGGGTGCGCGAGAGTCCTGAACCGCGCGCTCGGCCGGGTCTACGTCGTGGCCGTGCTCACCCCGGTGCTCACCCCGGTGCTCACCGTCGGACCCGTGGGATCGGTCGCGTCACCGGTTCGCCCACGGTGGCCAGGGCGCGCCGTGCGCGCAGCTTGCGGACGACCAGGACGACGACGAGGGCCAGCGCGAGAGCGGCGACGGCGTAGGACACCGGCCCGAGCGCCTGGTCGACCACATGCCAGTTCTCGCCGAGCTGCCACCCCAGCCCGATCAGCAATGCGTTCCAGATCGCGCTGCCGATGGTCGTCAGGACCGTGAACCGGACCAGGGGCATCCTCGCGACCCCGGCCGGGAGCGACACCACACTGCGCAGCAGCGGGATACACCTGCTGCCGAGGACGAACGCGTTGCCGAAGCGGTCGAACAGGTCACGTCCACGTTCGAGGTCCTTCTGGCTGGACAGCACGAACCAGCGCTTGCCCGCGAGCTCGTGCAACCGCTCGTATCCCAGCCAGGCCCCGAGCCCGTAGAGCACGTACGCCCCGGCCACGGCACCGACCGTCGCCCCGAGCCAGAGCGACACCGCGCTGAACGCGCCCTGAGCGGCGCGATAGCCGGCCAACGGCAGGATCGCCTCGGACGGGATCGGCGGGATGATGTTGTCGAGGAAGATCAGGAGCCCGACGCCGACAGCACCGAGCGCGTCGATGACCGAGAAGACCCAGTCAGTCACCGCGTCCTCCCCGGACTGATCCGGAGTAGCAGGTCAGAACTCACCGACGTCCCCTCCGAAGCCCTCGGACCCGCCACCGGTGTCCAGGCCGTCCGGCTCCGGCGCCGACTCAGCAGCAGGTTCCTGCTGCTCCTCGGCGGCGAGGTCCTCGCCGCCGGCCGGGGCGTCGCCGAGGAACGCGTCCGCGACAGCGGTTCCGATGAACGCGCCCGCGACACTGGCAGCAACGACCCTGCGATCACGCTGCCCATCCCGGGGCCGCCACGTCCGCCCCCGAGCGTGCGCTCCATCGTGCCCGGGTTGCTCATCTCCGCGCGTGTGACCATCCGCGTGAGCGGTTGCGGATCACTCGAGGTCGCCCGCTCCGCCTCCGGGACCGAACCCGACAGCTCGGCCAGCACCCGCTGCCGCTGCTCCGGGGTCAACGTCGCGAACGCTTCGGCGTGTGCCTGCTCCACCGTGTCCGGCGGCGCCGTCCGCAACATGCAGCGATAGCGCTCGACCGCGGCCCGGTCGGGATCCTGTTGCACGGCCGCAGGGGCGGGCGACGGCGGAGCAGGAGGCGGGCCTGCCTGCTCACCCCCGCCCAGACGTTGCCTCAGCCTGTCGAACAACCCCACGGTCGTTGCCTCCGATGCGTCGTGGCGTACTCGGTGTCGGTCTGAAACTAACGAACCCCGGCTGCGCCCGGTTCCGCACACCACCACGGGCAGTAGTCACAGTGGGGCCGGGGTCATGTGGACCGCGCCATCCCCGGGGATCGGACGCGGTCACTGCACGACTGCCGCCGATCCCGCGGTGCGGCGTGCCGGGTCGCCGACCTCCACCCGCACACAGCGGCATCACCGGCGATCGCCTCGGGGGCGGACGTGAAGGTCGTCCAGACGATGCCGGGGCACAAGACCACCGCTCACGTCGGACCTGTACTGGCCCCTGTTCCCGGACCGGCTCGACGACATCGCCGACCGGCTGGGCTCCGCGGCATGTACCCAGGACGATCAGGAAGAGAGCTGAGAAACGGCGTACCTGCTGGTGGAGACGAGGGGAATCGAACCCCTAACCCCCGCCTTGCAAAGGCGGTGCTCTGCCAATTGAGCTACGTCCCCGGGTGGGTCGGACCCACCGTACCCGGTGGACGGGTTCAGCGAGTCGTCGCCTCGTGCCAGAGGTCGTCGGACCCGACGCCCCGCAGCCGTGACCAGCCGACGTACGCAGCACCGGCCACCAAGGCCAGAACGAGCAGCTTCTTCATCGACGTCTCCTCACGAGCACTTCGGAGGCAGGAAGTGTGGGCCTAGCTGGATTTGAACCAGCGACCTCATCGTTATCAGCGATGCGCTCTAACCAACTGAGCTATAGGCCCTTGCGACAGGAGGAACACTACCTCACGGGGTCGAGCGGGTTACCGGCGGGGTCCGGAGCCGGGCCCCGCCGGAAGCCGTGCGGAGCAGGCCCTCAGTCGCGCTCGGAGAGGGTGACCTCGACTCCGCCGACGAGGTCGGCGGCGACGTTGTAGACGAAGGCCACGATCGTGATGGCGACGGCGAACAGCAGGCTGTTCACCGCACCGACGACGGCGGCGAGCCCGAACACCCGGCCGGCGCTGATCAGCGTCCCGCCGGTCTCCTCCTGCCCGGTGACCAGGTCGGCGTAGGTGCCGTTGAGCCGGTCCCACACGCCCATCCCGCCGAGCACGCCGTAGAGCACACCCGCGGCGACCATCCACACCAGCCACAGCACGACCGCCAGCGCCAGCGCCATCTTCAGCACCGACCACGGGTCGAGCCGCTTGAGCTGCAGCAGCGCCTGGCGCGGCGGGCGGTTACGGACCGACGCGCGGGGCGCCTCGACCCCACCGGCCTCCCGCTGCTCCGGCTCCCGGACAGCGGTCGCGGTCGCTCCGGCACCGGCCCCGGGCGCGGTGAGGAACGCCGTCGGCGCCTCGCTCAGCAGCGAGTCCGCCACGGTCGGCTGCTCCGCCTCGAGCGGCTGCTCGTTCGGGTCCGGCACCCGGCGCCACGGCGGCGGGGCGGCGCCTGCCGGATCGACCGCGGCGGGCTCCTCCGCCACGGGTTCGGTCCGCGGGACCGGGCTCGGCGCCACGTCCGCGGGCCGTGCGTCGGTGAGCCGTCCGTCCGGGGTCGGTGCGGCCGGTGGGGTGCCGTCGGCGGCCGGGGCGGATCCGGCTGCCGGAGCGCCGGGCTGGTCCGCGTCGGTGGCGACGGTGCGGCCCTCGTCCGGCGACGACGGGGTGCGGTCGTCGGTGCTCACGAGCTGGAGCTCTCCTCGCTTGTCGTCGCTGCAGTGCTGCAGGCGATCCGAGCCGGTCGGCGACGTGGGGGCCGGTCATGCCGACCGGCCCCACGATCGCCTACGCCTGCTGGCCCGGGTCCTCCTCGGTCTCCTCCGCGTTGCGGGCGACCGCCAGCAGCGTGGAACTCTCGCCCAGGTTCATCAGACGGACTCCCTTCGTCTGCCGGCCGGCCTTCCGCACCTCGCGGGCCGAGGTCCGGATGACCCCGCCGGTGGAGGTGATCGCGTACAGCTCGTCGTCGATCCCGACGATGAGTGCACCGACCAGCGTGCCACGGCGACGGTCGTACTGGAGCGTCAACACTCCCTTCCCGCCGCGACCCTGCACCGGGTAGTCCTCGATGGGGGTGCGCTTGGCGTAGCCACCGGTGGTGGCGACCAGCAGGTAGGTGTCCGGGCGGATCACACCGAGGGCGAGCAGCTGGTCCCCGCTGTTGAAGCGCATGCCCAGCACCCCGGACGTCGCCCGGCCCATTGGGCGCAGCGCGTCGTCGGTGGCGGTGAACCGGATGGACTGCCCCTCCGCGGAGACGAGCAGCAGATCGTCCTCGGCCGAGCAGAGCACGGCACCGACCAGCTCGTCGTCGTCGCGCAGGTTGATGCCGATCAGGCCGCCGGTGCGGTTGGAGTCGAAGTCGGTGAGCCGCGACTTCTTCACCAGACCGTTTCTCGTCGCAAGGACCAGATACGGCCTGGCCTGGTAGTCCTTGATCTGCATGACCTGGGCGATCTCCTCGTCCGGCTGCAGTGCCAGCAGGTTCGCCAGGTGCTGACCGCGGGCCGTCCGGTTCGCCTCGGGCAGCTCGTAGGCCTTGAGCCGGTACACCCGTCCGCGGTTGGTGAAGAACAGCATCCAGTCGTGCGTGGAGCAGACGAAGAAGTGGGCGACGATGTCGTCCTGTTTCAGCGCGGCACCCTGCACGCCCTTGCCGCCGCGCTTCTGCGCCCGGTACAGGTCGGTCTTCGTCCGCTTCGCGTAGCCGGTCCGGGTGATCGTGACGACGACGTCCTCGACCGCGATCAGGTCCTCGTCGGTGACGTCACCGTCGTAGCCGACGATCCGGGTGCGCCGGTCGTCACCGTGCTTCTCGACGATCTCGAGCAGCTCGTCGCGCACGATCGCCCGCTGGCGCTCCGGCCGGGCCAGGATGTCCTGGTAGTCGGCGATCTCGCGCTCGATCTCGGCCAGCTCGTCGATGATCTTCTGCCGCTCCAGCGCGGCGAGGCGCCGCAGCTGCATGTCCAGGATCGCCTGGGCCTGGATCTCGTCGACGTCGAGCAGGTCGATCAGGCCGGCCCGGGCGACGTCGACCGTCTCCGACGCCCGGATCAGGGCGATGACCTCGTCGAGCGCGTCGAGCGCCTTGACCAGACCACGCAGGATGTGGGCCCGCTCCTCGGCCTTGCGCAGCCGGTAGCGGGTCCGCCGGACGATGACCTCGATCTGGTGCCGCACGTAGTGCCGGACGACCTGGTCCAGGCGCAGTGTCCGCGGCACGCCGTCGACGATCGACAGCATGTTCACACCGAAGCTGTGCTGCAGCTGGGTGTGCTTGTAGAGGTTGTTCAGCACGACCTTGGCGACCGCGTCCCGCTTCAGCGTGATCACGATCCGCATGCCGATGCGGTCGCTGGACTCGTCGACGATCTCGGAGATCCCGGCGATCTTGCCGTCGCGCACCATGGTCGCGATCGACTCGATGAGGTTGTCCGGGTTCACCACGTAGGGCAGCTCGGTGACCACCAGCGTGGTCCGGCCCTTGGTGTCCTCCTCGACCTCGACGACGGCGCGCATCCGGATGGAACCGCGACCGGTCCGGTAGGCCGACTCGATGCCGTCCCGCCCGACGATCAGGCCGTGGGTCGGGAAGTCCGGGCCCTTGATGCGCTCCATGAGCGCGTCGAGCAGCTCGTCGTCGGTGGCGTCCGGGTTCTCCAGGCACCAGACGATGCCGTCCCCGACCTCACGCAGGTTGTGCGGCGGGATGTTGGTCGCCATCCCGACCGCGATGCCGGAGCTGCCGTTGATCAGCAGGTTCGGCACCCGGGACGGCAGGACGACCGGTTCCTGGGTCTTGCCGTCGTAGTTGTCGAGGAAGTCGACCGTGTCTTCCTCGATGTCGCGCAGCATCGCCATCGCCAGCGGCGACAGCCGGCACTCCGTGTAACGCATCGCGGCCGCGGGGTCGTTGCCCCGGGAACCGAAGTTGCCCTGCCCGTCGATCAGCGGGTAACGCATCGACCAGGGCTGGGCGAGCCGCACGAGGGCGTCGTAGATCGCCGAGTCGCCGTGCGGGTGGTAGTTGCCCATCACGTCGCCGACGACACGGGCGCACTTGACGTACGACCGTTCGGGCCGGAAGCCGTTCTCCCCCATCGAGTAGAGGACGCGCCGGTGGACCGGCTTCAGACCGTCCTCCACCAGCGGCAGCGCCCGCCCGACGATCACGCTCATCGCGTAGTCGATGTAGGAGCGCTGCATCTCCTGCTGGATGTCGACCGGTTCGACCCGGCCACCACCCTCGCCGCCGCCCGAAGCCGGGGCCGCCGGGTCGATCGTGTCCGTCACGAAGTCTCCTGTGAATTCATACGTGCGTCTTGATCAGACGTGTGGAGCGGAAGTCACTCGTCGGCCCTCGACCGCCGGGCCTCAGCACCGAGCTTCGGCCCTCGACCGCCGGGCCTCAGCACCGAGCCTCGGCCCTCGACCGCCGGGCCTCAGACGTCCAGGAAGCGCACGTCCTTGGCGTTACGGGTGATGAAGGACCGGCGGGACTCGACGTCCTCCCCCATCAGCACCGAGAAGAGCTCGTCAGCGGTGGCGGCGTCGTCCAGGCTGACCTGGTAGAGCAGCCGGTTCGCCGGGTCCATCGTGGTCTCCCACAGCTCCTTGGCGTTCATCTCGCCGAGACCCTTGTACCGCTGGACGCCCTCGTCCTTCGGCAGCTTCTTGCCGGCCGCGCGGCCCGCCTCGATCAGACCGTCCCGCTCGCGGTCGGAGTAGGCGTACTCCGGCTCGCTGCCCCGGCCACCCCACTTGATCTTGTAGAGCGGCGGCGCGGCCAGGAAGACGTGCCCGTTCTCGATCAGCGGACGCATGAACCGGAACAGCAGCGTGAGCAGCAGCGTCCGGATGTGCTGGCCGTCGACGTCGGCGTCGGCCATCAGCACGAGCTTGTGGTACCGCAGCTTCGAGAGGTCGAAGTCGTCGTGGATCCCGGTGCCCATCGCGGTGATGATCGACTGGACCTCGGTGTTCTTGAGGACCCGGTCGATCCGCGCCTTCTCGACGTTGATGATCTTGCCGCGGATCGGCAGGATCGCCTGGTGCATCGAGTCGCGGCCGGCCTTCGCCGAGCCGCCGGCGGAGTCACCCTCCACGATGTAGAGCTCGCAGCTCTCCGGGTCGCGGGAGCGGCAGTCGGACAGCTTGCCGGGCAGGCCGCCGATGTCACCGGCGCTCTTGCGGCGGACCAGCTCCCGGGCCCGGCGCGCGGCGAGCCGGGCCTGGGCCGAGGAGACCGCCTTGTTGACGATCGTCTTCGCCTCGGTGGGGTTGCGCTCGAACCAGTCGGCGAGCCACTCGTTGGACACCCGCTGGACGAACGACTTGACCTCGGTGTTGCCCAGCTTGGTCTTCGTCTGGCCCTCGAACTGCGGCTCGGAGATCTTGACCGAGACGATCGCCGCCAGGCCCTCGCGGATGTCGTCGCCGGACAGCGCCGGGTCCTTCTCCTTGATCAGTTTCTTGTCGCGGGCGTAACGGTTGACGGTGGCCGTCAGCGCGTGCCGGAAGCCCTCCTCGTGCGTCCCGCCCTCGTGCGTGTTGATCGTGTTCGCGAAGGTGTAGACGGACTCGGAGTAACCCGAGTTCCACTGCATCGCGACCTCGACCTGGTGGCCGGGGCCCTCGCCGGTGTAGGCGACGATCTTGCGGTGGATCGGGTCCTTGGACTTGTTCAGGTGCGCGACGAAGTCCTCCAGCCCGTTCGGGTAGTGGAAGACGTACTCCTTGGGCTTGGCGACGTAGCCCTCGGCGTCCGGCTCGGTGTCCACGTCGACCTGGGCGACCGGCTCGGCCGGGTCGCCGTCCTCGTCGAGGGCCTCGCTCGAGGGCAGCAGCTCCGCCGGCTTCTCCGGCCTGCGCTCGTCGCGCAGGACCATGGTCAGGCCCTTGTTCAGGAACGTCTGCTCCTGCAGCCGGCGCCGGATCGTCTCCAGCGTGAAGCTGGTCGTCTCGAAGATCGTCGGGTCCGGCCAGAAGACGATCGTGGTCCCGGTGTCGGACTTCTTCGTGGTGCCGGCCTCGATCAGCTCACCGGGCTTGGCGTGGTCGTAGTGCTGCTTCCAGATCTTGCCGTCCTTGCGGACCTCGACGTCGAGCGCGGTGGACAGCGCGTTCACGACCGACACGCCCACGCCGTGCAGACCGCCGGAGACCGCGTACGACTTGTCGTCGAACTTGCCACCGGCGTGCAGGCTGGTGAGGACGACCTCGAGGGTCGGCTTCTTCTCCACCGGGTGCATCTCGACCGGGATGCCGCGGCCGTCGTCCTCGACCCGGACGCCGCCGTCGGCCTGCAGTGTCACGACGACCTTCGTGGCGTGACCGGCCATGGCCTCGTCGACGGAGTTGTCCACCACCTCCCAGATCAGGTGGTGCAGGCCCCGCTCACCGGTGGAGCCGATGTACATGCCGGGCCGCTTGCGGACCGCCTCCAGCCCCTTGAGGACCGTGATGGACGACGCGCCGTAGGCGTTGTTCGCTGCCTTGTCCTGAGCCACGAGTAGCTGGTTCTCCTCGCCACGTGAACCGACGACGGCCTGCGGACGCCACGGGGCGCGACGACCGTCGAACCGGTTCCACCGACCGGGCACTCTGTCATGTCAGGGGAGCCACCCGGGAACACCCCACGAGTCTACCCGCCGGGCACGACAGAAAGGTGGCCAGGACCCGCCTAGAACCGTCACAGACGGGCGAACGACTCCCGCCGCGTGGTCGTTCGTGCGTACCCGGGGCTCAGCCGTGCGGCGAGCGTGTCATCTCGCGCTGACCGGCGACGTGAGCTCCGCGCCTCACCGAACATAGCCCCGCACCCGATCCGGGCCCTCACGACCGGCACGGCGCCGTCACGCGCTCGGGGCCTGTCCGCGGCCGCCTCGCACCGGCCGATCGGTGGATGCCGCCGCCCCCGGTCAGCCGTAGGTATCGCGGGGGCCCCGCCCACGCACGTGCCGGGGCCCGTGCCGCCAGCTCGGGCCGCTCGGACCGACCACCCGGATCCGCCGGACGACGTCCGGCCCGACGGCCGCCGACAGCCTGGTGAGCAGCTGGCGCTGCAGCGTCCGGAGCTGCGTGGCCCAGGCGGTCGACTCGGCCTGCAGGGTCAGCTCGCCGTCGCGCAGCGACACCGGGACGCAGTGGTCGGCGACGTCCGGGCCGACCAGCTGCGGCCAGCGCCCGAGGACGGTGGCGTCGGTGAGCCGCGACGACCAGCCGCGGTCCATCGACACCCGGGACACCACCCGGCCGAACGGCTGCGGGTCCCGGTCGTCCGGACCCGAACCGGACCAGCGCCTGCGCCGGCCCCTCCCGGACACCACCCGCAGCTTCGGGCGAGCCTCCTCGGCCCGCTCGTCCGCCTTGCGCGCGGTCGCCTCCCGCGCCGCACGCAGGGCGTCCCTGGCCAGATCCGCGCCGCGCAGACCGGCTCGCTCGCCGGCGAGGAGATCACCCTGCTCGCCCGGGACCCCACCGCCCGTGACCGGGCCGTGATCGGCGTCCGGCGCGTCACCGGTCCGTCTATCCCCAGGACGGGGACCGTTCGCTCCGCCGTCACGACGCCGTGTCCGGGGGTTCCCGGTGCCTCGGCGGTGCCCGCGCCCCGCCCCTCCGGAGTTATCCACAGAATCCACAGGCTTGTCCCCAGGTCGCCGTGATGCGGTCGAGATATCCGTGACGGGAAGTCGCTGCAACGGTCACGCCGCTCCCCCGTCCTGTGCCGCGTCGCTCACCGGCCCGCTCGGCCCGGCACCCTCCCGGACGACCCGGCGGTCGCCGACCCGGAACCGGGTGCCGTCCAGCTCACGCGGGACGTCCTCGGCGACGGCGGCCGTCACCAGTACCTGCTCGGCCCCCGAGACCAGCTCGGCCAGTGCACGCCTGCGCGCGGAGTCGAGCTCGGCGAACACGTCGTCGAGCACCAGGACCGGTTCGACGTCGTCGGCGTGCAACAGGCGATAGGACGCCAGCCGCAACGCCAGTGCGAACGCCCACGACTCGCCGTGGCTGGCGTATCCCTTCGCCGGCCCCTCGCCGAGCGCGAGCTCCAGTTCGTCGCGGTGCGGCCCCACGAGGCACACGCCGCGCTCGATCTCCTGACGCCGGACCTCGGCGAGGCGGGCGAGCAACAGGGCCTCCAGCTCCTCGGTCGACGACGGCAGGTCGACCACCCCGTCGGTGCCGAGACTGGACCGGTAGTCCAGCCCGATCGGGTCCGACGACGGCGCGATCCGGGCGAAGGCCTCCCGCGCGTACGGGGCGAGTGCGACGACCAGTTCCCGGCGACCGGCCAGCAGCGCGGCCCCGGTGCGGGCGAGATGACCGTCCCAGACCTCGAGCGTGGTCAGGTCGTCGGGCAGGTCCTCGGCCGGAGGTGCCTCGGGCCGCGGACGCGTTCTCCCGCGGGGCCCGGCGCGCAGTGCGGGCTTCGCCGACTTGAGCAGTGCGGAGCGCTGGCGGAGCACCTTGTCGTAGTCCGAGCGGACGCCTGCGTAGCGCGGGAACCGGGCGACCAGCAGCTCGTCGAGGAACCGGCGTCGTTCCGCGGGGTCGCCGCGGACCAGTGCGAGGTCCTCCGGCGCGAAGAGCACACTGCGCAGGATCCCGAGGACGTCACGCGGACGGGAGACCGGGGACCGGTTCACCCTGGCCCGGTTCTGCCTCCCGGAGTTGATCTCCAGCTCGACGCCGAGCTTGCGGCCGTGATGGTGTACCTCACCGCGGACGACGGCCTGCTCGGTGCCACGCCGGATCAGCGGTACGTCGGAGCTGACCCGGTGCGACCCGAGCGAGGCCAGGTATCCGACGCCCTCGACGAGGTTCGTCTTGCCCGCACCGTTCGACCCGACCAGCACGGTGACGCCGGGGTCGAGCTCCAGCTCGGCCTCCGGCCATGACCGGAAGTCGGTGACCGAGAACCGCCTGAGGTACACCGAGCGGTCAGCCTCCCGTCCCGGACGCCGGCCCCGCCTTGTCGCCCGGCGCCCCGGCCGGGCCGGACCTCTTCACGGCGTGCCCGCCGAACTGCTGACGCAGCGCGGCCACCGCCTTCATCGCCGGGGACTCGTCCTGCCGGGAGGAGAACCGGGCGAACAGGGCCGCCGAGATCACCGGCAGGGGGACGGCGTGGTCGATGGCCTCCTCGATCGTCCACCGGCCCTCACCGGAGTCGTCGACCCATGCCTCGAGCCCGTCCAGGTCGGGGTCGTCCTTCAGCGCGGCGACCAGCAGGTCCAGCAGCCAGGACCGGACCACGGTCCCGCGCGACCACGCCTGGACCACCCCGGGCACGTCGGTGATCAGCTCGCTGGCCTGCATGAGCTCGAAGCCCTCGGCGTAGGCCTGCATCAGCCCGTACTCGATGCCGTTGTGCACCATCTTGGCGAAATGGCCGGCGCCCACCGGGCCGGCGTGCGCGAAGCCCTCTTCCCGCGCACCCTCCGGCCGGAGCGCGTCGAAGACCGGCATCGCGCGGGTGATGTGCTCCTCCTCGCCACCGGCCATCAGGCCGTAACCGTTGTCCTTGCCCCAGATCCCGCCGGACACCCCGCAGTCCACGTATCCGATGCCGTGCTCGGCGAGCAGCGCGGCGTTCGGCTTGTCGTCGGTGTAACGAGAATTGCCGCCCTCGATGACCATGTCGCCGGACTCCAGCACGGTGGCCAGGGTGGCGATCGTGTTCCGGGTGGGCTCGCCCGAGGGCACCATGACCCACACCGTCCGCGGCGCCTCGAGCGCGGCCGCGAGATCGGGCAGCGAGCCGACGTCGCTCACCTCGGGCCGGGGGTCGAAACCGACGACCTCGTGGCCTGCGGCGCGCAGCCGCTCCCGCATGTTACCGCCCATGCGTCCGAGTCCGATCAGGCCGATCTGCACAGCGAATGCCCCCTCAGTCGGTGCCGCCGGCCGCGTTGCGGACCGGCGGCGTCGATCACGCCGGTGCCGAGTGTTCCCTCCCCGCCTCGACGCCGGCACGGCGGGGAGTCGGTGCCGCCGCCGGCGGTACTGCAGGTTCCGGCGGTACTGCTGCTCAGCCGGGCAGCCGGACCGGCATCAGCAGGTGCAGGTAGCCGGCCTTCTCCGGCGACGGTGCCTCCTCGGCGTCGTCGGTGGCGGGCTTGGGAACCGGCCGGACGAGAGCGGGCCGGTTCGGGGTGGTGAAGGTCAGCTGTGCGCGGTCGGTGTGCAACGCGCCGAGCGCGTCGAGCAGGTACCCCGGGTTGAACGCGATGGTCAGCGGGTTGCCGTCCAGTGCGCAGGGCAGCTCCTCCTCGGCGGAGCCGACATCGTCCCCTCCGGCGGCCAGGCGCAAACCGTCCTCGCCGAACTCGAGCCGGATCTGGGCGACCCGGTCGGCGACCAGCGACACCCGCTTGATCGCCTCGACCAGCAGTGCGACGTCCAGCTCGACGGCGGTGGTGTGCTCGGCCGGGATCAACTGACGGAAGCGGGGGAACTCGGCGTCGAGCAGTCGGCTGGTGGAGCGACGGCCGCCGCCGGTCAGGCCGAGCATGCCGTCACCGGCGGACAGCGAGATCTCGACGGTGCCGGAGCCCGCGAGCGTCTTGGCGACCTCGGCCAGGGTCTTCGCCGGGATGAGCACCGCCGTCGAGATCGACGCGTCCTCAGGCACCCACTCGAGCTCGCGGACGGCGAGCCGGAACCGGTCGGTGGCGGCCAGCGTGAGCTGGGGGCCCTCGATCTCGAGCCGGACGCCGGTCAGCATCGGCAGCGTGTCGTCCCGGCCGGACGCGACCGCCACCTGCGCGACCGCAGCGGCGAGCGCATCGGCGGCGACGGAGCCCGCCTTCTGCGGCATCTCCGGCAGCTGCGGGTAGTCCTCCACGGGCATGGTCGGCAGGCTGAACCGGCTGTTGCCGCAGTTGATCGTGGCGCGCGCACCGTCGACCACCAGGTCCACCGGTTTGGACGGCAACGCCCGGGTGATGTCGGCGAGCAACCGCCCGGACACCAGCACGCGCCCGGGCTCGCCGACGGTCGCGTCGAGCTCGACCCGGGCGGAGGTCTCGTAGTCGAATCCGGAGACCGTGAGCCGCTCGGCCGCCTCGCCGTCGGACTGGATGAGGACCCCGCCGAGGACCGGTACGGGCGGACGTGCCGGAAGGCTGCGCGCCACCCAGGCAGCTGCGTCCGCAAGGACGTCGCGTTCGACCCGGAACTTCATCAAGGACCTTCCCCGGTAGCGCCTCGGCTCGCTGCCCGTACGGGGCCTCGGGCCGCCGGCGGGACGGCGGTGCTGCGACGAGCCGGTGCCCTCCCCGCAGCGGCTGTGCGATGCCACCGGTAGGCGGCTGCTGCGAGATCGGGACCCGGGTTCGCCGGGACGCTCACGGTAGAGCCTTCCCCCGACAGTTTCCACGCCACCCCGCCGGTCACCGAGCCCGCGGCGGCGACGGGTCGTGCCGGTGGAGTGACCACGTCCGGGTCGGTCCACACGCCTCTTCTTGGGTAGTAGAGAAGAAGAAGAGAAGACCCGTCGTAGTAGTAAGTCCTGTGCACAGTGTGGATGGACGGCATCCGTGCTGGTCAGCAGGCCGCGTCGACTGGGGACGTGAGGGTGGGGGCACCCGTTGACAGGTCGCCGCGGCGGTGGACGGGTGGCCCGCTCCCCCAGCAGTCCCCGATCCATCCCGGGTTCCGGGGTGAGTTGTCCACGGATCGCGGCCCGTCCGTCCACGGGCCCGGCGCGGTCCATCCACAGAGTTGTCCCCAGATGTGGGTGGAAACGTGGTGGATCGTGGACCGAGGGTGATGGAGACCGCACGTCGAGCGGCACCGTTGCATTGCGTCGTGAACCCACATTCGCCTCACCTGTCACATTCCGGTCGACAGAGGGTGACGAGCCGGTCGGCGTGGATGATCACCTGCTCGGGTGGCGGTGCGCCGAGTGCCCTTTACCGGCCGACGAACGGAACCTGCGGGAGCGACACGCCGGGCCCGGCACGCCGAACCCGATCGGGATCGCCGTGCCGCCGGAGGCGGCCCCGGAGCGGACCGTCGCCGGGGTACCCGATCACGCCGGGGCGGCCGGGCCCGCGCCGTACGGCGTCGCTGGGGGCCGGTGACCGTGTGGGTGCGACGGAATCGGTCCCGGCGCGGCCGGTGACCGGCGCCACCGGGCCTGCGGGCCGGCCGCCGCGCTGTGGATCGACGGCCCGGACGGTGGACAACTCTTCTTCCGGCGCGGGTGGGGCGGGACGAGAGAACACAGTGCGGGTGGGGCGGGACGAGAGAGCACGGTGCGGGTGGGGCGGGACGAGAGAGCACGACGCCGGCGAGGTGAGTCGGGAGCGTCGGCGCGGCGCGGCCGCGTCCGACGGCCCGGCCTCGTGGGCGGGCGCTCCCGTCCGGCCGGCGCGGACGGGAGCGGCGCGGGGTCAGTGCCGGGCGCGCAGCTTGATCCGCGCGGTCAGCTCCTGCACCTGCTCGAAGGTCTTCCGCCGGAGCGAGATCTCGTTCCGGATCTTCTTGTCGGCGTGCATGACGGTCGTGTGGTCCCGGCCGCCGAAGGTCTGCCCGATCCGGGGCAGCGACAGGTCGGTCAGCTCACGGCAGAGGTACATGGCGATCTGCCGGGCCTGGGCGAGCGCCTTCGTCTTGCCGGGGCCGGAGAGGTCGTCGAGCGTCACGCTGAAGAACTCGGCGGTCACCGCCATGATCGTCGGTGCGGTGATCTCGGAGGCCGCCGAGTCCGGTATGAGGTCGCGCAGCACGATCTCGGCGAGCTGGGTGTCGACCGCCTGCCGGTTCAGCGAGGCGAAAGCGGTCACCCGGATCAGCGCCCCCTCGAGCTCGCGGATGTTGCGCTCGATCCGCTCGGCGATGAACTCCAGCACCTCGCCGGGGACGGCGAGCCGGTCCTGGGCGGCCTTCTTGCGCAGGATCGCGATCCGGGTCTCCAGCTCGGGCGGCTGGATGTCGGTGATCAGCCCCCACTCGAAGCGGGTGCGCATCCGGTCCTCGAGGGTCTCCAGGCGCTTCGGCGGCCGGTCGGAGGAGACGACGATCTGCTTGTTCGCGTTGTGGAGGGTGTTGAAGGTGTGGAAGAACTCCTCCTGCGTCCCCTCCTTGCCCTCCAGGAACTGGATGTCGTCGACCAGCAGCACATCGACGTCGCGGTAGCGGCGCTGGAACGCGACCTTGCGGTCGTCCCGCAGGGAGTTGATGAAGTCGTTGGTGAACTCCTCGGTACTGACGTACCGGACCCGCATCCCGGGGAACAACCGCTGGGCGTAGTGCCCGACGGCGTGCAACAGGTGGGTCTTGCCCAGCCCGGACTCGCCCCAGATGAACAGCGGGTTGTAGGCGCGCGCCGGCGCCTCCGAGACGGCCACCGCGGCCGCGTGGCTGAACCGGTTCGACGCGCCGATGACGAACGTGTCGAAGGTGTATCGCTCGTTGAGCCGGGTCTGCGAGCGCGGCGCGACCGGGTCGCCGGCCTGCGGCGCGGTGTAGGCGGGCCAGGCGGTGCCGCCGCCGGAGTCACGGGCCGGCGGGTCCGGCTGGGTGGCCTGCGGGGCCCAGCCACCGGGCGAGACCGGCGCCGGCTCGGCGGGGTACGAGCGGTCGGGCTCGGCGGCCTCGCCGGGGACCGGCTCGTCGATCTGCACGGAGCGGTCGTGCGCGGGCTGGGGCCGGGGGTCGTCCGACCGACCGGGGTGGGACTGACCGGCGTGCGAGGGGGCGGCATCGGCGTACGGGGGCCGGGGCTCGCCGAGCCGGGGGCCGTCGCCGTCGCCGGTGTCCCGGGCGCTGTCCCCGGCCGATCCGCTGCGTGCGAGGCCGAACCCCGGCGGGTCGGGCACCTCGGTGCCACCGGAGGCCGCGGAGGCGTCGACGACGACGGCGAGATTGACCGAGACCCCCAGATGCCTGCCCAGTGCGTCGCTGATCGGCCGGCGCAGGATGCGCTCGATCGCGTCCTTGGCGAACTCGGAGGGCGCGGCGAGCAGCGCCGTGCCGTCGAGCAACCCGAGTGGCCGGGTCAGCCGCAGGAAAGCGCGCTGCTGGGGGGACAGGGCGGGGGCGCCGGATTCCGCCGAGGAACCCGAGAGATCGGCGATGACCCGGTTCCAGACCCGGCCGAGATCGCCCGGCTGGTCGGTCATCCGCGGTTCCCCTTCCCGCTCGGCCGCCGTCGGCGGCTGCTCCCCCCGGACCAACCTGCCCTCTCCACCCTCGGACACTCCGCCCTCGGACACGTCCTCCGCGTCGGTACGCAGATGTATCCCCAGAGTTGTCCACACTTGTGTGTAAAGGTACGCAGCACGTCCCGCCCGGCTCGCGGCGGGGCCGCCGGACGGGTCGCGTGTGGGGCTCGCTCCTGGCACGGACGATCGTTACCCCCGCCGCGGAGCAGCGGGAAAGGGGACGCTACCAGCAGCGGCGCGCCCACCGTCCCCGGGGCGGACGCCCGAGGGGGTGGTTTGACCCCCTCGAAACGCGCTGCGTACCCTTGACTCTCGGACACTGGTCAGGACGTGCATGCCGCCCGTCCACCGACGCGCCTCGTTCGCACGCGAGGAGCGTGGCGACCGGTGGCCCACGAACCAGTGCCAGTGACCGTAGAGATCATCGGCGTCGCAGGGCGCCTGCGAGCCGCCGACCAGGAGAGCCGACCGTGAGCAAGCGTACTTTCCAGCCGAACAACCGCCGCCGGGCCAAGACGCACGGTTTCCGGCTGCGCATGCGCACCCGTGCCGGCCGCGCGATCCTCGCCGCGCGCCGCCGCAAGGGGCGCACCAACGTCTCGGCCTGACGGCCGGCGCCCCGACCGGCCAGCGCCGTGTTGCCGGCACACGCCCGGCTCACCCGCCGGCCAGACTTCGCCTCGACGATCCGGAACGGCCGACGTGCCGGACGCTCGAGGCTCGTGGTGCATCTCGACCCGACCCGCCCCGGCGACGTGCCCGAGCACGTCTCGCCGCGGGCGGGTTTCGTCGTGAGCAAGGCGGTCGGCAACGCGGTCGTCCGGCACCGGGTGACCCGGCGCCTGCGGCACCTGGTGGCCGACCGGCTGAGCGCGCTCCCGCCCGGTTCGGCACTCGTCGTACGGGCCCTGCCGCCGGCCGCCACCGCCACCTCCGCCGAGCTCGGTGCGGACCTGGACTCGGCACTGCGGGCGGCGAGCCGCCCGCGACGGCCGAGGTCCGCACCGGACGGCGCCCGGACCGCGCCCACGGCGCATCCGTAGCCGAGGAGGACGTGGTGAGCGAGGAACGCGACGCCGCCCCCCGGGCCGGCCCCGGCGCCCGGGCGGCGATGGCGGCGGTCCGCTGGTACCAGGTCTGGATCTCACCGAACCTGTTGCCGAGCTGCCGCTTCCACCCCAGCTGCAGCGCCTACGCCGTCGACGCGCTCGGGACCCACGGCCTCGTCCGCGGCCTCGGGCTCACCGTGTGGCGGCTGCTGCGCTGTGGCCCGTGGCACCCTGGCGGGTGGGACCCGGTGCCACCCCGCCGGCCGCGCGGAGCGCCGCGGGCCGGCGACCCCGGCCGGGCGTCCACCGATCCGTCCTGAACCGAAGGCCTCCAGACGGCGCGGCCCGCCGCACAGCGTGCCCGACCCGAGACCCCGAGGAGCAACACACCCGTGCTGGACTTCATCTACTACCCCGTCAGCTTCATCATGTGGGTCTGGCACAAGGTGTTCGGCTTCGTGCTGGGCGACGACAGCGGCACCGCGTGGGCGCTGTCGGTGGTCTTCCTCGTCTTCACCCTGCGGCTGATCCTCTACAAGCCGTTCGTCAGCCAGGTCCGCTCCATGCGCAAGATGCAGGAGATGGCGCCGGAGATGCAGAAGCTCCGGAAGAAGTACGCCAACGACCGGCAGAAGCTCGCCACGGAGATGCAGAAGCTCCAGCAGCAGAACGGCGCCAACCCGATCATGGGCTGCCTGCCGATCCTGGTGCAGATCCCGGTGTTCATCGGCCTGTTCCACGTGCTGCGCGAGTTCAAGCCGGGCAAGACCGAGAACTACGTGTTCAACGCCGAGGAGAACGCGTCGTTCGTCGACTCGGACTTCTTCGGCTCCAAGCTCGGCGCCGCGATCTGGCCGCTGCAGAACACCTCCTCGGTCGCCGAGCTCGGCGGCAACCTGGTCTCCCAGTGGGTCGTGATGATCCCGCTGATGATCATGGCTGGTGTCTTCACGCACATCACGGCGCGGCACTCGGTCGCGCGCCAGCAGGCACAGATCGCCGCCGGCACGGTCGCGGCGAACCCGCAGGCCGAGATCATGCAGAAGCTGATGCTCTACGTGTTCCCGATCGGTGTCGTCGTCGGTGCGCCCTTCCTGCCGCTCGCGGTCCTCTTCTACTGGGTCGCGAACAACCTCTGGACGCTCGGTCAGCAGTGGGTCGTGTACAAGCGGATCGACGCCGAGGAAGCGGAGAAGGAGCAGAAGGCCACCGAGTCGGCGAAGGCCCTCGCGCCGCGTCCCGGTCAGAAGCCGGTCCGCAAGGGCGAGAAGGGCACCGCGAAGGACGTTCGTGCGATCGCCGATGAGCCGCTGGACTCCGACGCGGCCAAGGGCACGGACGGTGCTTCCGCCCAGGGCGGGACGTCGAACACCCCAAACGGGTCGGCAGGGCACGGTTCGGCCGCCAACGGATCGGGCAACCGCACGAACGGCGCCGCGAAGAACGGTGCCGGGGCAGGCGGCAAGAAGCCCGGGGCGAAACCCGTGCAGCGGCGCCAGGGAACGAAGTCCAAGCGCGGCAAGCGCCGCTGACCCCCCAGCCGCGGCGCCCGACGGCCCCGGCGGACCCCACCGCCGCGCGGGCCCGACGCCGCGAACCTGCTTACCCCAGCGAGAGGAGATCCCGTGTCCACCACTGCTCAGGACGGCGGCGTCCAGGACAAGCCGTCCGGTGACGACCTGCTGATCCAGGAGGGCGACGTCGCAGGTGACTACCTGGAGCGTCTGCTCGACATCCTGGACTACGACGGTGACATCGATCTCGACGTGGACGGTGGCCGGGCCATCGTCAGCATCGAGGGCAGCGAGGGCGACACCGACCTGGAGAAGTTGGTCGGCGACAAGGGTGCGGTGCTGGAGAGCCTCCAGGAGCTCGCCCGGCTCGCGGTGCAGCAACAGCTCGGCAGCCGCAGCCGGTTGATGCTCGACGTGGCCGGCTGGCGCAAGCGCCGCCGCGACGAGCTCACCGATCTGGGACTGGAGACCGCCCGGGAGGTCAAGCAGTCGGGGCAGTCGGTCCGGCTCCGCCCCATGACCCCGTTCGAGCGCAAGGTCGTCCACGACGCGGTCGCGACGGTGAAGGGCGTCATCAGCGAGAGCGAGGGCGAGGAGCCGCGCCGGCAGGTCGTCGTCCACGCGAAGTGAGCGTCGACGGGGTGGCGACCCCGGACGTCGCCGCGGCGGTGTTCGGTGGGCGGCTGCCGTCAGCGGTCCGCTACGTCGATCACCTGGCGACGTCCGGGATCGAGCGCGGTCTGATCGGACCGCGCGAGCGGGACCGGCTGTGGGACCGGCACGTGCTCAACTGCGCGGTGCTCGCAGAGGTGGTACCGCCGGACGCGAAGGTCGTCGACGTCGGCTCCGGTGCGGGCCTGCCCGGGATACCGTTGGCGCTGGCCCGCCCGGACCTGCGGATCGTGCTCGTGGAGCCGCTGGCCCGCCGGGTCGACTGGCTGGACGAGGTGATCTCGGACCTCGGGCTCGACGTCGCCGTCGAGCGCGGGCGTGCCGAGGAGCCCTCCGTTCTGCGACGATGGGAGGGCGCCGACGTGGTCACCGCCCGGGCGGTCGGGCCGCTGGCCAGGCTCGCGGGGCTGTGCCTTCCGCTGCTGCGGACCGGTGGTGCGATGCTGGTGCTGAAGGGTGCCTCCGCCCCGGAGGAGATCGCGCGCGACGTGGACGCGGTCCGGGCACTGGGGGGCGGCGACGCCCGGATCCACGAGTGCGGTGCCGGTGTCGTCGATCCGCTGACCACGGTGGTCGAGATTCCGCGTATCGGCGCGCCCCGCCGCAACCGGAGGAAACAACGGCGATGATGAGCAGGACACCGTTCTCGGCTGTTCCACGTGAAACATCACCAGGGGAATCGACGGAGAGAGGGCTGCGCGTGAGTCTCGGTTGGACCCCCATCGCGGACGAGGCCGAACGTGCCGCCCGCGTGCTGCATCCCGATCGGCACAGCATGCCCCGGCCGGCCGAGAGACGTGTCCTGACCGTCGCCAACCAGAAGGGTGGCGTCGGCAAGACGACCAGCACCGTGAACCTGGCCGCCGCGCTGGCGATGCACGGGATCCGGGTCCTGGTGATCGACCTCGACCCGCAGGGCAACGCGAGTACGGCGCTCGGCGTCGAGCACCGCACCGGGACCCCCTCGGTGTACGAGCTGATGCTCGGCGAGATCTCCCTCGAGGAGGCCGCGGTGACCAGCACCGCGTCGCCGAACCTGCTCTGTGTCCCGGCGACCATCGACCTGGCCGGCGCCGAGATCGAGCTGGTCAGCATGGTGGCCCGGGAGTCGCGACTGTCCCAGGCGCTGGCCGACGAGCACCTCGACGCACTCGACGTCGACTACGTGCTGATCGACTGCCCGCCCTCGCTCGGCCTGCTGACGGTGAACGCGCTCGTCGCGGCGTCCGAGGTGCTCATCCCGATCCAGTGCGAGTACTACGCGCTGGAAGGGCTGGGGCAGCTGCTCAGCAACATCGACCTGGTCCGGTCGCACCTCAACACGGCGTTGCACGTCTCGACCATCCTCCTGACCATGTACGACGGCCGGACGAAGCTGGCCGACCAGGTCACCTCCGAGGTGCGCCAACACTTCGGCCCGACGGCGCTGCGGACCGTCATCCCGCGCAGTGTGAAGGTGTCCGAGGCGCCCGGCTACAGCCAGACCGTGCTGGAGTACGACCCCGGTTCGCGGGGCGCGATGAGCTATGTCGACGCCGCCCGCGAGATCGCCGAACACGGTGCATCCGGCGCCTACCGTTCGGGCGGGCGCTGAGATGGCCGAACGCAAGGGTGGCCTCGGGCGTGGCCTGGCGGCGCTGATCCCCACCGCACCGGTCGAGGACGGCCCCGGGCCGGGACGCGGATCGGTGGCCCCGATGCACCGGCCGGACCGGCCGGTACGCCGGGACGGTCACGAACCGGAGACAGCGGTCGTCGACGGTGGAGCGGAGTACCGGGAGATCCCGCTGAAGCGGATCGTCCCGAACCCGAAGCAGCCCCGGACCCAGTTCGACGAGGAGCAGCTCGCCGAACTGGAGCACTCGATCCGCGAGTTCGGCCTGTTGCAACCGATCGTCGTCCGCCGGTCCGGCCCCGACTTCGAACTGATCATGGGCGAGCGGCGCTGGCGCGCCGCGCAGCGGGCGGGCCTGGAGACGCTGCCCGCGATCGTCCGGCACACCGGCGACGACGTGATGCTGCGCGACGCGCTGCTGGAGAACATCCACCGCGTGCAGCTCAACCCGCTCGAGGAGGCGGCCGCCTACGAGCAGCTCCTCGCCGAGTTCGGGGTCACCCACGGCGAGCTCGCCGACCGGCTCGGCCGCAGCCGCCCGGTGGTCACCAACATGATCCGTCTGCTGAAGCTCCCGGTGTCTGTGCAGCGGCGGGTGGCGGCCGGTGTGCTGTCGGCCGGGCATGCCCGCGCCCTGCTCGGCCTGGAGGACGCCGGCCGGCAGGAGGAGCTCGCGAGCCGGATCGTCGCGGAGGGCATGTCGGTCCGCGCGACCGAGGAGGCCGTCGTGCTGGCCCGGCAGGAGGGGCCGGCACGTGAACCGCGCCCCCGCAGGCAGGGTGTGCAGCGGCCCGAGTTCACCGACATGGCCGATCGGCTCTCCGACACCTTCGACACCCGGGTGAAGGTCGAGATGGGTCAGCGGAAGGGCCGGATCGTCGTCGAGTTCGGTTCGGTGGAGGACCTGGAACGGATCACCGGAATGATGGGTCTGCGGGACAAGGGTTGAGTCGCCTCCCCCGCGCCCGGCAGCGGGGATCTGAGGGCGCCCCAGATCGGCCGCTGGGCGCCCGGCACCGGGGAGGCCGCAGGAATCCCCCGGCAGGGCGCCGGGGGCGGACAGGGGCGGACTGAGCCGTTGTTCCGGGCGGTGGGGCGCTGATCCCATCGGCGCCACGGTCGGGGTCGGCGGATGCCGGCCGTCTGGCGGGCAACCGGGCGGTCAGGTCGGTGCGCGGGGGCACGGTCGGCCCGAACACCGACGGACTACGGGGTGCGTGGCCGAGGCGTGTCCGGGTACAGCGCTCGGTGGTCGTGCGCGGATGGCAGAGGCGGGGCGCCGGCAGAGGTCGCTCGCGCCTTTCATGATCCCTGTCTTGGGAGTGCCGGCGCGCCTTCAGAGGTCCGGCACTCCCAAGACAGGGATCATGGTGTGCGCTCCGGGCGGGCGCCACGGCGTTGCTGTTCCCGAGGCACCTGGCGTCCCCCTCCCCCGGGTCGTGCGTGCTCATCCCGGACGGGTGCGCGCGATCCTGGGCCTGGGTGCGTAGGCCGGAGGTCGCCGGCGGAGCGGGCCGGACCTCGTCCGCTCAGTGGCTCGGGTCGCGCACCTGTCGGGCGGCGAGACGTCGGTCGCCTCGGCTGCGCGGGGTGGGTGTCCTGACGGCCCCTCGGGGTGCTGGGTCTCCGCTCCGGCAGTCCGGGCTCGGCCTCCGTGGGGCGGGCTTCGCCTCGGCTTCGGGGGTCCGTCCTGGCGTCCCCCGATCCCGCCCCGGCGCGCCGATTCCGGTGCCGCACCCGGGCTACCCGTGCGCGGCCCTCGCCTCCCGCGGCTCCGGGGTCAGCCCGGTGGGCCCGTCGACCGGTGGTCACAGCGCGAACCTCGGCTGCCTGCGCACGTGCCGTGTCTGCGCCGGCCCGACGCGCCTGCGGACCGCACCGACACGGACCGGTGATCGGTCCGGTCCGCCGAGAACTCACCGGTAAGGGACGGGGGGCGCGGCGCCGCCCGACTCCGGCCTACCCGAGTACCGGCAGGGGTCGCGCTCCCCTGCCTCCCCTGGTCCCGGCGTCGACGGATGCACGATCGACGTCCGGACCGCCCGCTGCTCCCCGGCCCTGGCCCGACAGATCGCAGCTCGGTCCGGAATCCGACCATCCTGCACGAGTTCCGGCGGCGCGCGGGGTTTCACGTGAAACCGGCGCGCCCACATCCACCGGTTTCACGTGGAACATCTCAGCCCGGGCGGGACGCGGCGCGCTCGACGAGTGCGCGGTAGACCGTCGCGAGGTCCGAGTCAGCCGCCGTGACCGCGGTCGGGAGCAACGACGTGTCGGTCAGGCCGGGTGACACGTTCATCTCCAGCACGTGCACGCGCCCCTCGTCGTCGACGATCGCGTCGGTGCGCGAGAGGTCCCGCATGCCGAGCAGGCGATGCGCGGTCAACGCGGTGTCGGCGAGGGTCGCCAGGACCTCGTCGGGCAACCGCGCCGGACAGTGGAAGGTCGCCGCCCCTGGCGTGTAGCGGCACGTGTAGTCGTAGAAGCCGGACGGGACCTCGACCTCGACGGCAGGCAGTGCCCGTGGCTCGGCTCCGTCGTGCACGACCGAGATCGCGACCTCGGTCCCACTCACGTAGCGCTCGGCGAGCACGGTGTCGGCGTAGGCGAACGAGCTCACCATCGCGGCCGGCAGTTCGGCAGCCTCCCGCACCACCTGAACGCCGAGCGCGGAGCCGCCCTGGTCCGGCTTGAGGACGAGTGGGAGCCCGAGCCGTTCGACGATCGCGGCCAGCACGCCCTGGGCGCCGAGCTCCCGGAACGTGGAATGTGGAAGCGCGACCCAGTCCGGCGTCGTCAGCCCGGCACGCACCAGCTCGGCCTTCACGCTCGGCTTGTCCCACGCCCGTCGACACGCACCGGACGGCGTACCCACGAACGGGATGTGCAGCAGCTCCAGGATCTGCTGGACGGCTCCGTTCTCCCCTTCACCGCCGTGCAGTGCCACGACGACGACATCGGGACGTTCCTCGGTCAGGCGACCCAGCAGGGCGCCGTCGACGTCCCACTCGCGCACGTCCATGCCGTTCGCCCGCAGCGCGCCGGCGAGCCTGCGGCCGGATCGCAGGGACACCTCGCGCTCGTGGGACAGGCCTCCGGCCAGCACGGCCACCGTTCGATCGCTCACCCGGGCATTCTGCTGCATGGCCCGGAGACGGGAACGCCCCGGACCACCGGCCCGGGGCGTTTCACGTGAAACCGCGATCAGGTCGTGTCGGGGGCAGGGTTGTCCGAGCCGCGCTTGAGCTCCGGACGGTCCGGAGTGCCGAAGGTCCGCACCACGTCGAGCTCCGCCTCCAGCACCGCCGCCAGGCGGCGGACGCCCTCGGTGATCCGCTCCGGCGTGGGGTAGCAGAAGGACAGTCGCAGCTGACGGCTGCCGAAACCGTCCGCGTAGAAACCGGTCCCGGACGCGTAGGCGACCCGCGCCGTCACCGCGCGCGGCAGCATCGCCTTCGTGTCGACGCCCGCCGGGACGGTGAGCCAGACGAAGAAGCCGCCGTCCGGCACGGTCCAGCTGCAGCCTTCCGGAAGGTAGGTCTCGAGCGCAGCGATCATCGCGTCCCGCCGCTCCCGGTAGTTCTCGCTGAACGTCTTGATCTGGCTGCGCCAGTCGTGGTGCGACAGGTACCGGGACACGAGCATCTGGGTGAAGCTCGGCGGGCACAGGGTCGCCGACTCCGCGGCGAGGACGAGCCGGTCCCGGACCAGCGGTGGCACGAGCGCCCAGCCGACCCGTAGGCCGGAGGCGAACGTCTTCGAGAACGATCCGAGGTAGATCACGTCCGGGTCGAACGATCGCAGCGCAGGATGCACCTGCCCGGTGAAGCCGAGCATCCCGTACGGGTTGTCCTCGATCACCATCACGCCGTAGCGGCGGCACAGGTCCAGGATCTGCGGCCGCCGCTCGTGGGCGAGGGTCACGCCGGCCGGGTTGTGGAAGTTCGGGATCGTGTACAGGAACTTCGGTGTGGTCCCCTCTCGCGACAACGACTCCAGCGCCTCGTGCAACCGTGCCGGGACGAGCCCGTGCTCGTCCATCGCGACGTGCACGACCCGCGCCTGGTAGGCGGCGAAGCTGCCCAGGGCGCCGACGTAGGAGGGCCCTTCAGCCAGGACGACGTCGCCCGGATCGATGAAGATCCGGGTCAGCAGGTCGAGAGCCATCTGCGAGCCGACGGTCACCACGACGTCGTTCGGATCGCCCTCGATCCCCTCCTCCCGCATGACCTCGCAGATCTGCTCGCGCAGCTGCGGCACGCCCTGCGCCGAGCCGTACTGCAGCGCGGTCATCCCGTCGACGTCGACCAGCTCGGCGACCTCGGAGGCGAGGGACTGCAGGGGCAGCGCAGCCAGATTCGGCATGCCGCCGGCCAGCGACACGACCTCGGGCCGGCTCGCGACCGCGAACAGCGCACGGATCTCCGAGGCCGTCATCCCGGCGGTGCGTTGCGCGAAACGCTCGGTGGGTGGGAGCAACACCGGGCTCTCCCCTGCCGCTGCGGCCGCCGCCGCTGCCGCGGTGCGGCGGGCGTCGGGCTGCTGCGGGTGATCGGGCGAGGGCATCGAGGTGCTCCCCTTCGACGAGACGAAATGGTCGTCCGAGTGTAACCGCGACGGGTGACGGCCCTGCCCTTCGTCGTCACGAAGGGACCGGTGGGCCTTTCCGGGGTGACGGTGGCACTGAAATCCGCTTACCCTCGGGGTAGGCGGATCGCCGGATCCATTGCGGGGGCCGGGTACAGCGACGGGGGCTGTTGCGCCGGTTCGGGGGGATGATCTCCGGGGCCGATCGTTCCGCGGATGTGCGCGAGTCCCGCGCGACGACGACAGGCGGAGGTTCGATCCGTGTCCTGGCATGTGGCCGCGCTCAACCTGGACAACCTGGTTGATCTTCCTAAACGCTGCCGAAATTGTGTCTACTGGGAACTCTCCCCCAAACTCGCCGAGCAGGCCGACGGTTACGGCACCACCGATCTGGAGAAGGAGGCCTGGCTGTCCGAGATCCTCCTGGAGTGGGGGTCGTGCGGCCGGGTCGTTTATGTCGGGGGTGTCCCCGCCGGTTACGTGTTGTTCGCGCCGCCTGCCTCGGTGCCCCGCGCCGCCGAGATGCCCACCGGTCCGGTCAGCGCGGATGCGGTGCTGCTCACCACGATGCAGGTCCTACCGGAGTTCTCCGGTGAGGGACTGGGCCGGGCACTCGCCCAGGCCGTCGTCAAGGAGCTGGTCCGCCGCGGCGTCCGCGCCGTCGAGGCGTTCGGTGACGCCCGCCCCGGCACCGAGGCGGACTGCGTCGTGCCGGCCGACTTCCTCCGCTCGGTCGGGTTCAAGACGGTCCGTCCGCACCACCGCTGGCCGCGCCTGCGGATGGAGCTCCGATCCGGGATCGAATGGAAGTCCGATGTCGAGGCCGCCCTTGAACAGCTGTTCAACACGGTGACGATCCCGATGCAGACTCCGGCACCGATCGCGACCAAGACGCCTGTTCGCGCCGGGCAGTGTCGGGTACCGGATCAGTCATGACAGACGTCAGCGGCGATCTCAGGGCTTCCTGAGATCGCCGCTGATCGACTTTCGGTTCCCTCCCGGTGTCACGGGCCCGCGAACCCGGGAATGCGTCTAAACGGCCCTGATCTGGTCTCTGCCGTACTCGCGAGCCAGCACATCGTTGAAGGTGAAGGTGCCGGTGGGCTGATCGTCCTGCCCGAGCAGATAGAGCCGCTTCACGGCGACCAGGATGCCCTCGGCCACGACATCCCGGAATCCGGGATCGAGCAGCTTGCGACGGTCCCCCGGATGCGTCAGGTAACCCGTCTCGACCCGGACGGCGGGCATCCGGGTCCGGCGGACCAGCTCCCAGGTGCAGGTCTGGCTCCGGCAGTCGAGCATCGAGGTCCGGGTGAGCAGCTCACGCTGGATCAACCCGGCGAGCGCCTCCCCCACGTTCGACGTGGTGCCGGAGCCGTTGCCGAAGTAGTAGGTAGCCAGTCCCTGGGCCTTCGGGCTGAAGCTCGCGTCGGTGTGCAGCGAGACGACGAGATCGGCACCGACCTCGTTGGCGAACTCCGCGCGCTCGGCGTCCGGCGGGTTGCCGTTCTCCGGGCGGGAGAGCAGCGCCTCCATACCGGTCGCGGACATCCGCCCCACGAGTCGGTGGGCGAGATCCCACATGAGGTCGGCCTCGGTCACGCCTGCGACCTCGACGCCGCGGTCGTCCCCCCCGTGCCCAGGATCGATCACGATGCGCTTGCCACGCATGCGGGGCCCGGCGCGGCGCAGCAGCTCCTGCTCGCGAAGCAGGTGCGGCCGGCCCCCGGTGACCTTGCGGCCCAGCTGGCGCAGCGCCCGCAGCGTCTCCGGGCCGCACACACCGTCCGGGACCATCCCGTAGTCGCGCTGGAAGCGCATCAGCGCCTGCTCGGTCTGCTGGTCGAACAGACCACTCGGGCGGCCCGGGTTGTATCCGAGCTCCAGCAGACGTTCCTGCAGCGTCGCGACGTCGTCACCGGTGGTCGGCGTGGAGAGGGTGAAGGAGAGCATCCGGTCGCCCAGCGTCCAACCGGCCTCGCGCAGGGCGCGAGCGGTGTCCGGGCCGACGATGCCGTCGGTGATCAAGCCGCGCCCCTGCTGGAACACCCGCACGGCGTGGTCCACGGCATCGTCGAACTGATGCCGGGACGCGTGGTCCGCCGGTGGATCGGGCAGCAGACCGAGCTGCTGCAGCGTTACCCGGACCTCGTGAACAGCAGGACCGGAGTCCCCGCGCCGGAGCAGCTGCATGCACCCCTCGCTCGCAGTCGATGGCGCCGTGCGGCGCCCGTTGTTCGGTTGGTCGCACCCGGTGACCCGGGCGACGGCCGACGACCATTGTGCCCTGCCCGGGCCGCGGGGTAGTGCAGCGGGGCGTACACGGGCGTGTCCCGGTTGTGATCAACCGGGACACGCAGCGTGATATCGATGTGCTAGAAGCACATGGGCGATCGTCAGAGGTGGTCGGAGAGATCCGCGAGCAGTGCCGCCTTAGGCTTCGCACCCACGATCTGCTTCACCGGCTTGCCGCCGCTGAACAGGATCATCGTCGGGACCGACATGACCTGGTAGTCGCGGGCGACCTCCGGGTTGGCGTCGATGTCGAGCTTGGCGACGGTCAGCTTCTCGGAGTGCTCGCCGGCGATCTCGTCGAGCACCGGGGCCACCATCTTGCACGGACCGCACCAGGTCGCCCAGAAGTCGACCAGGACGGCCTTGTCGCTCTTGAGGACGTCCTGGTCGAACGAACTGGTGGTGACGTCGATCGTGTTGGCCATGGTTTCTCCTTCGGTCGGAACAGGTCGGGGTGGTCGGTGGGGTCGATCGTGCCGGGCGTCAGTGCGCTGCCCGGGCGACCTCCTCGGCAGGCGCATCGCCGTAACCGCCGCCGGCCAGCTCCGGCGAGACGGGGCGCCCGGCCAGCCAGCGCTCGGCGTCGATGGCGGCGGAGCAGCCGGACCCGGCCGCAGTGACGGCCTGCCGGTACGTGTGGTCCACCAGGTCACCACAGGCGAAGACGCCGGGCACGTCGGTGTAGGTGGAGCGGGCGAGGACCTTCACATAGCCCTCGTCGTCGAGCGGGACCTGCCCGCGGACCAGGTCGCTGCGCGGGTCGTGCCCGATCGCGACGAACATGCCGGTCACGTCGAGCGCGTCGCTCTCACCGGTCACCGTGTCGCGCAGCTTCAGCTGCTTCACCGAGCCGTCCCCGACCACCTCGGTGACCTCGGCGTTGGTGCGCCAGCGCATCTTCGGGTCGTTCCGGGCACGCTCGAGCATGATCTTCGACGCCCGGAACTCGTCGCGCCGGTGGACGACGGTGACGGTCTCGGCGAACCGGCTGAGGAAGGTGGCCTCCTCCATGGCGGAGTCGCCGCCGCCGATCACCGCGATGTTCTGGTCCCGGAAGAAGAACCCGTCACAGGTGGCGCAGGAGCTGACGCCGCGGCCGAGCAACTCCTGCTCACCGGGGACGTGCAGGTAACGCGGTGCGGCGCCCATCGCCAGGATGACGGCTCGGGCGCGGAAGGTCTCCCTCCCGACCCGGACCTCCTTGATCTCACCCGCGAGCGAGACCTCGTCGACGTCCTGGGCGCGCAGGTCGGCGCCGAAGCGCTGTGCCTGGCCACGCATCTGCTCCATGAGCTCGGGGCCCATGATCCCGTCGGTGAAGCCGGGGTAGTTCTCGACCTCGGTGGTCGTCATCAGCGCGCCGCCGAACTGGCTGCCCTCGAAGACGAGCGGCGCCAGCTGGGCCCGTGCGGCATACACCGCGGCGGTGTAACCGGCCGGGCCGGAGCCGATGATGATCAGATTGTGCACGGTGTCGTGGGTGGTCACCGGTACCGATCCCTCCTGGCGCTCCCCGTCCGGGGCGCGCGATGACGGGGCTCGCGGGGTCCGCCCCGCGTCGTAGCTCTCTGTTCTCTCGAACCAGATCCTAGACAGGAGCATTCCCGGTGCTCCGAGAGCGAACCGGGGCACGGATGCCCGGTCGGGTCAGGGCGCGCTGCCCTCCAGGAGTACCCGGCCGGTTCCCGGCCCGCAGTCCGGCGGGACGACGAGCAACCGCAGCCGGCCGAGCTCGGCCGTGCCCAGCACGAGCAGGACGCCCGGCTGCCCGGCGACCGGGTACGGCCGGGTGGCGAGCAGCGGGGCATCGGGATCCGCGGCGCCGGCGGCGATCAGGCAGGCCTGTACCCGGGCCGGATCGGCGAAGGGACCGTCCGGCAGCCCTGCCCCCGGCGCGGCGTTGCGGAGCGCCTCCGGGGTGTCGGCGGCGACCGGCCGGGGGCCCTCGGCCGGCCGGTCGCCACCCGGCCGGAACACGCCCGGCACGATCGCGAGAGCGGCGATCGCGGCGGCTGCACCGGCTGCGGCGAGCAGACGGACGGGGCGGCGCGATGCCGCGGACGCCCACGGGCCGGTCCGTGATCCGGTCGGCGTCGTCGGCCCGGCCCCTGCCCGAGGCCGTGTCCTCCACCCGGTCCCGCGCCCGGTCGCCTGCCGGGTCCTCGGGCCGGCCCCTCGCCCGGGTCTCGGCTCGGCAGGTGCCCGTGTGTGCGACCGGAGGGCCCCGGACGGTGGTCCGGAGAGTTCGGAGAGTTCGGAACGCAGGCGTGCACGGATCCGGTCGGCGACCTCGTCGGGCATCGGCACCGGCCGGAGGGCGTCCTCGAGCCGGCCCCGGGCGGCCGCATCCCGTTTATCGTCAGAGTCACGAGTGTAAGCGGCCCAGCTGGCTGTTTCCCCAGTTGAACCTGGGTTCTCGTCAGATCGACGATCAGACGGAAAGGTGTTCTCGTCAGAATGCCGAGAAAAATTCCGGGGTGCGTTCATCGGTCCCCCTCGTGCAGGCTCCCGAGCTGCGCGGCCAGTCGCGCCCGGCCGCGTGCGCACCGGCTCTTCACCGTCCCACCGGCGACACCGGTGATCTCCGCAACCTCGGCGACCGGGTAGCCGAGCCCGTCCACCAGCACCACCGCCACCCGCTGCTCGGTGGGCAGCATCGCGAGCGCCTCGTCGAGCGTCAGCCTGGTCACGAGCGGGCCGGCCGGATCCCGGACCACCGGTGGCCCGGCGTCGCCCCCGCCCCGGCCGTGATCGTGGGGCCGGGTTCGGTCGCGGCGACGGGCACCCAGCCGGATGCGGTCGATGCAGCCGTTCACCAGAATCCGGTGCAGCCAGGTCCCGGGCGCGGCCTCGCCCCGGAATCGCGGCGAGCGCAGAGCCGAGAGGAACGCCTCCTGCACCGCGTCCTCCGCCTCGGCCGGGTCGCCCAGGATGCGCAGTGCCACCGACCAGAGCCGGTCGGCATGTGCCCGGAACACCTCGTCGAGATCGGGCCCGGCGGGCCGCGGGGACCGGTCGACGGTGGTCACCGGGGCACGGTAGGTCCGGTCGGGGGGCGACCACCGGTGTCCGGGCGGAACGGTTCGCAGCAGCGAACGCCGGGCCGACGGGGCCTACTGAACGGCTCGCTCGAAGGAGATCTCGCCGATCTCGCTCTGGTTGCCCGGGCCGAGCGAGGTGATCCACAGCAGGACGTGACCGGTCGGTTCGGCGTCGTCCAGCGACACGACCGTCTCCCCCTCCTGCAAGGTGACCGTGTCGACGAGGTCGGTCTGCCCGAGCGTCGCGTCCGCGGACGGCGCCGTGCGGACCTCGACCACGGTTCCCGGGCTCGCCGACTCGATCGTCAACCGGCTCACCGGCTCCGGCGAGCCGAACGAGGCCATGATCCCGATGCCGGGCTTGAGCGCGGGGAACTGCTGGAAGTACCGGCTGGTGCTCCACGACGTCGCCGGGTCGCCGTCGACCACCCGGCCCACGGAGCCGGCGTTGTCCCCGTCCCCGACCGGGTCGAAGACCTGGACCGTGACGTCGCCCACCGGCGCGGAGAGGGCGGCCGGCTGCGGCTGCACCGGCGCGGACGCCGCCGGCGGTATGACGACCGGCGGCGTACCCGAGCCGCCGAACAGTGCACCCACCTGGATCCCCAGGTAACCGAGCACGACCAGCACGCCGACCGCCAGCACGGCCAGGCCGACCCGTAGGTTCCGGCGGCGCTGCGGATCGTCGCGGGTGTCGGCGAGCCGGTCGGAGTCCTGCCAGACATCGTCCGGATCGGACGGCGCTCCGTCGTGCACCGGCGGGAAGAACGCCTGGTCGGCGTGCTCGGCGACGACATCGGCCAGCATCCGGTGCATCGCGGCCGCGGTGTGCACCCGGCCGAGCCCGCCTTCACCGGCCTGACCGAGCGCCCCCATGCAGAGCGTGTCGAGTTCCACCGGGACGCCCGGACGCAGCTGTGCGGGCGAGCGCAGCCGGCCCGTCGGCGTCCGCTCCGCGGCGACCAGCCCGGCCCGGGCCGCGTCGGCGACCGACAGCGGCCACCGGCGGGTGAGCAGCGTGTACAGCAGCCCGCCGAGACCGCGCACGTCGTCGGCGGCCGACACGGACGGGCGGGGAAGCAGGAAAGCGAGGATCGCGCGGCCGTCCGGAGTGATCCGGATCCGCTGCGGATGGTCGCAGCCGAGCACCAGGCCCTGCTGGTGGGCCTGGGTCGCGGCGGCCGCGAGCGTCTCGACGGCCTTGGCGGCGCGCGGGGCCCGCAGCGGCCCCTCGGCGACGGTCTCCGCCAGCGACCTGCCCGGCACCCACTCGGCCACGGCGGCGCCCAGCACGTCGGCGGGGAGGCCGTGTGTCCCCGGGGCCAGCACGTCGAGCAGCCGGGCGCTCCCCGGGTGCTCGAAGCAGCCCGACCGCAGTGCGCGGACGATCATCTCACCGGCCCGCGCCGAGCCCTCCGGGTCGTCCGAACGGTCGTCGGCGGGCAACCTGCGGAGCAGGGTGACGGCAACCGGACGGCGCAGCACGGTGTCCTCGGCGCGCCAGAACTCGGCACCGGCGGACGGGTCCGATCCGGTGCGCTGGCGCAGCACGTAGCGGTCGGTGAGGGGCGATCCCGCGGCGGTGCCGACCGCGTCGCGGGCCGGGTGGACCCGCTCGGCCGGCCGGGTCTGCGCGGGAACCCGGGCGGTGGCCTGCGTGTCGGCCCCGCTGGGCAGATCGGGTTCACCGGGGGTGACGGCGGTGGCCGGCTCGGCGGCATCCACCGGATCGAGCGAGGGATGCCGGTCCGCGGCCGGGGTCGCCGTCCGGGCAGCGCGCTCGTCGATCTGCCCGTTCAACGGCTTCGCCTCCCCCTGGCGCGCTGGTGTCTCGTCCGCCCTCAGCCTACGGCACCCCGTCCCGTGCGGACGAGCTGAGGACGGTTTTCGCGACCCGCTCGACCAGTCATCGAACGGGGTTTGGGAAAGGTTTGCTGCACCGACGTTGTTTCTCGCCAAAAGGTCGCTTCGATGCGACGAACGGTAGATGTGGGGCCGTGGGCGAGTGGGGCGAACCGTGCGGAGTCGTGGTCAGCGCGGTGGCGCCGAGTCCGGGGCGGGCCTGTGGCCGGACGGGCCGGGCGCGGTGGGACCGCCCGGGGACGGGTCGGTCGCGCCGTCCGCCGCACCGCCGGCACGTGCTCCCGGCGCGCCGCCGCCGGTCCGGATCCGCCTGACGATCCGGCGGACCACGAGCACCACCAGCAAGGCGCCGGCGATGCCGGTCAGCCAGACCGTGACGGTGCCGTAGACGGTCGACCGGACCCGCAGCCGGGTGTCCGGGCCGAGCTCGGCCCCGTCGGGGGTGCGCAGGCCCGCGTTCACCCCGAACTGGCCCGAACGCGTCACCTGCGCGCTCACCCTGACCTGCACCCGGCCCAGCGGCGGGACGGTCTGGACCGGGATCGGGGCCACCCGCAGGCCGGTGGTGCTGGACAGCACGACCCTGACGTTCATCGTGACGGGCAACCCGTTGGCGACGGTGATGAGCAGCGGCGCGTCACTGGTCCCGAGCGAGTACGGGCTGGGCGGCTGGACGACCCGTACCGACGCCCGGATCTGCTCGATCCGCCCGGCCACGATCGCCGCCTCCCGCTCGGCCCGTGCCGGGTCGGTCCGCCACCAGGACGACGCCGCCCGCAGCGTCCCGCGGACCAGCGGGTCGAACACCTCGGCCGGGCTCGCTCCGACCCCGGTCCGGGCTTCGGCGGCACCGCGCAGGCCCTCGATCGAACGAACCTGGGCGGCCACCGTGTCGATCACCGCACCCGGGATCTCCGCCCCGCCGGCCTGTACCGGGTAGAACAACCGGGCGGGCTCCGCGGCGGGATCGTCCCGGGCTGCGACGCCGGACACCCCGGCCGGTGTGAGCCTGCCGTCCTGGATCAGTGCGGCCAGCGCGGAGAGCACCCCGGCGGCGGCCTGTCCGCCGCCCGGCCAGCTGTGCGGGGGTGCGACGAGCAGGGACTCCGGCGGATCGGTCGGACCCGCCGCGGCCCGGAAGGTCAGGGCCCCGGCCAGCTCCTGGCCGGCCAGGCCGCCCGCACCGCCCTCCTGCAGTTCGACGACGGCCGGGCCGGTCGCCGCCCGGGCGAGCAGCGGGTCGGCCAGCACAGCGCGGTCACCACCACCCGGCCCCTCCAACCGGACCACCCCCGAGGTCCGGCCGGAGGAGACGCCGTCGGCGGAGAGGACGAACCGCGTGTCACCGCCGAGCGCCTCCAGGGTCGGTTCGTCCAGCACGCCGTCGGCCGGCCACACGACGTCGTCGAGAACGGCCGTGTCCAGCTGCTCGGCGAGCGCGGCGCGGCCCTGACCGAGGGTGGTGCGGGCCAGCTCGGCCTGGCCGGCGCGGACCAGCGCGACCAGATCGGCGTCCGACGGGGGCAGCGACAGCACACAGGCGCCCGCCGCCGCGTCCCGGAGCGACTCGAGCCACTCGCCTGCCGTCGCGGCCCCGCGACCGGGGGCGGTCTCACCGTCCGGTCCGACGGTGACCTCGTAACCACCGCTCATCGCGACCGCCGTGGCGACCAGCTCGGGATCGATCGCGAGACAGAGCGCGGCACGCACCGGTGAGCCGGGCGGCGCACCGGTGGCGAGCCCGTCGACCAGGTCGTGCAGGCGCCCGCCGGGCGCCATCGAGACGGCGAGATCGTCGTCGGTGAGCACCGGGACCTGCCCGGGCACCGGCGGGATCCGACGGGGCGCGTCGGTGATCGGGTAGAGCATCGAGACCGGTGTCGGCGCCCCGGGCGGTGTCGTTCCCGGCGTGTTTCCCGGAGGGATCGATCCGGGCGCCGGCCCGGGGAGCGACGGGGCGGGGAGCGAGGAGACCGGGAGCACCGTGCGGATCCCGGCGATCCGGGACGGCGTGCCGTCGACCGTGCCGTTGAGATTCACCAGCAGGGGGTAGGTGCCCGGCCCGGGCAGCGCGAGCGAGACCGTCCGGTCACCGGTCAGCGGGACCGAGTAGCGGAACGGGACCGAGGCGCCGGGGCCCACCGGTCCGAGCGCGGCGAACGCCGGTGTCGCGTCGTCCACCGGGGCCTCGCCGGCGAACGCGCTGCGCAGCGCGGGCTCGCCGTCGACCGCCGGGCCGCGCTGCACCCGCAGCGACAGGTCCTCGACCGGGTCCGACCCGGTGTTGACCACCGAACCGGTGACGACGAGCTCGGGTGGTCCGGCCGAGGTGACCACCCGCGGCGCCATCGCGTCGACCTCGAGCCGGACCGGAGCCACGTCCGGCGGTGGCTGGGCGCGTGCCGGGGCGGGGACCGCCACCGACCCGGTCAGCAGGGCGACGAGCAGGATCGCGACCAGGGCCGCGACCCGGCTCACGCGGTCTCTTCCAGAAGGTTGGACGCGTGCCGGATCAACCGGCGTTCGTCGGCGTAGGCGAGTCGGCCCTCCAGCTCGCCGAGCGGCACCCAGGCCACCTCGGAGACCTCGACGTCGGCATCGGAGAGCTCACCGCCCAGCGCGCGCATCAGGTAGTGGTGCACGGTCTTGTGCACGCGTCGGTCTTCGGCTACGAACCAGAAGTCGATGGTGCCCAGGGGTGCCAGCACCTCACCGATGATGCCGGTCTCCTCCCGGACCTCGCGCACGGCCGCCTGTTCCGCGGTCTCACCGGCCTCGATGTGCCCCTTGGGCAGCGACCACAGCAACCGGCCGCGCCGGTCCAGACGCCCGATCAGTGCCGCCGCACCGGACCGCTGGTCGACCACGAGCCCACCCGCGGACGTCTCGTCCACCGTGCGGAGGCGGCGGCGCCGGTCGGACGAGCGTCCCGCGCGACGCCCCCCGGAGCGGCCGCGGGAGGTGGACATGTGGCGATGGTAACGAGACGGTGGCATCTCGGTGGGCCGGCGAGCCGTCGCGTCCCGTCCCGTCCACGGTCGGGTGCCGTTGATCAGCGGGCCCGCCCGGCCGGACCCGTACCCGCGGGCCCGGCCCGGGCGCGTTGCCTACACTGGCCGGTCGTGTCCACGCCGTCCGTCACCTCGCGCCCCGTGAGCCCCGCCCAGCCCCCGCGTACGAGCGCGCGGGACGGTCGGGGGTCCGGCCCCGGGCCGGACCCGGACGAGCTGCAGCGCTCGCAGGAGAACGCCGTCATGCAGATGCTCGACGTGCCGGCCGTCGCCGACGAGCTGGCCGCCCGGTTCACCGAGCGTGGGCACCGGATCTACCTGGTCGGGGGGAGCGTCCGGGACGCGCTGCTGCGCGGCACGGGTGCCTCGGACCGGGACTCCGGGGACCTCGACTTCACCACCGACGCCCGGCCGGAGCAGATCCTGGAGGCGGTCCGCGGCTGGGCCGATGCGGTCTGGGACACCGGGATCGCGTTCGGCACGGTCGGCCTGCGCCGCCGTGACCAGGTGATCGAGGTGACCACGTTCCGCGCCGACACCTACGACGGCCGGTCCCGCAATCCCGAGGTCCGTTTCGGTGACGACATCGAGGGTGACCTGGTCCGGCGCGACTTCACGGTCAACGCGATGGCCGTCGAGCTCGGCGAGCGCCGGTTCGTCGACCCGCACGGCGGGTTCGCCGCACTCGCCCAGGGCGTCCTCGACACCCCGGACCTGCCGGAGCGATCGTTCACCGACGACCCGCTGCGGATGCTGCGGGCCGCCCGGTTCGTGTCCCAGCTCGGCTTCACGCCGGCCGAGCGGGTCACCGCGGCGATGACGTCGATGGCCGACGAACTGTCCCGGATCACCGCCGAGCGGGTGCAGGCGGAGTTCACCAAGCTGATCCTCGGCGCGCACCCGCGGCGCGGGATCGAGCTGCTCTGCGACACCGGGCTGGCCCGCCACGTCGTGCCCGAGGTACCGGCGATGCAGCTGGAGACCGACGAGCACATGCAGCACAAGGACGTCTACACCCACTCGCTGGTCGTGATGGAGCAGGCGATCGAGCGGGAGACCGACGGCCCGGACCTCACGTTGCGCCTGGCCGCGCTGTTCCACGACATCGGCAAGCCGGCCACTCGGCGCAAGGAGCCGGACGGGCGGGTCAGCTTCCACCACCACGAGGTGGTGGGCGCGAAGATGACCCGCAGGCGGATGCGTGCGCTGAAGTACCCGAAGGCGCTGATCGACGACGTCTCCCAGCTCGTCTACCTGCACCTGCGGTTCCACGGATACGGCAAGGGCGAGTGGAGCGACTCCGCGGTGCGCCGCTACGTCACCGATGCCGGCCCGCTGCTCGACCGGTTGCACCAGCTGGTCCGGTCGGACTGCACCACCCGCAACCGGCGGCGGGCGGCGGCGCTGCAGCGCAACTACGACGGCCTGGAGCGGCGGATCGCGGAGCTGCGCAAGCAGGAGGAGCTGGACGCGATCCGGCCCGACCTGGACGGCAACCAGATCATGCGGTTGCTCGACATACCGCCCGGCCCGGCCGTGGGACGCGCCTACCAGCATCTGCTGGCGCTCCGGATGGAGCAGGGTCCGCTCGGGCCGGAGGAGGCCGAGGCAGCTCTGCGGGCCTGGGCGGCGGAGAACCTCTGAGCTGTACGTACGTCATAGACGTACGTACAGGACGTACGTGTGACGGTGGACGCCCGTCCGGGTGACGGGCGATCAGACGTCCGTACGTGTCGGTCGTCCGAGCGGCCCGCTACGAGCCTCGTCGCCGCACCGGGCCGGTCCGGTCCGGCGTCGGTCGATCGGGTGACGTCGCCCCGCACGGGTGCCGCGACCGGCCCGCGGGGCGGGTGCGAAAATGACGCCGTGCGGGAACACCGCGCCACCCGAGGCGCCGCCCTTCCCCCGGTCACGCCGGGCAGCCTGCTCGTAGCCGCACCCGGTCTGGGTGACCCGAACTTCGCGCGGACCGTCATCTACATGATCGAACACCGCGCGCACGGCAGCCTCGGCGTGGTGCTGAACCGGCCCGGCCGCTCCGCCGTCCGCGACGTGCTGCCCCGGTGGGCCGGGTTGACCAGTGACCCCGGCTCGATGTTCGTCGGCGGCCCGGTCGAGGCGCAGACCGCCCTCTGCCTGGCGGCGCTGCGCACCGGTCAGTCGGCGCGCGGACTGACCGGTCTGATGCCCGTCCGGCCCCCGGTCCAGCTGGTCGACCTCGACTCCGACCCGGCCCCGCTGGCGCCCCGGCTCCGCGGTCTGCGGATCTTCGCCGGCTACTCGGGCTGGGACAGCGGCCAGCTGCACGGCGAGATCGCCCGCGGGGACTGGTTCGTCGTGCCCGGGCTGCCGGACGACCTGCTGACCACCTCCTACGACCGGTTGTGGGAGCGGGTGCTGCGCCGGCAGGGGATCCCGCTCGCGCTGCTGGCCACCTTCCCGCCGGACCCGGCCCTGAACTGAGCGGTGCCTCCGCGGGTGTCACCGGCCCCTGCGGGCCGCCCGTGCAGGTGGGGCACCGGCCGGTCGCGGTGACTACGCTGCAGCCGGTGGCCACCGTCTCGCACTACGTGCCGCTCGGCGCCGGGCACGTCAACCCGACGGTCGGGATCGTCGCCGAGCTGGTGCGCCGCGGCCACCAGGTCAGCTGCTTCGTCCCGGAGCGGTTCGCCGAGCAGCTCGCGGTGACCGGCGCCCGGATCGTGCCGGTTCCCTCGACCTGGGAGGCCGTCGGGCTCGCCGATCCGCCACAGATGCACGGCAGGCACCTGGTCCGCGCGATGGGCTACCTGCTCGACGAGACGCAGGCGCTGGTCCCGCTGCTCGCCCGGCATCCGGCCCCCGACCTGGTGCTGCACGACGGCCCGCTGGCGGTCTGGGGCCGGGTGCTCGCCCATCGCTGGAAGGTGCCGTCGGTCGAGGTCTGGCCGAACCTGGTGAGCAACCGGCACTGGTCGATGAACCGCTACACGAAGCTGAACCCGCTCGACCCACGCTTTCTCGTCATGATGATGAAGTATGGCGCCTACCTGCGTCGAGAGGGGATCGGAAACGTCCGGGAGTTCTTCGAGGGCGGAGCGGCCGCGCAGCGGGTGGTGACCGTCCCCCGCGCGTTCCAGTACGCCGGCGAGACCTTCGAGGGATTCCGGTTCGTCGGCCCGGTGCTCGGGGACCGGGCCACCGAGACCGGATGGACCCCGCCCGAGGGCGGCCGGCCGGTGCTGCTGGTGTCGCTGGGCAGCGCCTACAACCGGCGTCCCGCCCTCTACCGGACGATCCTCTCGGGCGTCGCCGGGCGGGGCTGGCACGTGGTGCTGTCGATCGGCGACGTCGATCCGGCGGAGCTGGGTCCGCTGCCCGCGGGCGTCGAGGTGCACCGCCGGGTACCGCAGCTGGGAGTGCTCCGGCACGCCACGGTCTTCGTGACGCACGCCGGGATGGGCGGCACCATGGAGGGCCTCGCGGCCGGAGTCCCGCTGGTGGCGCTGCCGCAGATGGCCGAACAGCGGGCGAACGCCGACCGGATCGCCGAGCTCGGGCTCGGGCGGACCCTCGACCCGGTCTCGGTGACGCCGGACCGGCTGTGGGCGGCGGTGCAGGAGACCGCCGCCGATCCCGCCGTGCGCGAACGGCTCACCTGGATGGCCGGGGAGATCGCGGCCGCCGGTGGCGCGGCCGCGGCGGCCGACGAGATCGAGCGGGCGCTCGCCCGGCGGGACCGGCCCCGGGCGTGATCTCTCAGCGGCCGGAGCCGGAGCTGCGCTCCCCGGCCGGCCGGTCGGCGTCCGCCGTGCCTCCGCAGCCCGCCACCAGGTCGCACCCGGCGCAGGCGCCGGCGCAGGAGGGCGGCGGGGCCTGCCGGGCGATCGCGAGCTCCGCGGCCCGGGCCCCGAACGACCCGCCCAGGCCGGCCATGACCAGCATCCCGGCCGCCGCGATCACGGCGAGCACCCACGGCGCTGCGCCGCCGCGCTCGGTCAGCAGCAACGCGGGGCCGCCGACCAGGCCGATCAGTCCGGCGGCTCCCACCGGCCGGGCGGCCACCCGGTTCGCGAAGGCGAACGCGTCCGCGGTGCGCAGGCTGCTCGGCGTCCGGACACCGACGAACCTGTTGCGCGGCAACCGCCCGGTCGCACCGAGCACGGCGAGCACGACGAGCGCAGCTCCGGCCAGCAGGAGCAGGGCGGCGAGGACCAGGCGCAGCGTGGGGGGCACGTGACCAGGGTAGAACCCGGCTGAACCGGCATGCCCGCCCCCGCTACCCTGGTCACATGTGCGCGGCCCGACGCCGGCTGCCCCACCGGCGGCACCGACTTCCCGGCGCCGCGCCGGGCTGAGGTCGGCAGCGAGACCGCCGTCACGACACGGCCGGCGCGGCGACGACCCCTCCTGCCCGGGCGCGGAGGGGTCGCAGCGTGTTCCGGGCCCCGGTACGGGCCGTCACGACATGTTTCCCGAGGTGAAACGGACATGACCACCGAGACCAGCGCGGCACCGTCGACCGGTGACCGCGCCGACCGGCCGGCGTTCCGGTACGACGCCGAGATGGCGGGCCGGATCGAGCGCAAGTGGCAGGACTTCTGGGAGGCCGAGCAGACCTTCCACGCCCCGGGCCCCGGCGAACCGGGCTCGGAGAAGCCGAAGTTCTACCTGATGGACATGTTCCCCTACCCGTCGGGCGCCGGGCTGCACGTCGGGCATCCGCTGGGATTCATCGGCACCGACGTGCTGGGCCGCTACCTGCGGATGAACGGCTACAACGTGCTGCACCCGATGGGGTTCGACGCGTTCGGCCTGCCCGCCGAGCAGTACGCCGTGCAGACCGGGACGCACCCGCGGACCACGACCGAGGCCAACATCGCCCGGTACCGGCGCCAGCTGCGCCAGCTGGGCCTGGGCCACGACCCGCGCCGGTCGGTGTCGACCACCGACATCTCGTTCTACCGCTGGACGCAGTGGATCTTCCGGGAGATCTTCGAGGCGTGGTACGACACCGAGGCCGGCCGGGCCCGTCCGATCGCCGAGCTGCGCGCGGCGTACCAGAGCGGTGAGCGGGCCACCCCGGACGGCCGCGCCTGGGCCGAGCTGTCCGAGGGCGAACGCCGGCGGCTGATCGACTCGCACCGGCTGGCCTACATCTCGGAGGCCCCGGTCAACTGGTGCCCGGGCCTGGGCACGGTGCTGGCGAACGAGGAGGTCACCGCCGACGGACGGTCCGAGCGCGGCAACTTCCCGGTCTTCCGGCGCAACCTGAAGCAGTGGATGATGCGGATCACCGCCTACTCCGACCGGCTGATCGCCGATCTGGACCGGGTCGACTGGCCGGAGTCGGTCAAGGCGATGCAGCGCAACTGGATCGGTCGATCCGAGGGTGCGCGTGTGAGTTTCGGGGTGTGCGACGCGGACGCCGCCATCGAGGTGTTCACCACCCGTCCGGACACCCTGTTCGGCGCCACCTACATGGTGCTGGCTCCGGAACACCCGCTGGTCGACGGGATCACCCCGGCGGCCTGGCCCGCCGGCACCGACGAGCGGTGGACCGCCGGCGCCGCGACCCCGGCGGAGGCGGTGGCGGCCTACCGGGCCGAGGCGTCGCGCAAGTCCGAGCTGGACCGGCAGGAGAACCGGGACAAGACCGGCGTCTTCACCGGCGCGTACGCGATCAACCCGGTGAACGGGGCCGAGATCCCGGTCTTCGTCGCCGACTACGTGCTGATGGGCTACGGCACCGGAGCGATCATGGCCGTCCCCGCCCAGGACCAGCGGGACTGGGACTTCGCCACCGCGTTCGGCCTGCCGATCGTGCGCACCGTCGATCCCGGGCCCGACTGGGACGGCGAGGCCTTCACCGGCGACGGGCCGGCCGTCAACTCGGCGAACGACGAGATCAGCCTGAACGGCCTGGGTGTCGCCGAGGCGAAGCGGACGATCATCGACTGGTTGTCGGCCAAGGGTCACGGCGAGGGCGTCGTGCAGTACAAGCTGCGCGACTGGCTGTTCTCCCGGCAGCGCTACTGGGGCGAGCCGTTCCCCGTCGTGTGGGACGAGCACGGACCGATCGCGTTGCCCGCCGACCAGCTGCCGGTGGAGCTGCCCGACGTCGACGACTACGCACCCAAGACCTACGCACCCGACGACGCGGACAGCGAGCCGGAGCCGCCGTTGTCCCGGGCCGCCGAGTGGGTGGACGTCGAGCTGGACCTGGGCCCCGCCGGTGGAGATCAAGGCCCGAAGCGCTACCGGCGTGAGACGAACACGATGCCGCAGTGGGCCGGTTCCTGCTGGTACTACCTGCGCTACCTGGACCCGGAGAACACCGAGCGGTTCGTCTCGCCGGAGGCGGAGCGCTACTGGATCGGCAAGGACCCGGCGCAGGCGCGGCCCGGCACGGAGGACCCGGGCGGTGTCGACCTGTACGTCGGCGGCGTCGAGCACGCGGTGCTGCACCTGTTGTACTCCCGGTTCTGGCACAAGGTGCTGTTCGACCTGGGTCACGTGTCGAGCGAGGAGCCGTTCCGCAGGCTGTTCAACCAGGGCTACATCCAGGCGTGGGCCTACACCGACGCCCGGGGCAGCTACGTTCCCGCCGAGGAGGTCGTCGAGGAGACGGCGCAGGACGGCACGTCACGTTTCACGTGGAACGGTGAGCCCGTCACCCGGGAGTACGGGAAGATGGGCAAGTCGCTGAAGAACGTCGTGACGCCGGACGAGATGTGCGACCGCTACGGTGCGGACACCTTCCGGCTCTACGAGATGTACACCGGCCCGATGGACGCGTCCCGCCCGTGGTCGACGCGCGACGTCGTCGGGCCGCAGCGGTTCCTGCAGCGGGTGTGGCGCAACCTGGTCGACGAACGGACCGGGGAGGTGACCGTCGTCGACGCGGAGCCGGACGAGGACGTGCTGCGCGCGTTGCACAAGGCGATCGCCGGGGTGCGCGAGGACGTGCCCGCGTTGCACTACAACACCGCGGCGGCCAAGCTGATCGAGCTGAACAACGTGCTGACCAAGCGGGGCGCTCCGGTCGAACGGTCGGTCGCCGAACCGCTGGTGCTGATGCTGGCGCCGCTGGCCCCGCACATCGCCGAGGAGCTGTGGCAGAAGCTGGGCCACGACGGTTCGCTGGCCTACGCACCGTTCCCGCAGGCCGACGAGCGGTACCTGGTCGCCGACACCGTCGAGTACCCGATCCAGGTGAACGGCAAGGTCCGGTCCCGGATCACGGTGCCGGCCGACGCCGGCCAGGACGAGATCCGCGCAGCGGCGCTGGCCGACGACAAGATCGTGGCCGCGCTGGAGGGCGCCCAGCCGCGGAAGGTGATCGTCGTGCCCGGGCGGTTGGTCAACGTCGTGCGGTGACCGGCCGCCAGGAACGCGGCGGGCCGGTCGCGCGTTGACCGGAGCAGGAGGTCCGATATGACCGGAGCATTGGTCACACTGATCGTCGCGCTGGCAGTGGTCGCCGCCGTGGTCTGGCTGGTCCGCAGGCATCAGGCGGATCAGGCCGCGCAGTTGGAGGACGCGAAGTCCGAGGCCCGTCGCTGGGTGGAGCGGCTCGGCGGCCAGGTGCTGTCGCTGACCGGGACCGACGAGCCGTCCCGGCAGGCGCTCGCCGACGCCGCGGAGCGCTACACCGCGGCCGGGTCACAGATGGAGCAGGCGCGGACCGTCGCGCAGTGCAGGCAGGTCACGGAGACCGCGTACGAGGGCCTGTACTACGTACGTGCCGCCCGCACCGCGATGGGACTCGACCCGGGCCCGGAGCTGCCTCCGTTGCCGGGGCAGGCGCGGGCCGGTGAGGTCACCGAGGAGCGCGAGGTCGAGGTCGAGGGCCGCACGCTGGCCGCGTCACCGCGACCGACCGACCGCAACAGCCACTACTACCCCGGTGGGACCGTTGCCGGGCGTCCGGTGCCGCGTGGCTGGTACTCCGAGCCGTGGTGGAAGCCGGCGCTGATCGGCGGCGCCTGGGGCCTTGGATCGGCGCTGCTGTTCACCTCGCTGTTCAGCGGGATGGCCGGTGCCGACCAGGCCGCCTACGCCGGAGCGGACGGTGCCGACGGAGCTGACGGAGCGGACGGCGGCATGGACGACGGCGGCATGGACGGCGGGTTCGACGACGCCGGTGGGTTCGACGGCGGGGACTTCGGCGGCGACTTCTTCTGAGCCGGTTCTTCCGGGTCCGGTCCCCCATGCAGGCCGGGTGCCCCGGCGCTTGGTCAGGACCCGGCGGCCCGGGCCGGACGGGCCCGGCGGGCCGGCTTCGCCGGACGCCGGGTGGAGCCGCTGCTCGGGTCGGGCGGGCTGCTCAGCCCGGGCTCCGCGAGCCACGCCGCGACGGCGTCGATCACGAAGGCGGCGTCGGCGAGCGCGGACTCCGACTCCGCCGCCGGTGCCGGCACGTCGGAGTGGTCGGCCAGCCCCCGCCGGTTGTACAGCGAGCGGAGCAGCCGACCGGCCCGCGGATCCAGTGAGCGCTCCCGCACCACCCGCCGGACGAACGCGCTGACCACGTCGGAGTGCTCGGCCCTGGTCTCCCCGAGCACGAGCAGCGCCGTCTCAGCCGCCCGGAACGCGGCGTGGAACGACCGGGAGACGGCGGCATCGGCGTAACCGTGCTCGGCGAGCAGCCGGGCGGCGGCGAGTTCGGTACGCGCCCGCACGATCCCGGGTCGACGCCTGGCGGTGCTCATCGCACGCGCACCGCCTCGGCGCGGGCCCGGATCACCGTCGGATCGTCCGGCCGGGCGAGCTCGCGCTGCCCGACCGGCAGCACGCTGATGGTCAGCCCGCTGCGTTGGGTGTGCCGCCACAGCACGTCGTCCATCTCGCGGAGCTCGTGCCAGGGGTCGATCGGGCCCTGTTCGTCGTCGAGCACCACGAGCAGGTCGATCGCGGACTCCACCGAACCCTCACCACTGGCCCACGAGCCGAACAACAGGACCTGGCGCACCCGCGGCCCGTAGTGCGCGACGAGATCGTCGGCGACGGCCGCGGGAACATCCTCGTTGGACGGGTCGGGATCGGGATGGCGAGCCCGGACCCGTTCGGCGTCGGCCTCGGAGATCAGCCCGGCGGCCGCCAGCCAGTCGACCGCGCGGCGCCGGGAGCGCGCGTCCCGGAAGCGGTACCACTGGTCGCGCACCTCGGGGAACTCGAACAGGGTGTTCTTGAACCGGCGGAAGGCACCCCGGCCGTCGATCGCCCGGTCCAGCAGGGCGCCGGCCCGCCGATGCTGCACCCCGGCCGTGAAGTCGGACATGTCCCGGTACGACTCGCGGCTGGTCACCGGCTCGATCAACACCCATCCGGCCGGGGGTTCGCCGTCGTGGGCGGGCAGCGACGCGACCGCTCCGGTACCGGGGTCGAGGTACCACCGGATCTCCGGCGACCGGTCGTCGAGCGCGTCGGCCAGCGCGGCCAGGTCGACGCGGCCGGGATCGAGCATGTCGGGAACTCTATCCCGCACCACCGCCGTCGGACCCTCCGATGAACAGCGGTCCGCCGGGAGCACCGGGGTGCTGGCGGTGTGTCGCATCGTCATCGGCACCGGCGGCGGGACGGACCCTCCGGCGCCGGTGTCACGCGGTCGGACACGGTGCTCCGCCTCCATCGGACCCGCCCGACCGGGTCAGCGGTTCAGTCGTCGTCGTCCCAGAACAGCTGCGCGACCAGCACCGCACCCCAGATCCCGATCGGGAACATCGGCCAGAAGAAGTTCAGCTGGCCGGAGGCGATCGAGGTGATCGCCCAGATCGCGGTGAGCAGCACCGCGACACCGGCCCAGGACCGCCACTCCTTGGCGTACTCGCGGATCTGCTCGGACCGCTCCGCCGCGGCCTGCTCCGCGCGCACCGCCGGCAGGTCCTTGCGCTTGACCCGTGGCAGGTCCGCCTCGAGCGCGACGAGATCGGCGCGCACCCTCGCGGCGTAGGCGGCGCGCAGGCGCTCGTCGTACTCGACCAGCGACAGCCTGCCCTCGTCGTGCGCCAGTTTCAGCCGCTCGGCCGTCTCCTGCCGCTCGGCGTCGGACACCCGGATGACGGCCTTGCCGTCGTCCCCCTGCTCGTCCCCCATGGCTGTGAGGGTAGACCGAACTCAGGCGGCCGGGATCGGTCGTCCGACGGACCCGGTGGGGGCCTGGCGGGTGCGCCGGGTCGCGACGGCGACGCCGAGGAGGCACAGCGCGCCACCGGCGAGCGCGAGCAGGGCCGGGAACTCGCCGAGCAGCGCCCAGGACAGCAGGACCACGATCGGCGGGACGGCGTAGGTGCTCGCCGCCAACCGGCCGGCACTCGTCCGGGAGAGGGCGTATCCCCAGGTCAGGAACGCGATCGCGGTGGGGAAGACGCCGAGATAGACGGTCCCGGTGACGGCCGCGGTGGTCGCGGTACCGAGCTCGGAGAGCAGAGCCGGGAGGAACGGCAGCAGGGCCGCGGTCCCGGCGAGCGCGCCGAGCCAGGTGACCCGCAGCGCGTCGATCCGGGTGAGCAGCCGCTTCTGCGCGACGGCGGCGCCGGCGTAGACCAGGGCCGCGACCAGTCCGAGCAGCACCCCCGAGACGTCGGCCCCGCCGGCCGAGGTGGTCGCCGCGATCAGCACGACGCCGCCGAACGCGATCCCCATCCCGACCAGCAGCCGGACCGGGAAGCCCTCGCCGAGCAGCAGCCCGGCCAGCACCGCCACGACCACCGGGGCGACGTTCACCAGCAGCGCGGTGGTGCCGGCGTCGAGGTGCTGCTCGGCGGCGTTGAGTGCCAGGTTGTAGAGCCCGAACCAGGCGGCACCCCACAGCGCGACCGCGCCGAGCAACCCCGGCGACGGCCGGTGGACGGGGCGGCCCCGCCGGGCCCGGACGGCGAGCACGATCACCGTCAGCGTCACCGACCCGACCAGCATCCGGCCCAGCGCGAGCGCACCGGGCGACAGCTCGTGCCCGACCGCCCGGATCCCGACGAAGGCCGACGCCCAGAGCAGGACGGTGACCGCTGCGGCGACGAGCGGGAGGGTCCGGAGGAGGACGGGAGGCGGGCTCATGCAACCGAGCTTGCCTCGCGCAACCGTTAAGCACCAGCGATTATCGCTGCCGCTGAATTCAGTAGGGCTGTATGGTTCGCGCATGCTCGATGCGCACCGCCTGCGGGTGTTCCGGTCCGTCGTCGCGAGCGGCTCGGTGCAGGGCGCCGCTGCGAACCTGGGCTACACGCCGTCCGCCGTCAGTCAGCACCTCACGGCGTTGCAGCGGGAGACCGGGCTCGTGCTCTTCGAGCGGGCAGGGCGCGGTCTGCGGGTGACGGCGGCCGGCACGGTGCTGGCCGAACAGGCCGATGCGGTCCTCGCCCGGCTCGGCGAGGCCGAGGTCGTCGTCGCGGACCTGCGGGCAGGCCGGACCGGGTCGTTCTCACTGGCGTACTTCGCCTCCGTCGGTGCCGCCTGGATGCCCGGTGTGGTGCGGCGGCTGAGCACCGACTTCCCCGGCGTCCGGCTGGACCTCGCGCTGCGCGAGCACCTGCCCGACGACCCGGCGCAGCGCTGCGACGTGCAGGTCACCGTCGAACGGTCGGACTTCGCCGGGTGGCCGGGGTTCGGCGTGGTGCACCTGCTCGACGATCCGTACGTCGTCGTGCTCCCGGACGCGCACCCGCTGGCGGAGCGGGCCGAGATCGAGCTGGCGGAGCTCGCGGGCGAGCGCTGGGTGGACAACGACGTCGCCCGCGGATGGTGCCGGCGCACCCTGGTCGAGGCCTGCACGGCGGCCGGGTTCCGGCCGCCGTTCCACGTGGAGGCGCACGACTACCCCACCGCGATGGCGTTCGTCGGGGCCGGGATCGGCGTCACCGTGCTCCCCGAACTCGGCGCGGTGCGGCTCCCACCGGGGACCCGTGCGGTGCCGGTCGTCCGCCCGCAGCCGGTGCGCTCGATCCTGGCGGTCGTGCGCGACGCCGTCGCGCACACCCCACCGGTGCTCGCGGCGCTGGCCGAGCTCCGCGCGGCCGCGGCCCTCAGCCCTGCGGCCGCACCACCAGCTCGGTGAGGTGCGCGTCCCGGCTCGCGGTCAGCGCCGCGAGGACGACGGCGGCCACCGACTCCGGGCGCAGGAACCGCGAACCGTCGTACTCGCCGCCCTCGTGCGCCACCACGGCCCGCTGCATCGCGGTGTCCACCCGGCCGGGGTGCACCGAGGTGACCCGGATGCCGTTCGCGGCCTCCTCGGCGCGCAGCGCGTCGCCGAACGCCCGCAGCGCGAACTTGCTGGCCGCGTAGGAGCCCCAACCGGGTTTGGCGGTGATGCCCGCACCCGAGTTGATGAGCACGATGTCGGCCCCGCCGGCGGAGCCCGCCGCGCGCAGCGCGGGCAACAACAGCCGGGTGGCCTCGGCGACCGCGACGACGTTGACGTCGAACTGCCGGCGCCACACCGCGGCGGGCGTCTCCTCGACGGTCCCGAGCTCGCCGGTTCCCGCGGAGTGCACCAGCGCGTCCAGCCGGTCGAGCCCGGCCAGCGCACCGGCCAGCGCGTCGTCGTCGGTGAGCTCGACGGCCAGGGTGCGCACCCCGGCCGGCCCTGCCGTGGTCAGTTCGTCGGCGACCGCGGACAGCCGTTCCTCGTCCCGCCCGCCGAGGATCAGGTCGTAGCGCGGTGCGAGCACCCGGGCGACGGCGGCGCCGATGCCCTGGGAGGCGCCGGTGATCAGGGCCAGCGGGCGGGGGGATGCGGTCATGGTCGGAACCTACGACGCCTGGAAGGGTCCGCGCACGACGGGCCTCGCGGAGTTTAGGTCATTCGACTTGGTCGAACGACCTAAATCGGCGTACGGTGGTGGCACCGGCCCGTCCGAACCCGAGGAGCCACCGTGATCGTCGTCACCCCGGCCGCACCCGTCCACGCCGAGGAGGCCGTCGCCGTGCTGACCGGTGCCTTCCGCGACGATCCGGTCATGTCGGCGTTCGTCGGCGGGAGCCCCGACGAGCGGGAGGACCGCCTGCGCCACCTGCTCGGCGTCCTGGTGCGGTCCGCGCTGCGACACGGCGCGGTCGACCTGGCTCGTGCCGAGGGCGACCCGGCCCTGCTCGGGGTCGCGGTGTGGTCGGCGCCCGGCCACGGTGGCGGCGGCCTGCTGCACCGCCTCCGCGACGCCGGGTCCTACCTGCGGGCCTTCGGTCCCGGCGGGCTGTGCTGCGCGGGGGCCCTGCGGCGCACGATGGAGGCCGCGCGGCCGGGTGAGGCACACTGGTACCTCGCGGCGATCGGTGCGCATCCCGCGGGCCGGGGCCGCGGCGTCGGTTCCGCACTGCTGGAATCCCGCCTGGGGGCGATCGAGACGCCCGCGTACCTGGAGGCGTCGACCGAGCGCAGTGCCGCGCTGTACGAGCGGTTCGGCTTCGACCGGCTCGGCACGGTCGCCGGCTTTCCGGAGCCGGTACGGCCGGTCGCGATGTGGCGGCCCGGCGCGCCGGTGCGCCGGCGTTGACCGGGAAGGTGCCCCCGGTGACACCCGGGACGCGCCGGACGCGCGAGCACCGGCCTGCGGCCGAGCGCCGCGAACAGCTGCTGGACGCCGCCGTCGAGGTCATGCGGGCGGGCGGCATCGCCGCGGCCACCACCCGGGCCGTCGCCGAGCGCGCCGGCCTGCCCCAGGGGGCGTTCCACTACTGTTTCCGGTCCAAGGACGAGCTGTTCAGCGCGCTGCTGGACCGCGAGCTGGACGCATCCCTCGGACGTGTCTGGGACGCGGTGGCGGACACCGGGGATCTGGAGGCGAGCATCGCCGCGGCGCTGCGGGCGATCCTCGACCGGGTCCGGTCCGACCCGGAGTACCACCTGCTCACCGCGGAGCTGGTGGACGTGGCGGCACGCACCCCCGGTCTCGAGCACGTGGCGCGCCGGGAGCAGGCCGCCTCCGTCGAGCGGGCCGGCCTGATGCTCCGCCGGTGGCAGGAGACCGGTGGCGGTGAGCTGGCCGTCGGGACCCGGGTGCTGGCCGAGGCCCTCGTCGCCGCCTCGACCGGCATCACGTCGTCCTGGCTGAGCGCACGCGACGACGAGGCAGCGCACGCCTGCGTGGCGCTGTTCGCCGCGGCGCTGGCGCGGGTCGCCACCCGCTGACCGGGTGGCGGGCACTCAGATCCGGCGCGCGGAGTTGAACGGCATCCGGTCGATGTCGTCGACCTTCACCGGCTTGCCGCTGGTGGAGGCGTGCACGATCTGGCCGTCGCCGATGTAGATGCCGACGTGGCTGACCGGGCTGTAGAAGAAGACCAGGTCACCCGGCTGCAGGTCGGAACGGCTGACCGCGGTGCCCGCGGTCGCCTGTGCGCTGCTGGTGCGCGGCACGTCCTTGCCCGCGGCGGCGAACGCGTAGGACACCAGGCCGGAGCAGTCGAAGGCGCTCGGGCCGGTCGCGCCCCAGCGGTAGGGCTTGCCGAGCTGCGCCATCGCGGTGGACACCGCGGTCTGACGTGCGGCGACGGCCTGACCCGCACGGGCGGCGGCGTCGGTGGCGGCGGTGACGTTCTGTGCGGCCGGGCTGCCCGCGGTGGCGAACGTGGCCGGAAGGACGTTCGCGGCGGGCGCGACGTCACGGTTCACCGGGGCGGTGGTGGGGGCGGTGTCCGGGGCCGGTGCCGCGGTGGCGGCGGGAAGCGCGGCCGGAAGCACGGACAGGGCTGCGGCCGCGGCGGCGGTGGTGGCCACGACGGCGACGCGGAGCGCCGGAGCGGTGGGTCGCTGGGGCACGGTGTTTCCTCGGGGGTAGCACCGCCGGCGAACCGTGGGGGTGGGGTACGCGGCCCGAGGGGAGTTCGTGGTGCGGCGCTGGGAACGCCGCGTCCGGTGGCCGTGCATCCCGCCCGCGTCGTCGTCCGGCGGAGACCCTGCGCCCCGCACCCCGGGTGGGTGCAGGTCGCGCAAGGCCGACGAGGACATTACGAACAGATATCGCTCAGATAAATGACCCAGCACACAATAAAGGGATGACTGCGCTCACGAACAATTCCGAGAAGATTTCAGATCGGAGACTTCCTGATCCGGAAACGGCATCGGCCCGGTGGTGACCTGCACGGTCACCACCGGGCCGACGCCGGTGAGAGAACGATCAGTTGTCGATCTCGCCCCGGATGAATGCCTCCACCTTGTCCCGCGCCTCGGAGTCGCGGTACTGCTCCGGCGGGGACTTCATGAAGTAGCTCGACGCCGACAGCAGCGGCCCGCCGATCCCGCGGTCCTTGGCGATCTTGGCCGCGCGGACGGCGTCGATGATGATCCCGGCCGAGTTCGGCGAGTCCCAGACCTCGAGCTTGTACTCCAGGTTGAGCGGCACGTCGCCGAACGCCCGGCCCTCCAGGCGGACGTAGGCCCACTTGCGGTCGTCCAGCCAGGCCACGTAGTCGGACGGGCCGATGTGCACGTTGCCCTTGCCCATGTCCCGGTCCACCTGGGAGGTCACCGCCTGGGTCTTGGAGACCTTCTTGGACTCCAGCCGGTCCAGCTCCTTCATGTTCAGGAAGTCCATGTTGCCGCCCACGTTGAGCTGCATGGTCCGGTCCAGCTGGACCCCGCGGTCCTCGAACAGCTTCGCCAGCACCCGGTGGGTGATGGTCGCCCCGACCTGGGACTTGATGTCGTCACCGACGATCGGCACGCCGGCGGCACGGAACTTCTCCGCCCACTCCGGGTCCGACGCGATGAACACCGGCAGCGCGTTGACGAACGCCACCCCGGCGTCGAGCGCGGCCTGGGCGTAGTGCCGGTCCGCATCCTCGCTGCCCACCGGAAGGTAGGAGACCAGGACGTCGGCGCCCGCGTCGCGCAGCGCCTGCGCGACGTCGACCGGCTCGTCGTCGGACTCGGTGATCGTCTCCCGGTAGAACCGGCCGAGGCCGTCCAGGGTCGGACCGCGTTGCACGGTCACCCCGAGCGGCGGCACGTCCGCGATCGTGATCGTGTTGTTCTCGCTGGCCGAGATGGCGTCGGCGAGGTCGTGGCCGACCTTCTTGGCGTCGACGTCGAACGCGGCCACGAACGTCACGTCGCGCACGTGGTAGCCACCGAAGTCGACGTGCATCAGGCCGGGGACCTGGGTCGACGGGTCGGCGTCCGCGTAGTAGTGGACACCCTGGACCAGCGACGCCGCGCAGTTACCCACGCCGACGACCGCGACCCGAACCTGGCTCATGTCAGGCTCCTCCTGTTGTCTCGTCCTGTCGTTCCCCGCCGGACCCGGGTCCGGCGTCCGTTCCGGCGCCGTCGCCGGGGATGGTCTCGTGCAGCTGCTCGGCGTTCTCGGCCGCGATCAGCTCGTTCAGCCACCGCACCTCCCGCTCGGAGCTCTCCAGCCCGAGGCGGTGCAGCTCGCGGGTGTAGCGGTCGATCTGTTCCCCGGTCCGTCCCAGCGCGGCGCGCAGCCCGTCCCGCCGCTCCTCCACCGCGCGCCGCCGCCCCTCCAGGATCCGCAGGCGGGTCTGCGCCGGCGTCCGTGAGAAGAAGGCCAGGTGGACGCCGAAGCTGCCGTCCTCCCAGGCCTGGGGTCCCGCGTCGTCGAGCAGTTCGCCGAAGCGCTCCTTGCCCTCGGCGGTGATCCGGTAGACACGGCGGCCGCGCCGAGACCAGCCGGTGACCGGCGCACGCTCGGAGTCGAGCTGGTCCGGCCCGGTCTCGGCGATGAGACCGGCACGCAGCAGCCTGCGCAGTGCCGGGTAGAGCGAGCCGTAGGAGAATGCCCGCAGGCCGCCCAGCCGCCGGCCGAGCTGCTTGCGCAGCTCGTAGCCGTGCAGTGGTCCTTCCTGGAGCAGACCGAGAACGGCGAACTCCAGCACCGCACGCCCTCCTTGCCGCCGCGCGGCCCGGGGTGGACCGCCGACCGACCATATCGGTCCGATACATCGGTTCGCTCGTCGAATGATCGTCGTCACAACCACCTGTCATCGGGTGAGTGCCTCGACCAGGCACGGAACGGGCCACCGGCCCGGGACGGGCGGTCGGTGCGGAGCACGGCCGCGCGTACCCTGGTCGAGTGCTCAGCCCGCGACAGGTGGTGGACTACGCCCTGCAGCGCCGCGCGCTGCTGGCCGACGTCCGTGCCGGTCGGGTCGACCGCGAGGAGGTGTGCGACGCCGGTGCCTACCTGCAGCGCGCCGCCCGGTTCCACGGGCGGGCCGTCGACGAGACCTGCCCGGTCTGCCGCCGGGACCAGCTCGCCCACGTCTCCTGGGTGTTCGGTGAGGCGCTGCGGCACGTCTCCGGTTCGGCCCGCTCCACCGACGACCTGGAGCAGCTCGCGGCGCACCACCGCGAGTTCACGGTGCACGTGGTCGAGGTGTGCCGGACCTGTCGGTGGAACCACCTGGTCCGTTCCTTCGTCCTCGGTACCGGCCGCCCACGCGGCGGGCGCCGGACGGCGGGCGGTTGATCTCGTGCCGAACCCCGTGGCCGACCGCCGTACCGATCGGTCGGCCGATCCGTCGGCCGGTCCCGGCCGGTGCCCCGGAGCCCGCCGGGCCCGCCGCGGTCGCGGACCGGCCCCACACCGCCGCCCCGGGCACCCCCGGCCCGGTCCCCGGCGGACCAGCGAGACCGCACCCCACGGAGCCGCCCGGTGAACGACGAGCGTGACCCCCGACGCACCCCACCGCCCGGGCCGCCCCCTCCCCCCGGCCGACCGCTCCCCCCGCCGGCTCCCCGACCCGGCGCCGGGCCCCGACGACCCGGGCCCCCTCCCCCCGGCCGACCGCCCGGTGGCCCGGGCCCGAACCCGCGACCGGGCCCGCCCGGCCCGCCCCCGCGGGTCGTCCCGCCTCCGCCGCCGGTCGCCCAGCCCCGACCGCTCCCCCCGCCGCCGCCCCCGCTGCTCACCCACGAGGACTCCGGTATCGGCAGCGTCGGCGCGGCCGGGTACGGCGCCCGGCAGGCTCCGCCGCCCGCGCCGCAGCGCCCCGGCCCGCCCCGCGACGGCCGTCGGGCCCCGACTGCCGCACCGGGCCGGGACGGTGGCCCGCCCGGGCCACCCGGTCGCGCCGACGGTGGCCGGCCCGGTGCGGACGGCGACGGCCGTCCGCCGCGCCGCAGGCGCCGGATCCGGAACTGGCTGATCGCCGCCGCCGGGGTCTCGCTGCTCGGCCCGCTGGTCGCGTTCGCGATCGGGTGGCTGATCTTCCCGGTCCCGGCCGCCGACGACATCGCGGTCACCCAGGTCGCGACCTTCACCTACGCCGACGGCGACCCGCTGGCCACGGTGCGTCCGGACAACGTCAACCGCACCAGCGTCACGCTGGACCGGGTCCCGGTGCCCGTGCAGCAGGCCGTGCTGTCCGCGGAGGACCGGACCTTCTTCTCCAATCCCGGCTTCGACATCACCGGTATCGCCCGGGCCGTGCTCAACCAGCTCACCGGGGGCATCGGCGGCGGCTCGACGATCACCCAGCAGTACATCAAGGTCACCACCGGCAACGACCAGATCTCGCTGTTCCGCAAGTTCCGCGAGGTGGTGCTCGCGGCGAAGATGTCCAAGGAGATGACGAAGGAACAGATCCTGGAGAACTACCTGAACGCCATCTACCTGGGCCGCGGGGCCTACGGCGTGCAGGCGGCCAGCCAGGCGTACTTCGGCAAGGACGTCTCCGAGCTGAACGTCTCCGAGGGGGCGATGCTCGCCGGCCTCATCCAGTCGCCGTCGCGCTGGGACCCGGCGAAGAACCCGGAGATGTCCGAGCAGCGCTGGAACTTCGTGCTCGACGGCATGGTGAGCCAGAACTGGCTCAGCCAGGCCGAACGCGACCAGCAGCAGTTCCCCCGCTGGAACGAGGCGTCCGCAGGCGAGGGCGGCGGGATCCCCGGTGACGACCGCGGCCACATCTACAACGCCGCCCGGGCCGAGCTCGAGGTGCTCGGGATCTCCGAGACCGAGCTGAACACCCAGGGCCTCACCGTCACCACGACGATCGACCCGGCCGCCCAGGAGCAGGCGGCCGAGGCCGTGACGCAGAGCCTGGAGGGTCAGCCCGAGAACCTGCGCTCGTCGCTGGTGTCGATCGACCCGAAGACGGGCGCGGTCATCGCCTACTACGGCGGCGAGAACGGCGTCGGGCTGGACTACGCGTCCGTCCTGAAGCAGCCCGGTTCGTCGTTCAAGCCGTTCGTCGTCGCCGCCGCCCTGCAGGCGCCCGACCCGATCGGCCTGGGCGCCACCTACGACGGGTCGTCGCCGCAGACGCTGGCCGGGACCACGGTCACCAACTCCGAGGGCGTGAGCTGCGCGAACTGTTCGGTCAAGGAGGCGATGACCAAGTCGATCAACACCGTGTTCTACCGGATGGGCCTCGACGTCGGCCCGGCGAAGGTCGCCGAGGCGGCGCACCAGGCGGGCATCCCCGCCGACCTGCTGCCGAACCCGACCGGCGGCATCGCGCTCGGTGACCGCGAGGTGCACCCGAAGGACATGGCCGCCGCCTACGCGACGTTCGCCGCGGACGGTGTGCGGCGGGCGCCGTTCCTGGTCAGCAAGGTGACCGCCAACGACGGCCGGGTCATCTACGACCGCGGCGGCACCGACACCGGCGAGCAGGTCATGGACCCGGAGGTGGCGCGCAACGTCACCGAGTCGATGACCGACGTCGCGAGCTCGTCCCGGATCGGGCTCAACGGTGGCCGCCCGGTCGCGGTGAAGACCGGCACCGTGCAGAGCGCCGTCGAGGGGGAGAACAACGACGCGTGGACCGTCGGCTTCACGCCGTCGGTGTCCACCGCTGTCTGGGTCGGCACCGACGACAACTCGCCGATCCGGAACTCCTCCGGCAATGCGATCTTCGGTCGCATGCTGCCCGGGCAGATCTGGCAGTCGTACATGAACGACGTGCTGCGCGGCACCCCGGTCGAGCAGTTCGCCGGGTTCCGGCCGATCGGCGAGGCGCCGCCGGCCCGCAACGCCTCCGCCGACAGCGGATCCGGTCAGGACTCCTCCCCGGGTGAGCAGACCACCGAACCGAGCCGGGGGCCGGACGGGAACCGGGACCGCAACGGCGGTGACGGCTCCGGACGGGACGACTCCGACGGCGGTGACTCCTCCTCCGACGACGGCTCGGACGGTGACCGCAACGGCGACCGGAACGGTGACCGGAACGGCGATCGGGGCGGTGACCGGGGTGGTGACCGGGGTGGCGACGGCGATCCGTTCTCCGGCGGTGATTCCGGCCCGGACTCCGGCGGCCAGGACGGCTCCGAGGATCCCAACGGCGGTGGGGGCTGAGTGACGCCGGCCGTCCCGGCGCAGGCCCCTCCGGGGGGTCGCGCACCGGTGACGGCCCGACCGTCCGTGAGATCCCGAGCTGGACCGAACCGCTCGCCCGCTCGGCCAGCCACCTGATCGGTGGCCCGCTCGGCAGGCACGCCCTCGTCGGCCGCGCCCGGTACTGGACACCGCTGCGGGTGGTACTGCTGTTCGCGGTCGTGGTGCTGGCACTGAGCTGGCTCGGCAAGGCGGCCTGCCTGCAGGAGTACCGCACCGCCGACGGCGTGCCCGCGCTCGACTGGCGCAACGACCGCCAGTACGTGGCGATGTGCTACTCCGACACGGTCCCGCTCTACGGCCTGGAGGGACTCGCCGACGACGGCGTCCCCTACCGCGACGCCTGGTTCGAGACCCGCTCCGACGGGACCCGGGTCGAGCGGTGGATGGAGTACCCGGTGATCACCGGGTTCTTCCAGTACCTCAACGCGCAGCTCACCGACGGATGGCAGTGGCTGGCGGAGCGGCTGCCGCTGCCGACCGCCCTCGACGTCGTCGTCTACTTCAACATGACGGCGTTCTGGCTGGCGGCGGCCTGGCTCACGGTGGTCTGGGCGGTCGTGCGGCTACGGCCGGAGCGCCCCTGGGACGCCGCGCTCGTCGCGCTGTCCCCGCTGGCGCTGGTGCACGTGTTCACCAACTTTGACGCGCTCACCGTCGCGCTGGCCACCGGTGCGCTGCTGGCACTGCGCCGGGACCGGCCGGGTTGGGCCGGCGTGCTGATCGGGCTCGGCGCCGCGGCGAAGCTCTACCCGCTGCTCTTCCTGGTGCCGATCGTGCTCGTCGGGTGGCGGCGGCGGTCGGCCGGTGGGCTGGCCCGCGCGGCCTGGGCGACCGGCGCCGCAGCCGCAGCCTGGGTGGCGGTGAACCTGCCGGTCGCGCTCGCCTGGCCGCGCGGCTGGGCCGAGTTCTTCCTGCTGAACCGCACGCGTCCGGCTGATCCGGACTCGATCTGGTACTCGCTGAGCTGGTTCACCGGCTGGCCCGGGTTCGACGGGCCGCTCGCCGACGGCGCCTCGCCGACCGTCCTGAACGCGGTCACCGCGGTGCTGATGGTGCTGGCCGTCGGCGCGATCGCGGTGCTGGCGCTGCGCGCCCCGCAGCCACCTGCGGTCGCCGAGCTCGCGTTCCTCTGTGTGGCGGCGTTCCTGCTGCTCAACAAGGTGTGGAGCCCCCAGTACTCGCTCTGGCTGGTACCGCTCGCGGTGCTGGCGCTCCCGCGCTGGCGGCTGCTGCTGATCTGGATGACCGTCGACGCCCTGGTCTGGGTACCGCGGATGTACCAGTACCTCGGCGTCGCCGACAAGGGCCTGCCGATGGAACCGTTCCTGGTGACCGTCCTGGTCCGGGACGCGATCGTGGTGGCGCTGTGCGTGCTGGTGGTACGGCAGATCCTGCGCCGGGCGCCGGGCACCGCGCACGACCCGGTCTGGCCGCCCGCGCCCCGGTCGGCCGCTGCGGCCTGACCTGCCCTGTCGCGCCCTGCTCCGCCCTGTCGCGCGTCCCACCCCGGGCGCGCGCGCCCGCCCCGGCACGCGTCCCACCCCGGTGCGCGCCCCGCCCGGCGCGCCCTGCCCGGCGCGCCCTGCCCGGCGCGCCCTGCCCGGCGCGCCTCGCCCGGTGCGCGCCCCGCCCGGCGCGCGTCGAGATGCAGCTCAGCGGGAGTCCGGGGGTGCGGTGCGCCCGCTGAGCTGCATCTCGGTGAGGGGTGACGGTGGTCTCGGGTGGCCTCCCGCCGGGCGAGGGGTGCGGAAGTATCGGGGCATGGGCGACGACGCGGTGGTCCCGGACCAGGTGCAGCAGCGGCTGCGGGCACGGATCGAGGAGGCCCTGCCGGTGCTGCGCCGCCGTGCCGCGACCGCCGCCGAGAGGTCCGGGAAGCGGTCGGCGTCGGTCACGATGACGCTGCTCCCGGTGCCGGGCGCGACCGGTGACGGGCCGCTGGCCGACGAGGTCGCGTTCGTGCTCACCCGCCGGGCGCGCTCACTGCGTGCGCACTCCGGTCAGTGGGCGCTGCCCGGTGGCCGGCTCGACGCCGGGGAGACGGCGGAGCAGGCGGCGCGCCGCGAGGTCTCCGAGGAGGTCGGGCTGGAGCTCGGCCCGGACCGGGTGCTCGGGCTGCTCGACGACTACCCGACCCGCTCCGGGTACGTCATCACGCCGGTGGTGCTGTGGGCGGGCGGTGCCGGGGAGCCCGTCCCGAACCCGGACGAGGTCGCCGAGCTGCACCGGCTCCCGCTCGCCGAGATCGACCGGGAGCCCCGGTTCCTGACCATCCCCGAGTCCGACGCCCCGGTGATCCAGGTGCCGCTGTTCGACCGCTACGTGCACGCCCCCACCGGAGCGGTGCTGCACCAGTTCCGGGAGGTCGTGCTGCACGGCAGACCGACCAGGGTGGCGCACCTGGAACAGCCGGTGTTCGCCTGGCGGTGAGTCAGGCCCGTGCGTGCTCGCGGAGGAACGCGATGTCGGCCGCCTGACCCTCGGCCGGGGTCTCCACGACGACGGGTGCGCCCGCCTCGGCGACGACGGCGGCCAGCTCGTCGGGCGGGATCGTGCCCGCACCGATGTTGGCGTGCCGGTCACGGGCGGAGTCGAACGCGTCGCGCGAGTCGTTCAGGTGGATCAGGTCGATCCGGCCGGTGATCGCCTTCGCCCGCGCCACGATCCCGGCCAGCTCCTCCCCGCCGGCGTAGGCGTGGCAGGTGTCCAGGCAGAACCCGACGCCGAACTCGCCGACCGCATCCCACAGCCTGCCCAGCGCGTCGAAGCGGCGGGCCATCGCGTTGTCCCCGCCGGCGGTGTTCTCGATCAGGACCGGTACGTCGAACCCGTGCTCACCGGCGTGGCGCTCGACGAACTTGCGCCAGTTGTCGATCCCGGCGGCCGGGTCCTCGCCCGCGGTGACGTGGCCACCGTGCACGACCAGGCCGAAGGCGCCGACCTCCGCCGCGCCGGCCAGGTGCTGCTGCACGATCTTGCGGGACGGGATCCGGATGCGGTTGTTCGTCGAGGCGACGTTCGCGGTGTAGGGGGCGTGCACCACCACCGCGACCTCCGAGGCGGCGAGCTCCGCGGCCCGCGGGTGCGGCGGCGGCTTCTTCCAGCCCTGCGGGTCGGAGAGGAAGAGCTGGATCACCTCCGCCCCCACCTCCTCGGCCGCGGCCAGCGGATCCTCGGCGTCGCGGACGTGCGCTCCGATCTGCATGGACGCCACGGTAGCGAGCACCCCCGACAGAACCGTCCGGGCCACCGGGCCGGAGTACCCGCAGGTCGGGCCCGGGGCGGCCGTTGGTAGCCTTGACCGGTCGCCCCGCAGGTCCCGTTCGGCTCCGGCCGCGCGGTGAGACTGTCGGGGGGCACTGAGAACCTCCTGTCACGGCCGTCCGGGCCGTGACCGTTTTCGAGTCCATAGGAGGTGAGTGGTTCTCATGCGTCATTACGAGGTCATGGTCATCCTCGACGGCAGCCTGGACGAGCGCACCGTGCAGCCGTCCCTGGAGCAGTTCCTCACCGTCGTGAAGAACGACGGGGGATCGGTCGAGAAGATCGAGGTCTGGGGCAAGCGCCGGCTGGCCTACGAGATCAGGAAGCAGAGCGAGGCCATCTACGCGGTCGTCGAGATCGCCGCGGAGCCCGCCACCGTCGCCGAGCTGGACCGCCAGCTGGGTCTGAACGAGTCCGTGCTGCGCACCAAGGTGCTGCGCAAGGACGTCACCCGCACGCCGGCGCCCGCCGCCGGCTGAGAGGGGCTGTCATGGCCGGCGAGACCGTGATCACCGTCGTGGGCAACCTGACGGCCGATCCCGAGCTGCGGTTCACCCCCTCCGGCGCCGCGGTCGCCAACTTCACCGTCGCGTCCACGCCGCGGACCTTCGACCGCCAGTCCGGCGAATGGAAGGACGGCGAGGCGCTGTTCCTGCGCTGCAACGTCTGGCGCCAGGCGGCGGAGAACGTCGCCGAGTCCCTCACCAGGGGCGCCCGTGTCGTCGTGCAGGGGCGGCTCCGGCAGCGGTCCTTCGAGACCCGTGAGGGCGAGAAGCGCACCGTCGTGGAGATGGAGGTCGACGAGGTCGGCCCCTCGCTGCGCTACGCGACCGCCAAGGTCAACAAGGTCAGCCGGGGCGGAGGCTCCGGCGGCTTCGGTGGCGGTGGCGGATTCGACGGTGGCGGCAGCAGCGGTGGCGGCGGTTACGGCGGCCAGCAGGGCGGCGGTTCCGGCGGGGGCAACTCCGGCGGCGGTTATGACGACCCCTGGGGTTCGGCCCCGCCCGCGGGCAGCGGCGCGGCGTCCGACGACGAGCCCCCTTTCTGATCCACGTATCCCATCGCCCGTGACGGGCGACGGACGACACCAGGAGCACCACCATGGCCAAGGCCATCGTGCGCAAGCCGAAGAAGAAGGTCTGCGCGTTCTGCAAGGACAAGGCCCAGCTGATCGACTACAAGGACACCGGTCTGCTGCGCAAGTTCATCTCCGACCGCGGCAAGATCCGTGCTCGTCGGGTGACCGGCAACTGCCGGCAGCACCAGCGGGACGTCGCGGTCGCGGTGAAGAACTCGCGTGAGGTCGCACTGCTGCCGTACACCTCGACGGCGCGCTGAGGAAGGGGAGACAGATGAAGCTCATCCTCAACGCCGACGTCCCGAACCTGGGCGCCCCCGGTGACATCGTCGAGGTCAAGGACGGCTACGGCCGCAACTACCTGCTGCCGCGCAAGCTCGCGGTGGTCGCCACCCGTGGCGCCGAGAAGCAGGTCGAGCAGATCCGCCGGGCGCAGAAGGCCCGCGAGATCCGCGATCTGGGCCACGCCCAGCAGGTCGACTCGCAGCTGCGGAACCTGAACGTGACGGTCCCGGCCAAGGCCGGCGACAACGGCAGGCTGTTCGGTTCGGTCACCCCGGCCGCGGTCGTCGAGGCCGTCAAGGCGTCCGGCGGCCCGACGCTGGACAAGCGGATCGTCGACGTCCCGGGTCACATCAAGACCCTGGGCAAGCACCAGGTGCAGGTCCGCCTGCACCCGGAGGTCACCACCGAGCTGCCCATCGCGGTCGTCGCGAGCTGAGCGGTGCGGTGGTCGGTCGACCACTGAGAGTAGTCAGAGCGGTGTCCGGAGCGTAGAGCTCCGGGCACCGCTCTGTCGTGTGTGCGGACCCGTCCGAGGCGGCCCGCGACCGCGCTCCGGAGTCGTGAGTGGACGGATCCACCCGGTCGGGTGAGGACCGGGCGGATCCCGTGTCACGCAGCCGACACGCCGCGAGGTGACGGTCCGCGCGTCGGGCGGGGCTGTGGACGCGCCGGGCGGCGAACGGCGCGTAGCGCGCTCCGACACGCCGGGAGCAGCCCTGCGCCGACACGCCACAGCGATGTTGTCCACAGCTGTGCCCATACCTCTGACCTGCGGTTTCGACCGAAATCGCCGCACTGTCCCCAGGTTGTCCACAGCACGGTCCCGGGATGGGCGGTGGTGGTGCACAGTCCGTCCCCAGGTTGATCACCAGGCCGACTGGTGCCGGCGATGCGAATCGACCTAGCCTCGGGTACGACCGGTCCGGTTGCAGGTCCCGCACCGCCGCCGCACGACGCGCGGCTCGGTGGCCGCCCGGGCCGGACGAGTACGGGAGATCCACGCGGGAACGTCGCCGCGGGCTCGCGTTTCGAACGTATGTTCGGTATGCTGTCCACCGGGGGTGACGCTGCGTATGGCTCTGACGGACGATCGTCCCACCGGCCGGCCTCGGGCCGTTCGCGACGGGGACCAGGCGGGCGGCTCCGGTACCGGCGGGAGCGGCACCTTCGATCGGCAGCCGCCGCAGGATCTCACCGCCGAGCAGTCGGTGCTGGGCGGGATGCTCCTGAGCAAGGATGCGATCGCCGACGTC